>OMXP01000038.1 GCA_900315055.1 uncultured Lachnospiraceae bacterium
AGAGTGTTTCGACAGCTGCCGGATGAAATTCAGGACAGCACAATGGAACTGATGAGATCTATTTTGCTTCAACAAGAAAAAAAGACTCTCTAAGAGGAGGCTAAGAATTAAATATGATGAGAAAGGAAGACCACGGGTCTTTCTTTTCCAAAGGGAAGCCTCCTTCCGGAGAACAGGCCGCATTGCGGCTCGATTTTCCGGGCAGGGGGCTTCTCCTTTTATCGACGGCGCATGGTTGTGTGGTATAATCCCTTGGTACTTAGGAAGATTGATGAGGTTATATTTGTATGCTGCAGTTTCAGGAACAGGAGAAAATGGGGAAGGACAGGTTTCACGCAAGCCCGGTAAAGCTTACGTTTTCCGTTCCCCAGATCTTGCTGACCCTCTCTCCCGGCGAGGTGAAGGAGGGCTCCTTTACGATCTACGGCACCGAGAGGGAGCAGATCACGGGCTTTGTGTTCTCCTCGAAGCTCTCGATGAAGTGCCTGACGCCGACGTTCTCCGGTTCCAGAGATGAGATCAGCTACCGCTTTGATGCAAGACATTTCTCTCCCGGCGATCAGGTGGAGGGTTCTTTTCTCGTGCTCTCCGATCACGGGGAGTACCAGATCCCGTACCACGTAAAGATCATGCCGGCTCTGATCGATTCCTCTCTGGGACCGGTCCGCAACCTGTATCATTTCACAAACCTGTCCAAAACGAACTGGCTGGAGGCGGGAAATGCGTTCTACAACCCGCTCTTTGCCTCTCTGTTTTCGACCCTGGAATCCAATGAATTCGGCTTCTACCGGGGACTTTGCGCCCATCAGGGCGATCAGCAGAATCTCGAGGAGTTTCTGATCTCGATCGGACGAAAGAAGGCCATTGAGTTTCTCCCGGAACAGAACAAGATCCAGCTCAATATCCCGGCACCGGAAGAGGCACCCGTGAAGGAGAACCTGACGATCACAAGGAACGGCTGGGGCTATACCTGCCTTCGTGTGAGATGCGTCGGAGGCTTCCTCAAGACGCCGCGGGAGATCCTTGATGCCAACGATTTCCGCGAGGGCTCCTGCAGCCTTCTCTATACGGTCGATACTGCACTTCTCCATCAGGGGAAGAACTTCGGGCATCTCATTCTGGAGGCGCCCTTTTCCGTGCAGGATATCCCCGTGTGCGTGACCTACGAGGCACTTCCTGCCGCAAAGATCTATCACAGAAGGAAAGCGGAGGAGGCGGTCCGCGACATGATGCTTCTTTTTGCCTCCTTCCGCATGAAGAAGCTCGAGGGAAGAGAGTTTCTCACGAAGATGGACGCTCTTATTGCATCTCTTGGCGAGCACGATCATCTCTCCACCTATCCGTCCCTCTACCGGATCCACTACCTTCTCACCGCAAAGAAGGCGGAGCAGGCGCGCCTTGAGCTCCAGAACCTGAACCGGCGTCTCTCCGGCGAGGTGGACACCCTTCCGCCCTATGAGCGGGATCAGTTTGACCTCGAGGACGACACGGAATACGTCTACCGCATGTATCTCACGATGCTGTGCGCGCAGAAGGAGATCGAGGAAAACCGGAAAAGACTGCACCCCGACCCGGTGCCGTCCGATGACTTCTTTGACGATGACACGGACTCCATCGGAAAGATCCCCGAAGGGGAGCTTGCGGCGGGAGCAGAGACGCAGTCGATGCAGGTAAAGAGCTTTTCCGCCACTTCCGCAGCCGAGCTGAGCGCCCGGATCACCGATCTTCAGGGCGTCGTGTCTGACTGCATTCACCTCATTGAATATCAGAAGAGACGCAATCCCGACAACTTCTGGATTGCCTGGCTGTATCTTTATGCGACGGGCTCCTTTGCGCGCCACAGGGAGCGCGCCCTGGAGGAGCTTGAGCACCAGTTTGAGGCGGGTTCCCGGTCACCGGTTCTCTATCTTGAGGCCTATTTCCTTGTCCGGAACAACCCGGCGATTCTGCACGGCTTTGATGACTTCAGCCTGCAGGTCCTCCTGTATGCGGCAAGAAACGGGATTCTCACCGATGCCGTCATGACGCAGGTAAATTACCTGACAAGACGCCAGAAGAGCTACTCGGCAAAGCTTGCCCTGATCTTGAAGAAGGGGTATGAGCTCGACGCTCCGCAGGCGTTAAAGAACGAGACCCTGCAGAGCATCTGCACGCTCCTGATCCGCGGAAACATCTATCAGAAGGACGCGTTCTCCTGGTACCAGAAGGGCGTCGATGCGGGGCTTCAGATCACGAGGCTCTTTGACTACTACATGCTCTCTCTCCCGGATGATTTTACGGGGGAGATCCCGCAGATGGTGCTTCTCTACTTTGCCTACCAGAGCGCCCTGCCGGAGAAGAAAAACGCAAGGCTCTACCGCTATGTCCTGGAGCATGCGGCACCGGGAAGCACCCTGTATGATCAGTATCATCAGCAGATCCTCTCCTTTACCCAGAACGCGCTCCTTGCCCGTCACATGAGCGAGGATCTTGCCTTCCTCTTTGAGTGGTACATGAAGAGCGGCGCGGTTCTGCCGGAGGAGCTTCTCTCGGCAGCGCTTCCCTCCGCCTTCATGTGCAGGGTGGAGACGAAGAATGAGAAGTTCCAGCGGGTGGTTCTCATCTATGATGCCTGCAGGGGAGAGAACTATTTCCCCCTGCGGGACGGCAGCTGCTATGTTCCGATCTTCGGAGAACAGTACCATCTGTTCCTGGAGGACGGGCAGGGACACCGCTATGCGGGGAGCGCGGACTATACCATCACGCGCATGATGGACTACAAGGTCCTCTCCGGAATTCTGTCCCAGTATGAGACCGACAACGTGCCTTTCGATCTGTACCTGTCAGAGAGTCAGGGCGAGCGGCCGTATGACGCGGCGATGGCAAAGAGGGTGCGGCATCTTTGCGATGCGGGCATTCTTCTGCAGAAACCGGCGCAGGATCTGTGCCTTCGCCTGTTATCCTGCTATGAGACGGGCGATGATGTCCGGGACATGGACGACTACCTGAAGCACATTTCTCCGGACAGCCTCGATTCCACGGCAAGAGGCATCGTGATGAAGTACCTGGTGCGCCGGGGACTTACCGAGCAGGCACTGAACTGGCTTCGGACCTGCGGCTCCTACGGGATCGAGGGCGGCGTTCTGATGCGGCTGTTGTCGGGCGCCATTGAGGGCGGCGGCATCACCGCGGGGGATACATCCTTTGCCATGATCGCCCATGAGTGCTTCATGAAGGGCAAGTACGACGAGAAGCTCCTGCTCTACATGGCGGACAACTACGACGGGACGACGAAGGAGCTCGAGGAGCTCCGGAAGGCCTGCCTTGCCTTCGGAACGGATGACTATGCGCTGTGCCGGCGGGAGCTGGTGCAGATGCTCTACACCGGCGAGACGCTGGATACCAGAGACGAGATCATCGAGCACTACAAGAAGGGCGGGGCGGACACGAACGTCCTCACCTCGGTTCTTGCCCAGAGTGCGCACTACCATGTGGTGCGGGACGACCCGATGGGAAAGGGACAGTTTGACCTTCTGACCAAATACGGGCGGGACGGCGTGCCGGTTGTCGACGTCTGCCGCATCGCCTGGCTCAAGGACCTCTCGGAACGCTCCGGCGAGATCACGGACGATGAGCAGGAGGTCGCGGTGCTCTTTCTGGGAGACCTTCTTGGTGAGGGGATCGTGTTCCCGTTTTTCCGGCAGTTTCTTTCGATCTACCCGGATCTGCAGGCCTATGCGGACGACACGCTCTATGAGGTGCGCGTGAAGGACTACGATCCGATGAAGAAGATCCGCTTCCACTACGCGATGGAGAAGGACGGCGTGCGCTCCTCCTATCAGGTCAAGGAGATGAAGGAGATGTACGAGGGCATCTATGTGACCGGCTTCCTTCTCTTCTTCGGGGAGCAGATGCATTACTACATCACCGACGACGAGAGAGATCAGAACGTCATCGAGTCCGGGACCCTCGGGCAGGATGCGAGGATTCTGACGGACACGGACGATCGGTTCGGCATGATCAACCGCATCTCGATGCTCTGCGCGATCGGGCGGGACAGCGAGGCGATTGATCGCATGGAGAACTACACGCACCGCGCCTTTCTTGTGGACAGGATATTTGAGGAATAGAGTCTGTACCTATGTTGATTGAACAACCTGCCATACCAAAATATATCGTGGGATTTGACCTTGCGGACGACTTCTGCCAGGTGGCCTTTCTGGAGAACCCGGGAAAGAAGACGCCGAAGGACCCGGTGACATACTCTCTCATCGAGGGAGGAGAGCAGTATGACATCCCGACGGCGATCGCAAAGCAGAACGGCGTGAACCGCTGGGTCTGCGGGCAGGAGGCCGTGGCCGCGGCATCCGACGGGACGAGCACCTACATCCCGCATCTTGTGACGCTTGCCATCGAGGGAAGCCCGGTGCCGGTGGAGAACAGCCGGTACGAGCCGACGGCACTCCTTGCGCTCTACATCAGCCGGGTGCTGATGCGCATCTCGAACCGCGTTCCGACCCAGGAGATCGGGGCGATCATGTTTACGTCGCGCCTTATGGACAACCGCATGATCTCGATTCTCGAGAACGTGAAGAAGCGTCTGAACCTGACAAGCGAGCTGTACTTTGAATCCCACGAGAGCAGCTACTACAATTATCTTCTGATGCAGGCGCAGTCCGTGCGGGAGCCGGGCTCGATGCTCGTCGAGTACGAGACGGGCGGGGAGATAAGGATCTGCCGCATGATGTACAACACGAGGACAAAGCCGATCATTGCCTGGCAGGAAAAGGAGTCCGCGCCGGGACTCTTCTCTGAGACGATGGAGGAGCGGGACGGGGAGCTTCTCGGGATTCTGCAGAAGGCGATTGACCGGCGGCAGATCTCGTCGGTGTACCTTGTGGGCTCCGGATTTGACCTGGAGCACATGAAAAAGACGGTCTCCTTCCTTCTTCGGGGACGCCGTGTCTTCTCCGGCAGCAACCTCTACGGGAAGGGCGCCTGCTACGGCGCCTATCTTCGCCTGAATCAGCCGGAGATCGCCTCACAGTATTACTTCCTCGACGACAACCGCCTGAAGGAGAACATCGGCATCCGGGCACAGGTGAAGGGCGAGACCGTCTATCACCCCTTCCTCGAGGCCGGCGTCAACTGGTATGAGGCGGACGTGACCGACGATCTCATTCTCGAGGACGGCAATGAGCTGCACCTGGTCCTCACGCCCCTTACCGGCGGCAAGGTGGAGGATTTCATGATCCGCCTCGACCACCTGCCGGTCCGGGAGGGCAGAACGACAAGGATCAGGCTTCACTTTACGATGACAGCAAGGGACATGGTTCACCTTGTCATCGAGGACCTGGGCTTCGGGGAGATCTTCCCGTCAACGGGTCTTAAATGGGAACAGAACATCACGATACACGGATAGGACAGGATATGAGCCGAGTGATCGTTGCGACGGGGAAGCTTGCAAAGCGTCCCTACCGCATGGCGAAAATAGAACGGAATATCTACTCGATCGAGGAGCTTAGCTACTCTCTGGTACAGAGCGCGCAGTTTCTGGACACCGGGATCATGGACCCGGAGCTGGTGCGATGGATCGACACGGAGCTGGGACTTCCGAAGCTTGCCGACAAACTGAAGGGGTATCTCGGGAAGGAGCGGGCCCTCTCGGAGTTCGTTTCCTGCATCCTCGACTACTGCGGATATGTGACCGAGAACCGAAAGCTCCAGACAAGGCAGATCGTCGCCTCGGGTCAGGGAATGGAGCCCTACGAGAGGCGCTGCCGGCACGCTGCCGCAACCGCATCTGCGGGACACTCCTATGCGGCGATTGCGGAGTACGAGGAGATCCTGAAGGATCTTCCGGAGCCGGAGCGGGAGCTTCGGGCGGACATCGAGAAAAACTTAGGGCTCATCTATGCGGACCTGTTCCGTTTCCGGCAGGCCGCGGATCATTTCAAGGAGAGCTTTTCGATCAGCGGACAGGCAAAGACGTATCTCAACTATCTTGCCGCGGTCCGCATGTCTCTTTCCGATGAGGAGTACCTCTCGTTTATCACCGAGCACCCGGAGAGCTACAACGCCTCGCTGGAGCTCGAGAAGAGGATAAGGCAGGCGAACACCCTGTACGATACGAGCGAGGAGAAGGAGAAGATCATGCGCCTTCGCCGCTACGAATCGGAGGGACAGGAGACCAACTATGAGATTCTGCTGCATCAGACGATGCAGAAGATGAAAGATGATTACAGGCTGTCAAAGGCACCGCAGATCTGAGATCGTTTAAGGAGGATGAACATGGACAACGATCAGTACACAAAGTATACGAGCCCGCTCTCAACGCGCTACGCAAGCAAAGAGATGCAGTACATCTTCTCGCAGCAGAAGAAGTTCTCGACCTGGAGAAGGCTCTGGATTGCCCTGGCAGAGACCGAGAAGGAACTGGGCCTTGCCATCACCGATGAGCAGATCGATGAGATGAAGGCCCACGTGGACGACATCAACTTCAAGGACGCCGAGGAAAGAGAAAAGGTCGTCCGGCACGATGTCATGAGCCATGTCTATGCCTACGGTCTGCAGTGCCCGAAGGCAAAGGGCATCATCCACCTCGGAGCAACGAGCTGCTACGTCGGCGACAACACGGACATCATTCTGATGCGCGAGGCGCTGCAGCTGGTCCGCAGGAAGCTCATCAACGTGATCTCGATTCTCTCGAAGTTCGCCGATGAGTGGAAGGAGCAGCCGACCCTTGCCTTCACCCACTACCAGCCCGCCCAGCCGACGACCGTCGGCAAGCGCGCGACCCTCTGGATCAACGAGTTCATGATCGATCTCGAGGAAGTGGATCACACGATCGGACAGCTGAAGCTCCTGGGCTCCAAGGGAACCACCGGCACCCAGGCATCGTTCCTCGAGCTCTTTGACGGAGATGTCGACAAGGTGGACCGGCTCGATCCGATGATTGCCAGGAAGATGGGGTTTGATGCCTGTGTTCCGGTCTCCGGACAGACCTATTCCCGCAAGATGGATACGATGGTCCTCAACACCCTCGCCGGCATTGCGGCCTCCGCGATGAAGATGGCGACGGATATCCGCCTTCTGCAGCACATGAAGGAGATCGAGGAGCCCTTCGAGAAGAACCAGATCGGCTCCTCCGCCATGGCCTACAAGAGAAATCCCATGCGCTCCGAGCGCATCTGCTCCCTGTCCCGCTATGTGATGGTCGATGTCCTCAACGGCTCCATCACCTCCGGCACGCAGTGGTTTGAGAGAACCCTCGATGACTCCGCAAACAAGCGGCTGTCCATCCCGGAGGGCTTCCTTGCCACCGACGGCATCCTGAACCTGTGCGAGAACGTCACCGACGGCCTGAAGGTCTATCCGAAGGTCATCGAGAAGCATCTGAATGCGGAGCTGCCGTTCATGGCGACCGAGAACATCATGATGGACGAGGTCAAGATGGGCGGAGACCGTCAGGAGTATCACGAGGAGATCCGCGAGCTGTCCATGCAGGCTGGACGCAGGGTCAAGGAAGAGGGGATTGACAACAACCTGCTCGACCTCATCGCGGCCGATCCGAAGTTCCACATGACAAGAGAAGAGTTGAACAAGTACGTGGATCCGAAGCGCTACATCGGCTGTGCGCCTCATCAGGTGGAGCGGTACCTTGCAGAGGTCGTGAACCCGATGCTCGAGAAAAACAAGGATCTTCTGGGAGACAGGGCTCAGATCAATGTCTGATACCCCCTATCAAAAAGATTGATTTTACTTATGATATAATCTGCGGTATACTCTTCTGCGTCGGGCACGGGAAAAAGCCCGGTACAAACCAAGTTGTTTTTATAACGGAGGATTCAAGTCATGGTTAAAGCAGTCGTCGGCGCCAACTGGGGCGATGAGGGCAAGGGCAAGATCACGGATACACTCGCGGATTCCGCGGATGTGGTCATTCGTTTTCAGGGCGGTTCAAACGCGGGCCATACGATCGTCAATGAGTACGGCAAGTTTGCACTTCACCTGATGCCCTCGGGTGTGTTTCACCAGAACATCATGAACATCATCGGCAACGGCGTCGCCTTTGATATCGACAAGTTCCTGAAGGAGCTGGCCGACATCGAGTCCAAGGGCGTTCCGGCGCCGCAGCTGATGGTCTCGGACCGCGTGCAGGTCATGATGCCCTATCACGTGCTGTTCGATACGCTCGAGGAAGCACGTCTTGCCGGCAAGTCGTTCGGCTCGACCAAGAGCGGCATTGCGCCGTTCTATTCCGACAAGTTCGCAAAGATCGGCTGGCAGATCAACGAGCTCTATCAGGACGATGACACCCTGATGGAGAAGATCAACCGCGTCGCGGACATCAAGGACGCACTGCTTGTCAACCTCTATCACACCGATCCGATCGACCGGAAGGGACTTCTCGAGTGGATCAAGGAGCGCCGCGACAAGGTTGCAAAATACCTTGGCAACACCTCCCTGTACCTCGATCAGGCCATCAGGGAGGGGAAGACGATTCTCCTCGAGGGACAGCTTGGCACGATGAAGGATCCGGACCACGGCATCTATCCGATGGTCACCTCCTCCTCGCCCCTTGCAGGGTACGGTGCGATCGGCGCCGGCATTCCGCCCTATGAGATCAAGCAGGTCGTGGTCGTCTCCAAGGCCTACAGCTCCGCAGTCGGTGCGGGCGAGTTCGTCTCCGAGATCTTCGGCGATGAGGCTGTGGCCCTGCGCAATCACGGCGGTGACGGCGGCGAGTACGGCGCAACGACCGGACGTCCGAGAAGAGTCGGCTGGTATGACTGCGTCGCAAGCAAGTACGGCTGCCGCCTGCAGGGCGCAACCGATGTGGCCTTCACGGTGCTCGATGACCTCGGATACCTCGATGAGATCCCGGTGTGCGTGGCCTATGAGCTCGACGGAAAGCAGATCACGGAGTTCCCGGTCACCAAGGACCTGAAGCGCTGCAAGCCCGTCTACAAGACGTTCCCGGGCTGGAAGTGCGATATCCGCGGCATCAAAAAGTTCGAGGATCTGCCCCAGAAGGCACAGGACTATGTGAACTTCATCGAGCAGCAGATCGGGTATCCGATCACGATGGTCTCGAACGGCCCTGCAAGAGAGGATATCATCTACCGCAACAGCCCGCTGAAGAAGTGAAATCAAACTGAATCTTAAAGTTCTTTCAGAAAAGGCCTTGCAGACACCCGTTTTGGGGGCTGCAGGGCCCTTTCTTTATGGCTTTTCCGGGAAATCGGGAAAGAATTTCAGGAAAGCTATATTTTACAGTATCTTATGGCAGGCACATGTGTTAAACTTATAGAAGAGAAAGAACTTTCCACTTCAGAAACTCATCAGCGAGGAAAAGGGATAATCATGCGATCTAGACAGAAAGATGAAAACAACAGCACGAACCTCGAGTACTACAAGGTGTTCTACCATGTGGCATCCTGCGGTTCCGTCACCAAGGCGGCACACAAGCTCAGCGTCTCCCAGCCGGCTGTCAGCCAGCAGATCAAGCAGCTCGAGGAGTGTCTCGGCGTCAAGCTCTTTGAGCGCTCCGCAAGAGGCGTGCATCTGACCGAGGAGGGCAGCATGCTCTTCGGTTACATCAAGAGAGGCTATGAGGAGATTCAGATGGGCGAGAGGAAGCTGCGCCAGATGATGCACCTTGACATCGGCGAGATCCGCATCGGCGCTTCGGACATGACCCTGCGCTTCTTCCTGCTGCCGTATCTGCAGAAATTCCATGAGGCCTATGACGGCGTGCAGGTGCGCGTGAACAATGCTCCGACCCCGGAGACTCTTGAGCTCCTGCAGCAGGGCACGATCGACTTCGGCGTGATCTCGGGACCGCTCTCTTCCCACCTTGCAGGTGTGGATACCATTCCGGTCCGGAAGACGCAGGACGTCTTCATTGCAGGCAGCAAGTACAGAAATCTGCAGGGACAGACCCTGCCGTTAAAGAAACTTCGCGAGCTGCCGCTCATCTTCCTCGAGGACGATACCTCCACGAGACGTGCGGTCGACAGCTTCCTGTCGAGCCACAAGATCCAGGTAAAGCCCGAGTTCGAGCTTGCAACCAGCGACATGATCGTCGAGTTCGCCGAGAGAAACCTCGGCATCGGCTGCGTGACAAGAGACTTCGCACAGGATGCGATTGACAGGGGAACGGTCTTCGAGCTGACCTTCGATACGCCGATTCCGGAGCGCGAGTTCTACGTTGCAACTTATCAGGACAAGGCCATCCCCTACTCCGCACAAAGACTCCTTGAGATGATCCGGGAGGGCGTCGGCATCAAGGAAGACAAGGAAGAGGACGAGAAGAAGGCATGATCCGGAACGTCATCCTTGACATCGGCGGCGTCCTCGTGCGGTACGACGGGCTTCGCTATTTCCGATCCTTCGGCTATCCGGAGGAGATGGCACGAAAGCTTGCCGATGCGACGATGGGCTCCACCTGGTGGTGCGAGTTTGACCGCGGGGTGTTCACGAATGAGGAGATCTTATCCTTCATGATCGCGGATCACCCGGAACTGGAAGCTGATATCAAGAAGACCCTGAGTCATCAGCTCGGCGTCGTGACGAAGAAGGAGACGGCAATCCCGTGGATCAGGCATCTTCATGAGGAAGGCGCAAAGGTCTACTACCTCTCGAACTTCTCGAAAGTCTGTCTTTCGGACTGCGAGGATGCGATGGCCTTCCGCCATCTTTGCGAGGGCGGCGTGTTCTCCTTTGAGGAGCAGATGATCAAACCGAATCCAGACATCTACAAAAGGATCCTCGAAAAGTACGACCTTGACCCGAAGGAATGCGTCTTCTGCGATGACACCTACCGGAACCTTCCGATGGCAGAGCACTTCGGCATCCGAACCGTCTGGTACCGGAATCAGGAACAGGCAGAGCAGGAGATTGATGACCTCCTGAGGAAAGAGGTTTAAAACAGAGTAAAACTCCTCCGGCGGAAAAACCGAAGAGTTTTGAGAACCCAGGATGAAGAAAACCACGGGCGCGATGCCCGTGGTTTTCTTCATCCCTCCATATGGTGGGGGTTACCCTGTTACGATTGACCTCTTCTTCCAAAGGTCAGGACTCTTTATCAGTGCTGTCCTGCTCCTTACTGGTCTTTTTAGGATCCTTCGTCTCTTCCTCATAGACCCCGTGGCGCTTTCCCGGCATGTGGTCTGCGGCGTAGATGATGAGCCACAGGAGAATCGGGATCGTGATGTCAAAGCCAAGGAGCGTGCGGAAAATGTTGCTTCCCGGGCTTGCAAGGATCGCTGCAAGAAGCGTTGCCACCACCATGGCGACAAGAAAGAGCGCGCCGGCAAGCGCCGCGATGCGCTTGCCTTTTCCGGGCTTTTGATGTTTCATAGAGTTGTTCGAATCGCTGTTCATGGAATCCTCCGTCTTTGTCCCACACTAACACAGACGGGGCGGATTTTCCACCGGAAAGCGCAAAAAAGGATTGACAGAAGAGGAGAGCTCTGGTAATCTATTGCAGTGTCTGAGGTTTTCAGGCACTCATCAAGCAGAGCGCGACTCTCACCCGCCGGCAAAGGTCAGGCGGTGTTCATACGGGACAATCTCCGCAGCGCGGAGTGATTTCCTATGATCTGAGCAGTGGCATCTGATTGATGCCACTGTTTTTTTATGAGGTAGCCCCGGGAGACCGCGGGCGTGGAGGAAAAAGCAATAAATAACAACAGCAGCAACCGCAACAGGGGGAATGGCAATCGCTTTTCCGTTCCCACCAATGATCAGATCCGTGCAAGGGAAGTCCGCGTCATCGGCGCAGACGGAGAACAGCTCGGCATCATGCCGATCGAGGATGCGAGAAAGAAGGCCGAGGAAGCCGAGCTCGATCTTGTCCTCGTCGCGGCACAGGCCACTCCTCCGGTCTGCAAGATCATTGACTATGGCAAGTATCGCTATGAGCAGATGCGCCGTGAGAAGGATGCGAAGAAGAAGCAGCATGTCGTCGAGATCAAGGAGATCCGCATGTCCCCGAACATCGATGACAACGACCTGAATACGAAGGTCGGTGCGGCCCGCAAGTTCCTCGAGCGCGGAGACCGCGTCAAGGTCACGCTCCGCTTCCGCGGACGTGAGATGGCGCACATGAAGGACCATGTCCATATCCTGACGGACTTCGCACAGGCTCTCTCCGACGTGGCGACGGTCGACAAGCCGCCGAAGGTCGAAGGCAGAAGCATGTCCCTGTTCCTGATGCAGAAGAAATCCTGACGGGAACGGTCTGTGCTTAAAATTCAGTACCCGCGGAAGTGATTCCGCACAATACAAGGAGGTAACATTATGCCGAGCATGAAGACAAACAGATCAGCTGCAAAGCGTTTCAAGCTGACGGGAAACGGAAAGTTAGTAAGATATAAGGCAAACAAGCGTCACATTCTTACCAAGAAGACCACGAAGAGAAAGAGAAATCTTCGCCAGCCCACTGTTACGGACGCAACGACTGTAAAGACGATGAAGAAGATCATGCCTTATCTCTAATGGCAGAGGGCTTCGTTCAGGTAAGATTTCAGGAGGATTATCGAAATGGCAAGAATTAAGGGCGCAGTTAATGCGAAGAAGAAGCACAATCGTGTGCTGAAACTGGCAAAGGGATACAGAGGAGCTCGCTCCAAGCAGTACAGAGTTGCAAAGCAGTCCGTCATGCGTGCACAGAACAGTGCATTCGCAGGCAGAAGACTGAGAAAGCGCGACATGCGTTCTCTGTGGATTGCACGTATCAATGCAGCCGCAAGAGCAAACGGCATCTCCTACAGCCAGCTGATGCACGGCCTGAAGGCAGCAGGGGTTGACATCAACCGCAAGATGCTCGCCGAGATGGCAGTCAATGATGCAGCAGGCTTCACGACTCTGGCAGAACTTGCAAAGGCTAATGCATAAGCAGGAATTTTCCTGGATCCTGCCCGGACCTTTCGGGGACCGGACAGGATTTTTTATTGCCCCTGATGCTTTCCTGTGCTAAAGTGTTAATCGACTAAATTAAAGACCTGTTGAACCAGACAGGGAGGAGTGTGTGTTATGAAAAAGCGTATGATGGCAGTCATTCTTGCGGCGATCACGGGCATGTCCCTCGCCGCCTGCGGCAGTTCCTCTTCGGATTCTGCTTCCACCACGGCAGCGTCCGCCGCATCAACAGCAGCTGCGGATACCGCAGCAACAACGGCTGATACGACAGCGGCGACAGAGTCTTCCGCAGACTCCGATGTCGCCTACATTCAGGGCAAGGGAACGCTGATCGTCGGCATCACGGATTTTGCGCCGATGGATTACAAGGACGAGGACGGCAACTGGATCGGCTTTGATGCGGATCTTGCCACCAAGGTGGCACAGGACCTCGGCGTCGAGGTTCAGTTCGAGGAGATCGACTGGGACAACAAGATCCTGGAGCTCGACAACAAGTCGATTGACGTTGTCTGGAACGGCATGACACTGACCGACGAGGTGACGTCCTCGATGGAGTGCACGGAGCCGTACCTTAACAACGCACAGGTCGTCGTCGTTCCCTCAAACAAGGCGGACCAGTATCAGGATGTCGATTCCCTGAAGGATCTGTCCTTTGCCGTGGAGGCAGGCTCTGCCGGCGAGACGGCAGCCAAGGAGAACGGCTTCAACTACACGTCCCTGACATCCCAGGCGGATACGCTGATGGAAGTCCGTTCCGGGACCTCGGATGCGGCGATCATCGACCTTCTGATGGCAGGTGCCATGATCGGCGAGGGGACAAGCTATGATGATCTGACCCACACCGTGGAGCTGACCACCGAGGAGTACGGCGTCGGCTGCCGCAAGGGTTCCGATCTTGCTGCCTACATCAACGACGAGTTTGACAAGTTCCGGGAGGACGGCTCCATGGAGTCGATCGCCGAAACCTACGGCGTGCAGGACGCTCTCGTCTCTGACTGATCCGGTAACCTGACGTAAGGAAAGATCACGGCGCGGCTTTGCTGCGCCGTTTCTTTCGGCCATGGAGATATCAAATGTTCCTTGAAGTCACACTCTCCCTTCTTGTGGGATTCCTGAATACCGTCAAGCTCTTTGCGCTGACGCTCCTGTTTTCCCTGCCCCTGGGGCTCCTTCTGTGCCTCGGGTCCATGTCGAAGCACAAGGCGCTGTCCGCCCCGATCAAGGTCCTCATCTGGATCATCCGCGGAACCCCGCTTCTTCTGCAGCTGCTTGTCATCTACTACGGCCCCGGCATCATCTTTGATGCGCACCTGTGGGGCTCCGGGGACAGCGGCCGCTTTACCGCAGCCCTCGTTGCCTTTGTCATCAACTACGCCTGCTACTTTGCCGAGATCTACCGCGGCGGCATCCAGTCGATCCCCCAGGGACAGTACGAGGCCGGCAAGGTGCTCGGCATGACGAACGGGCAGATCTTCCGGAAGATCATTCTGCTTCAGGTTATCAAGCGCATCGTGCCTCCGATGGCAAACGAGATCATCACCCTCGTCAAGGATACCTCCCTTGCCCGCGTGATTGCGGTCTATGAGATCATCTGGAACGGCCAGTCGTTCATCAAGTCGAGCGGCATCATCTGGCCGCTGTTCTACACCGGCGCGTTCTATCTGCTGTTCTCGGGACTCCTGACACTGCTGTTTAACTACATTGAGCGCAGGCTCTCGTACTTTGAATAGGAGGAGAAGGATATGCCGATTCTGGAAGTCAGCAACATAGAAAAACACTTCGGAGAGACCAAGGTTCTCGAGAACATCTCCTTTACGATGGACGAGGGCACGGCACTCACGATCATCGGCTCCTCCGGCTCCGGAAAGACAACGCTGCTTCGGTGCCTGAATTTCCTCGAGACGCCGGATGGCGGATCCTTTTCCGTCAACGGCCAGGTGCTCTTTGACGCAGCGCAGAAGAAGAACTTCTCCGAGGAGGAGATCAGACGGCGCCGCCTGCACTTTGGTCTCGTGTTCCAGCAGTTCAACCTGTTCCCGCAGTACACGGCCCTCGAGAACGTCATGCTAGCCCCGCAGCTTTCCCTGAAGACGAAGGCAAAGACGGAGCATCTTGACGTGAAGCAGGAGAGCGAGAAGATCCGGGAGAACGCGAAGGAGCTCCTGGACCGCATGGGGCTGTCCAACCGCATGGACAACTACCCGCACCAGCTCTCCGGCGGACAGCAGCAGAGAGTTGCGATCGCACGGGCCCTTGCCCTGCACCCCGACATCCTCTGCTTTGACGAGCCGACGAGCGCCCTCGACCCGGAGCTTACCGGTGAGGTGCTTCGCGTCATCCGAAACCTTGCAAGCCAGCACACGACGATGATCATCGTGACCCACGAGATGAGCTTTGCCCACGATGTTTCCGACCGCGTGATCTTCATGGATCAGGGCGTGATCGCGGAGCAGGGAACGCCGGAGCAGGTCTTCGAGCACCCGACCAGTGAGAGGACAAAACAGTTTTTACAGTCCTACCGCAAATGATGACTGCAACGGGAACTGAATTGTTGTAAATTATTACAGGAGCATGCTGTGCAGCTCCTGTTGTTTTTTTGTTTTCAACCAATGGCGCCGGCAGGACGCCGAAAGGGCAAAGATGTCTTTTCAGCTGAATCAGGAACTCTGCCATACCTTCTACGACGGTATGGAGGGTGGAATCGTCATCATTGAAGCCGATGAGGCTGAGCGGATTCTCTTTGTGAACCGCGCGGTTCCAAAACTCTACGGATATGAGAGCGAAGAGGCCTTCTATCAGGGAACGGGAGGCCTCTTTGCCGGGATGGTGCGGCCAAAGGATGCCGCCCCTCTGTCCACCCATGTGCACCAGGGCGGCGGGTATTCCACGTGGTACTACCGGATCCCCGTAAAGGGCGGCACGGACTGTTCGGCCGTGATGCTGATCCACGAGGACATGAGGGACGGGGTAAAAATCTATCTGTGTCAGATCTTCACGGAACAGGCTCATGACAGGAGTATTGCCGGCGATGACCTCACCGGTCTTCCGGGCGTTCGGGACTTCACCCGCGCCATGGTATTGTCCCTGCAGGCAAAGAGGAACGCACACACTCTCGGGCAGTACTGCTGCGTCTACTTCAACATCACAAACTTCCGCACCTACAATCAGGTCTTCGGGGTGCTTGAGGGAGATTCCGTGATCCGGGAGATTGCACAGGTTCTTCGAAAGACCTTCCCGGATGGGTTCCTGGGACACCTCTCCGCCGATAATTTCGCGGCGATCATCAGACAGACGAAGGCGAAGGAGAGCATTCCAAACGCCTTAAACGAGATCAATCAGCGCATCCGCTACCGGAGCGTCGAGGCAAAGGCCGGCATTTTCCTGCTGGAAGAGGACAGTGAGGATGAGATCCTCCGCACCGCGCTGGATCGGGCGCGTCTTGCCTGCGATTCCATCAGTCTTGACGCCACAAAGTCCGTCGCCGTCTACAGCAGCAAAATGCAGGAGGAGACGGAGAAGAGAGCCTACATCCTGAACCGGTTTGAGAGCGCACTGACCGACGGCTCGATTCATGTCTACTATCAGCCGGTGGTTCGGACGCTGTCGGGACGGCTGTGCGGATTCGAGGCGCTCGCCCGCTGGGAGGATCCGGACAAGGGCATGATCTCCCCCGGTGAGTTCGTGCCGCTTCTTGAGGGCGTGCATCTTATCGGAAAGCTGGACGCCTATATCATCGAAAACGTCTGCCGCCTGCTGCACGAGCGGCTTCAGAACGGCCACCGGATTCTGCCGGTGTCCGTCAATCTCTCCAAGCTCGACTTCGAGCTGATTCACCCGCTGGAACTGATCTGCCGTCTGATGGATCAGTATAATCTGCCGCGGGAGAGCATCCACGTGGAGATCACCGAGAGCGTCATGACCTGGGACCATCAGAAGCTCGCCGCAATCATCAAAGGATTCCACGACGCGGGGTTCGAGGTCTGGCTCGACGACTTCGGCAGCGAGTACTCATCCCTCAATGCCCTCCACTATTTCCAGTTCGATGTGCTCAAGATCGACATGGAGTTCTTTAGAAACTTCGACGAGCGTGGACGCAAGATCATCCGCTCCGTCGTGATGATGGCAAAGTCCCTCGGGATTCAGACCCTTGCGGAGGGCGTCGAGGACGCACAGCAGCTGGAGTTCTTAAAGAGCATTGACTGCGGCAGGATTCAGGGCTGGTACTACGGGAAGGCGGAGCCGTTTGCGGTCACGATGGAGCAGATGACAAGGAAGGGCATCACGATGGAATCCGCCCTCGACCGGAAGATTTACTCCCGCGTGGACCTCGTGAACACCGTGACGGAAAAGCCTGTCGCGATCTTTACCTTCGACGGGACGGCGCCAAGGCTCCTGACCGCAAACGAGGCCTACATGAGCGTCCTTCGCACCACGGGGACGCTGGACCAGAAGAGCGCCAACACAAACCTCGACTCCGGCGCCTGGGGACCGCAGAAGAAGATCTGCAGCTTCCTGAACAAGGTCTTTGACGGCACGGCGCATTCCATTACCTACGCGGACAACGGACAGTACATCATGGCGAGCGCAGAGAAGATCGCGGGGACGAGGAAGAAGTGGTACGGCAGGGCAAGTCTTGTCAACATCAGCGAGGATGACAGATCGGTCAGGACGCACGTGATGGACGATCTCTCGAGGAACGTCATTGACATCTTCGACGGCGTCTACTACCTGGATTACCGGAACGATGCGCTGCAGGTCATCACCTCGATTCACGAAAACCTGAGCGAGGACCGGAAGATCGGCGGAATTGAAAACGCCATCCGGACCTATACAAAGAGCCTGATCCATGTGGACGATAAGGCAAGGTTCCTTGCGTTTATGAACAAGGAGCGCCTGTGCAAAGCGGCGAAGGACTCCGGACGATCCGAGGCGACGGGACTGTTTCGCGTGCGCCGCCCGGACGGCAGGTATCACTGGTCCGTGTTCCATGCGATCGTCTTCTTCAAGCATGAGAGCCGCGATGTCATGCTCCTCGAGCGGGAGGATATCTGGGAGCGGCAGGAGAACCGGGAAGAGATGCTGGATACCTTTGTCGCCTCCTTCCCGGAAAAGAGAAGGATGGCTCCTGTCCTGCAGGAGGACGGCATTTCGTCCGAGATCTTCGAGGCCATGCGCCATGCGGCAGCCCTGAAGTTCTTCTGGGTGGACCGGAGCGGTAAGGTGTGCGGCGTTTCCGATGCTTTTGCCTCCTACAGCGGAATGGCTGAGGAAAAGGTCGAGGGAAAAACCGGAAAGACGGTTCCTTTCTTTGTCGATGTTCCGCGCCTTGTGGACTATGAAAAGGAGGTGATCCGGAGCGGTCGGGAGATCACGACCGCCTGCTCGGTGATTCGAAACGGTCTCGTGCAGGAGATCCGGCTCACCGGGATCCCCTACTATGAGGGAAATGAATGCGCCGGGATCGTGTGCGTTGTCACGGACAGCGAGGAGATCCTTGCGGGAAGAAAAGAGAACATCACGGATCCGGTGACGGGATTTTTGAACTTCCGCGGAATCCTGCTCTCCGGTGCACAGTTCGACGAGGCCAACAGGCTGAACGCAGAGGAGTACTGTGTCCTTGAGTGTGCCCCGGAGCACATCGAACAGCTCTCGCAGCAGTACGGCGGGCGCTTTACCGAAAAGCTTGCGGAGATTATTGCGGAGTCGCTCCGGCAGTCGGATCTGACCGGCATTGCGGTGGGCCGCACCCAGGGGTGCACGTTTGTGCTCTTTACGAGAATCTCCAACCTCGAGCGCATGATGAATGCGGCGGGAAACTGCGAAAAGGCGGTGGAATCTCTGACCGACGTCGACGGCATCCCCTGCAGGATCGAACTGGAGAGCGGCATTGCCTACGGAACGGAGGGGGCGGACTTCTTTGAGATCCTCCAGATTTCGGCGGGCCGGATGCGCCGCGCACTCCTGCAGGGTACCGGTCCTGTCTTTTCCGGAGAACAGGTCCTTGTCGATATGGGAGTTCTCGACAGCACGCCGGAGCAGGTCGTCATCATCGACCCTGCCTCGTACCATGTCCTGTTCATGAACAGGGCCATGCGGCAGTGCTTCGGCTTTTCGTCCGGAGAGGACCTGTCCGCAAAGACCTGTCATGAGATCCTCAACGGGACAGCTGCACCCTGCAAGGACTGCAGAAACAGCACGCTCACAAAAGATCACGTCACCTGCTGGAGCAGGCGCTGGATGGGGGAGAAGCTGATCCTCAACCGGGATTTCCTGATTCCCTACCATGGCGGTATCGCGGTCATGAGCGTCGGCATCCCGATCAGCGACTACATCAGCCTTGCCGCGAAGGACAGCGACCTTCTGCTGCAGGAAAACGATGTCAATGAAACGATCGAGACGGGCATTTTCCAGAGTGATGCCGGCGAGGCGATCCAGGCGACCCTTCGCGGCATCGGTCATAACCTCATGTCAGAGCGGGTGCTGATTCTCGAGCGCACGGAAAAGGGAGCGCTCTCCTGCACCGGGGAATGGCACGAGGAGGGTCTGGTTCCGGTACAGGGCGAGATGCAGGGAATCCTTGCGGAGAAGCTTGAACCGCTGACAAGGCAGTTCGACAATCACCGCGTCGTGCTGATTCCGGACTACGAGGCGTTCTGCAAAGAGAACCCGAGGATGCAGGTCCCGATGTCCGGGATCCGGAACATCATCTCGGGACAGCTCCTGATCGGCGGAAAGCCGCAGGGCTTTACCTTCGTCGTCAACTCCTCGGAGGAGACCTTCCGGAGGGCGAGCCTGCTGCTCCTTACGCTGACGGATTTCCTCGCGGTGCTTCTTCGCACGGAAAGTGTGCAGAAAAAGCTGGAGGAAAGGTCCCTGACGGACGAGATGACAGGAGTCGGAAACCGGGAAAGCTTTGACCGCTACATGAAGACGCGGGTTCCTGGACAGAGTGTGGTCCTCATATCCTGCGATATTATGGGGCTTGATACCATCAACTCTCTTTCGGGGTATGAGGCCGGGGATGGCATGATTCAGAAGACGGCAGCAGTGCTTCTTCGCTTTGCGGACAGGAGCCGGATCTTCCGGATTGACGGAGATGAGTTCCTTGTCGCCGAGGAAGACATGGACGATGCCGGCGCAAAGATCCTGATCCGGAGAATCCGGGAGGAGACCCTGGCACAGGGAATCCGGCTCTCGTTTGGCTGCGCGGTGCACAGCTGCAAGGATCCGGACTTCAACGGCTTTCTGCGCGAGCTTGAGAATTCAAGGCTTCGGGACCGGGCGCATCAGAAGACGGAGCACGTCGATGAGATATGAGAACGTCCGGGAAGGGATCTTCTTAAAGCGCCTGAACCGCTTTACGGCGCTTGCCCGCATCGGGGAAGAGGAGATGCCGGTCCATGTGAAAAACACGGGACGGCTTTCAGACCTTCTGGTCCCCGGAAACGAGGCGGTATTCCAGAAGAGCGGGAATCCAAATCGAAAGACAGCCTTTGACCTCATCGGGATCCGGAAGAACGGAAAGCTCTACAATGTGGATTCCCTTGCCCCGAACGAAGTGGTCCATGAGTGGCTGGAAGGGCAGGACTTTGACTCGATCCGTCCGGAGACCGCATACGTCTCCTCGCGGATCGATTTTTCGATGGAGAGGGGCGGCGAGCCGTATCTTCTCGAGGTCAAGGGCTGTACCCTCGAGAGAAACGGCATCGGATACTTTCCCGATGCCCCGACAGAGCGGGGCATGAAGCACGTCCTGGAGCTTACCCGTGCGGCAGGGGACGGGATCCACGCGGGGATCGCCTTTGTCGCCTGCATGAAGGGCGTATCCCGTGTCCTTCCGAATGACGAGATTCAGCCGGACTTCGGAAAGGCGCTCAGGCAGGCACAGAGGGCAGGCGTTGCCGTCTTTGTCCTCGAGACCGATCCGAAGGTCGATGAGATCCATGTGACCTGCGCACACCGCCTGTCCCTCGGAAACGATTGCAAATAGGCGGGGAGAATATTATCATTTCAACTGTCGGGAACAATCCCGTAAAAACAAAGAAGGGGTAAAACAATGTCTGAAACATATGCATTTGGAATTGATGTCGGCGGAACCACCATCAAGCACGGTCTGTTCAACGGCAAGGGGGAACTCCTCGAGAGCTGGGAGATCCCGACAAGAACCGAGGAGAACGGCAAGAATATCCTGCCGGATATCGCGGCATCGATCCGGGGAAAGATGAAGGAAAAGAGCATTACGGCTGCTGACGTCAAGGGCGTCGGCATCGGTGTTCCGGGACCGGTCCTTGAGGGCGGCATCGTCAATTCCTGCGTGAACCTCGGCTGGGGCGTTGTCGACGTGCAGGAGGAGCTCTCCAAGGCACTGGAGGGCATTCCGGTGGAAGTCGGAAATGACGCGAATGTCGCAGCCCTCGGCGAGTGCTGGAAGGGCGCAGGACGCGGCTACAAGAACATGATCATGGTGACGCTCGGCACCGGTGTCGGCGGCGGTGTCATCATCAATGGACGCATTCTCCCCGGCTCCCACGGAGCAGGCGGCGAGATCGGCCACATCACGGTGAACAAGCACGAGGAAGATGCCTGCAACTGCGGCAAGAAGGGGTGCCTCGAGCAGTACGCATCGGCGAACGGCCTGGTGCGCATGACCAGAAAGACTCTGGCCAGGAAGCACGGACAGACAAAGCTCGTCGACGATGAGACCCTGACCAGCCGTCTGATCTTCGATCTTGCAAAGCAGGGCGATGTCGTCGCAAAGCAGTGTGTCGAGGACATGTGTGAGACCCTTGGCGAGACCCTCGCACAGGTCGCCGCGGTCGTGGATCCCGAGGCCTTTGTCATCGGCGGCGGTGTGTCCAAGGCCGGCACGATTGTCACGGATACGGTGAAGAAGTACTATCTGCCCGCAGCCTTCCATGCCTGCAGAAATGTGATCTTCAAGCTCGCGGAGCTTGGAAATGACGCCGGCATGTACGGCGCAGTGCGGATGGTTCTGCAGAAATAAAATACTAAAAGGGAGATGGAATCTGATGGCATCGGAGAAGATGATACAGTATGGCAGCAAACGCTCGGTGATCCGGGAGCTCTTTGAGTACGGAAACCAGAGGGCGCGGGAAGTGGGAAGGGAGAACGTCTTTGACTACAGTCTCGGAAATCCCGCAGTACCCGCCCCTGCAGCAGTACAGAAGACCGCCATTGAACTGTTATCCTCCGATGACCTGATGGCCGTGCACGGCTATACCTCCGCGCAGGGCGATGCGGCGACGAGACAGGCTGTTGCGGATCATCTGAATGCGACCTACGGCACTGCCTTTACGGCCGACAACTTCTACATGACCTGCGGCGCTGCGGCATCGCTTACGATCACCCTGAAGGCCCTGACGGAGAGCCCGGAGGATGAGGTGCTCATCAACGCCCCCTTCTTCCCGGAGTACCTGCTCTTTGTCGAAAACGGCGGGGCAAAGCCCGTCGTCGTCCCGGCACATGAGCCGGACTTCCAGGTGAACTTTGAGGCGCTTGCAGAGCGCATCAACGTCCACACGAGGGCTGTCATCATCAACTCCCCGAACAACCCCTCTGGTGTTGTCTACTCGGAGGAGACGATTGAGAAGCTTGCAGATCTCCTGAGAACAAAATCGAAGGAGATCGGCCATTCGATCTTCCTCATCTCCGATGAGCCCTATCGCGAGATCGTCTTTGACGGTGTCACGGTGCCCTATGTCACGAAGTACTACGACAACACGATTGTCTGCTACTCCTACTCGAAATCCCTCTCGCTCCCGGGCGAGCGTATCGGCTGGATTCTGGTGCCGGATGCGGTGACGGAGAGCAGGACAGTCTATGCGGCGGTCTGCGGGGCAGGACGTGCCCTTGGATTTGTGTGCGCGCCGAGCCTCTTCCAGAAGGTCATCGCAAAGTGCGCAGGAGAGACCTCGGATCTGTCGTTCTACCGCACGAACCGGGACCTCATTTACAACGGTCTTAAAAAGATCGGCTACGAGTGCGCAGAGCCCTCCGGGGCCTTCTATCTGTTCATCCGCTCGCTGGAGCCCGATGCCAATGCGTTCTCGGAGCACGCAAAGCGCTACAACCTGCTGCTTGTGCCCTCCGATGACTTTGGCTGCACCGGGTATGTGCGCGCGGCCTACTGCGTAAAGACCGATATGATCGAGCGCTCGATGACAGCCTTCCGGAAGCTCTACGACGACTACAGAAGCTGAGAGACGCAAAAAACAGAACAGCGATACACGCTTCGGCGGGAGGGAAAACCAAATCTGAACGATTTGGCTTCCTCCCGCCGATTTTTTTATTTCTTAACAGACCCCGCACAGACCTGTCAGAACTTTAACGATTCCGTAACCGGCAGGGTGCCGTCGTTTTTACGTTTTTCCGGTACGATACCTAGCGGAATGAAACACAGCGTTTCAGAGAAACCGGAGGAATGAGATATGAAAAAGCGTAAAGTGATGACCCTTGCCCTGATCCTTTCGTGCAGCGCGGCGATTGCACTTCCTGTTTTCGCAGCGACCTCGCACTACACGAACGGAACAGTCGTCAGGAACGAACAGGCCTGGGATACCTGGACACAGGAGTGGGATTCCGTTGCAACGGATTACACCAAGGTTTCCATCGAGCCCGGTGCCGATGAGACCCAGCTGAACTTCGGCTGGATGACCTTAAAGGATGACGACAAGAACGCAGCCGTTGTCTACTTCGGCAAGTCCGTTGATGACTGGAAGGCTTATACCGGCACGGTCTCCGCAACGGACAATTCGCTGACCGGCGGCATCGACTATGTCTCCAACAAGGTCACCGTCACGGGTATTGAGCCGAATACGACCTACTACTATCAGGTCATGAAGAACGTCGAGGGCAGCGGTGTCTACACCTACACGACCAAGAGCTTTGACGATGTCAAGATGCTCTATGTCGGCGATCCGCAGATCGGCGCTTCGAAGGGCCAGCCGCAGGGCGATACCACCCTTTCTGCCGATGACGGCGCAGCCAATACCGCGGCAAGAAACGACAGCTACAACTGGAACCGCACACTCTCGATCGCGATCGGCCTGAATCCCGATATCTCCTACATCATCTCCGCAGGCGACCAGGTCAACAAGACCGGCAAGGCAAAGGAAGAGGAGTTTGCAGGGTATCTGAACGCTGACGAGCTGCACAGCATTCCGGTTGCCACCACGATCGGAAACCATGACTCCCTGACCAGTGACTATTCCGCCCACTTCAATGTCCCGAATGCAACTGAGAACGGCATGACCGAGGCCGGCGGTGACTACTACTACAGCTACGGCAACGGCCTGTTCATCGTTCTGAACACCAACAACTACAACGTTGCAGAGCACGCGCAGACGATGGCGGAGGCTGTTGCCTCCGATCCGGATGCAACCTGGAGAATCGTCACGATCCATCAGGATATTTACGGCTCCGGCAAGGATCACTCCGAGACCGACGGCATGATCCTCCGCACGCAGCTGACTCCTCTGTTTGATCAGTACGATGTCGATGTCGTCCTGCAGGGCCACGATCACACCTACAGCCGCTCCAAGCTTCTGTACGGCGATGGCCAGACGCATGACAGCTATCAGTTCAACCTGAATGCGGACGGTTCCGACTATGACTGGGATCACGCCTATGACACCACGACCAGCACGAGCATCACACTCGAGCCGCAGGATGGCGACACCGATGCGCAGACCTTAAAGGATGCCTTCACCAAGGACAACCAGTGCTACACCATCGAGGATGTCGACGGCAACACCGTGACGGACCCGGTCGGCACGCTGTACATGACCGCAAACTCCGCAACGGGTTCCAAGTACTATGAGCTTACCACCACGCAGCAGGATTACATCGCAGAGCGCTCCCAGAACTGGCTGCCGAGCTACTCGGTCATCGATATGACCGCAAACACCTTCTCGATCGAGACCTATCAGATCACGGACGACAACGAGGTACAGCCGATCGATGATACCTTCACGATCGTAAAGACCAAGTGATCGTAACAGCGAACCAGTAAGAACGTAATCAGGGCATGGCTGACGGGAGAGTCTCTTTCGTCAGCCGCCTTTTTGCATGGAAAGAGCGTATGTCGAACATGAAAAAACAAAGAGCGGGCCGGCTGTTTCTTCGCTTTGGCCTTCCGATCCTGATCCTTGTATTCTTTGCCGTCTGGGTGGTAAAACTCAACGATATCTCGAAGACTGCCCTCATCGACACGACAGGGCGAAGCTTTGAGAGGGGCGTCGTGACGCAGATCCTGAAGGACAATGTGTCAGAGACCGGAACCCGGGACGGAGAGCAGGTCCTGATGGTCAGAATGACCTCCGGACCCTACAAGGGGCAGGAGATCCAGACAACGTCCAGTGCGGGGTACCTCTTCGGTGCGCAGTGCACGGTGGGAATGCATGTCATTCTGATCCAGTCGGTGGCAGGAGACGAGGAGGTGACAACCGTCTACTCCCCGGACCGGTCGCTCGCGATTGCCTGCTTTGCGTTTGCCTATCTTGCGCTGCTTGTCCTCATCGGCGGGAAGCAGGGACTCAAAGGTGCACTTGGCCTTATCTTTGACTTTGTTGTCATCATCTTTGTCTACCTGCCGCTCATCTACCGGGGATACAATCCGCTGCTGACGGCGGTGTTCCTTTGCTGCCTCATGACGGTGCTCACGATGTATCTCATCGGCGGGCCGACAAGGAAGACGCTGGTCGCAACGCTCGGCTGCATGGCAGGCGTTGTCCTTGCCTATGTGATGGCCGTCCTGTTCGGACTTGCGACAGATCTCTCCGGCTGGAACGTGTCGGATATCGAGAGTCTTCTCGACCTGTGGTATACGAGTGATATCCAGGTGGGAGACCTGCTCTTTGCCGGAATCCTGATCTCGGCCATCGGTGCCGTGATGGACGTTGCAATGTCGGTGACAAGCTCCATGCAGGAGGTCCTCATGCAGAACCCCGCGATCACGAAGAAGGAGCTGTTTGCCTCCGGCATGCGTGTCGGCCGGGACATGATGGGGACGGACTCCAACACCCTGATCCTCGCCTTTGCCGGCGGCTCGCTCTCCACGCTGGTTCTCGACTACGCCTATGATCTTCCGGCGATCCAGATCCTGAACAGCAACATCATCGGCATTGACATCATGAAGGGCCTTGCAGGGTCGTTCGGCGTGGTGCTGTGCGTGCCGTTCACGGTGCTTCTTGGAAGCATTCTGCTGAGACAAAAGAAGATCGAAGAGAAAGCGAAAGAAGAGAAATCAGAGAGTGCACCGGTGCAGGAAGTGCCGGCAAAGATCGAAGAGAAGACACAGGCAACACAGGCCTGATCCTCTGCTGATGTGCGGACTGCTGCTCCTTAAAGGGCGGCAGTCTTTTTGTATTGCCGCAAAAAGGATTGCGCTGGCAAAACTCCGGTCGGAGGGTATGATGGAAGGCGCAAATGGAAGGCTTAAAGATCAGGAAGGAGAGGCGGGAAGATGCGGGAAATGCGCCGAAAGGAACGGCAGCTGACAGATGAGGAAACGAAACAGCTGCTGCAAAAGGAAAACTGGGGAGTGCTCTCGGTCAGCGGAGATGACGGATTTCCGTACGGCGTTCCGGTGAACTATGTCTTTGCGGATGGAAGGATATATATCCATTGCTCCTCGGCGGAAAGCCACAAACTGGACGGGATCCGAAGATGCAGCAAGGTGTGCTTTACGGTGGTGCCAAAGGACGAGATGGACGCGGAAAATCTTGCCTGCAGTTATGAGAGCGTCATTGTCTTCGGGATCGCTTCGATTCTGGATGGCCCGGAGGAGAAGCGTGAGGCAATGGAGTGCTTCATGAGAGGACTTGCGCCGGAGCTTGTTTAGTGGAGCCTTCAGAAATGCGATCCGGAAACGCCTGCGCTTTCTGTGATCCGGATTGCACCTGTCATGATGACGGGAAAGCGGGGACACTGATCATACCGGAAGGCTTCCGACTGCCCTGAGAGCAAGAAACGGGAGAATAAAAAGAAAGAGCTGCAAAATCTTCATGATTTTGCAGCTCTTCGTCGGAGTGGCGAGACTTGAACTCGCGGCCTCCACGTCCCTAATAATGAGTCTCATCTTTTACTTCCCGCCTATCCTTATTATATCAACGTTTTTAGCCATTGCCATGAATCAGAATCAACCCCATAAACAGGAATAACACGGAATAAACGTGTCTGAGTTAGAACGAAAGTTAGAACAGAACCCCTCTGTAAATTTTTCAACATATTTACAGCAGGGGTGTTTTTATGCAAACAAACGAAATACAGACATTTGGATCAACGGAGCCATCGGTTGATCAGATGGAGACAGTAATATCAATCGTCATTCCTAATGATGCTCTGAACCTGGGACTCGGGAATGAATCAGAAAGGCAGAGCTCATTTGAAAGTCCTGAATGTGATTCGTCACATGAAAATCCATCTTCAGGTAATATTCCAAAGCACTACAGGACAAAAAAACAGGCAGGTGGGGCCACCGTTCCTCCTGATCATATGACAACAATAACGAACCAGAAATACAAGAACGCTGTTTCGTTACAGCAAAGAGCTGAGGATGAAGCGTACCTGCAGCCATGCAAAATGGCTATTGATAACATTCAAGGCCTGCAATACGACGCTACTACCGGACAGTTCATGATGCGCGGTTATGCACTAAGCGCTGCTGATGTCAGAGATTTTGCTACAAACGAAATTCCGCAGGATCTTGATCTTCCATTCCTGCAGTTTATCTATTCCATCATATGGCAGGCATTCAGAATCCAGTATCTTCAAGGAAGAGGAAAACAA
>OMXP01000011.1 GCA_900315055.1 uncultured Lachnospiraceae bacterium
AACATCGTTCATGATGCCTGGCACGGGGAGTGGAATTATGTCGTTTACCCTCAGCCTACGTCCTCAAAATGTACGAGCTAATTTTTAACAGCTCCTAAGCTTTCTTCTTTGCCTTTGCTTTTGCCTTCTTCTTTTTCCGAAGGATCAGAAGAAGCAGAAGAACGATGGCCGCACCGCCTGTGGCACAGCCTGCAGCAAGAAGGGCCCTGCCTGTCTTTGTACCCGTGTCGGCGGAGAGAATAAACTCTGATCCCTTCACCTTGAAGGTCAGGTAATCGCCCATGGTATCCGTGGTAAGCTCTGTGCGCTCGCCCGTGTCCGGATCCACCAGATACAGCGTGGTGTTCGACGTCGAATTATCGGATGCCAGGAACCGGAACGTATGCGTCTCCTGTCCGTCATCCGGCACCTCGACCTTCCACCGCTCGGTCTCCGTATCCTCTTCTGCAGAAAGCCGTGTCAGTGTGAGGACATCGACATCATGGTACTTTCCCTCCGCGTACAGGAACGTAATTCCGTTCGCCCTTGTCTGATCGCCCGGGATCAGCGTCATGATGCGCTCGTACTTTGCCGTCACGACCTCATCGGAGGTGATGTTCGAAAAATCGGTCCGGCTCCATGTCCCGAAGAACCCGGCCTTTGCCGGAACCTTCGGGATCTCATCGTCCGGCACACTGCCGCCATAGGCAACGCTTACCTGTGCGATCGTCTCATCGTCCGCCTCGAAGGTCAGGACAAGGGAGGCAAATTCGGCCTGAGAGGACTCCTCCTTGGTCAGCTTGTCATAGGAAACCGGCTCTGCAAGGCCCTTGTAGCTGATGCCGTTGATACCGTTCAGCGAATCGGAGACGAAGGTGTTCCCTCTGATGTCGTCCTTGCTGACGTCCTTCACATCGCCTGCGATGGCGCCGGTGAACTGATCGCCCTCAAGGATCGAGACCATGGAGCTCGATCCTGTGATCTGCACCCCGTAGCCTGCCACACCGCCGACATACTTTGCGCCCGAGAGGTCGCACTTTGCAGAACTTGTCCGCACCGTGCCGGTGCTGTAGCCGACGATACCGCCGACGTAATCGCCTCCCTCGATGGCCGCAAAGTTGTAGTCCGAGGACAGAAGCCCGATGTCCATGTGGCCCACGGTGCCGCCCGCATAGTTGTTCTTTGCGTTCACCTTCTCATCATTTCTGCAGTTATCGACGATGGCACGCGCAAGGAAACTGAAATCCGTGGAGTCCTGTCCGATGCTCTCGATATCCTTCTCCGGATCGAGGTCATACTCGACGCCGATGGTACCGACAATGCCGCCGACGTTATTGTCGGCCTCGATCTTTCCGGCGTTCGTGCAGCCGGTCGTGCGTCCGTCGGTGTAGTTCTCAAGATCCTCGTCCTTGATGTCAGCCGAGGTATCCTCGATCTTATCCTTGGCATTGTCCTTGCTGTCCATCAGGTTATCATAGGCCTTCTTCAGCGTATCCGTGATCTCGCCGATCTTGTCGTTTGCCTTCTTCAGGGTCCCGACCACCTCGCTCGTCTGCCCGGAGAGGGAACTGTTGAGAGATGCCGCCTCATTGATCAGGGAATCGAGATCTCCGTAGAGGTTGTTGCCGGCACTCCGGACACCGGACGAGATGCCCTTGAAGTCAAAGCTGATGCCGTCGAAGGCCTGCAGGATCTCCTGAATGCTGCCGTTGACATCCGGCGTGTTGTCCGCCGCCTGATTCAGCGCATCGAGGGATTTTTTCAGATCCGAGTTCTCATAGTCCGGCACATGGTCCGCATATCCCTGAAGAGTTGATGCAATGCCGCTGATGCTGTTCTGCGCCGTGTTGAAATCCGTCAGGATCTTTGACAGATCGCTTCTGATCTGTGCCACCCTGTCGGGAAGCTTGGAGGAGTCGTTCTTGACCTCCTCCAGGATCTTTGTCAGATCCGAGAGGGTGTTCTGCATGTCCTCAAGGTTCTGGATCTGCGTGTTGATGTCATTGATCAGCTGCTGCTTTTCCCCCTCGTCAAGGCTTGATGCCTGCACGGCCTGGGCAAAGTTGCTGAGGGCACTGGTCAGGGTTCCGACACTTGTCGATATCTCACTCAGAGAGTCTGTCAGGGCATCCGCGCTGCTGTCCAGGTTCTGAAGCAGGCTTGCCAGGTCCGAACTGTTCTGTGCGATCGTGCTGATGGTCTGCGCAAGGCTCTGGGAAGCCTGCGCCAGGTTATCCAGAGCCGGAGCCACCTTTGCCTGCGTCTCGGGATCAAGGTTCGACTCCACGCTCTGCCCGTAGGTCACGAGCAGGTTGTTGAAGTCGTTGATCGTGTTCACCAGATTCTGCGACTGCTGCGACAGGAGCGAGAGATAGGGCGTCAGCTCCTTCATTCTCTCTGCCGCGGTCTTTGAGGTATCCGTCAGGATGCTGCTGATCGCAGCAAGGGTCGACTTCAGGTCATTCGCGCCGCTCTGCAAGCTGTTGTAGTCATTGGTCAGGCGGTTCTTCTCATCCTCGCTCAACGTTGCCGCGCTGATAAAATCGTTCATCGCCGTCCCGGTGTTGCCAAGGCCGTTGAGGAGCGAATCGCAGTAGGCCGAGAGCTGACTGGACAGGTCGCTCGCAGAATCCGAGGCGTCATTGATCTGTGACACCGCATTGTTGTAATCGGACGCCGCACTGTCGATGTCATCGGATGCGGTATCCGTCATCGTCTTGATGTTGTTTCTCGCGTCCTTCGCGATGCCGGTCATGTTCGAGACCGAGTTCGAGACGCTCGACGACATGGAATCCGTCTCATCAAGGGCGCTGTCGAGGATATCCGACAGGTCGGAAAGCTGGTCATCGAGATCCTGGAGGTCATCCTTGGAAAACTCCATTGCAAGATAGGGCTCCTGCTGGCCGATGATGCCGCCGACGTCCTTTCTCCCGAGAATGGGCCCCCGGTTCGTGCAGTCCCGGACAAACCCGGAGGATCTTCCCGCGATGCCGCCCGTGTTGTATCCCACGTGGCTGTAGCCCACCGCTCCGTCGTTTTCGCAGAAGAGAATCTGTCCCTCATTGAAGCCCGCGATGCCGCCGGTATCCGTGATCACAGAGAGGTTCTCGGTGGAGTTCAGGTCTCCGGTCTGAATGATGTTTTCAATGGTATTCGAGAAGTCATCGATCGACTGCACCGTGTCCGTGTAGGTCGTGTTGATGTTCATCGAAGAGGTGCAGTTCGAGACAATACCGCTGTTGTAGCCTACAATGCCCGCCGTATACGTATTTGCCGTTGCAGTCCCCGATGATACGCAGTCCTGAATCTTTCCCGAGGCCTCGTTCTGCCCGGCGATGCCGCCGACCTTGTACTTTCCGACGAGAACGCCGTCAAAGGCGCAGTTCGAGATCGTACCGGCATTGATCGCCGCGATGCCGCCTGTGTAGGACTGGGTGCCCGAGATGTTCAGTGTTCCGGCAACCGACAGGTTCCGGACAATGCCGCCCTCCTCGATTCTCCGGAAGAGTGCCGCCTCGGACTTCTCCCCGGTCTGCGCCACATGGGCAATTTTATGGCCGCCGCCGTCAAAGGTGCCGCCGAAGATCGCAAACTGCAGATCTCCCTTTGTCAGCGTGATGTCGTTGTCGAGAACAAAGAGCTTGTCCTTCGAATAGCTATCGATGGTGCAGGCATCTGCGGCCTTCTTCAGATCCTCCTCCGTACTGATGTGGATGGTCTCTTTGTAATCCGTCTTGTCCTTCGCTGAGGTATCGCTGCCCGCAGTCTTTGTGCCGTCGGCAAAAAAGGACGACGTCTCTGCACTGCCCGTTCCTTCCTGCTGCTTCACGCTGATCAGGGCATCTCCGCCGACCGAAAGGCCGGTCAGAAGAAGTGCGGCGCACAGAATCAGCGAAATGACCTTAGATCGTTTCATCGTCGCTTCCTCCTTCCCCGTTGTCCGAAGGCGCCGTCTGTGGCGGCGTCTCCTGCGTATTCTGTTCAATCATGCGGGACGGCCCCTGTCCCTGTCCGTAGGTGGAACCTTCCTCCTGCTTTTCCATGGAGCCGGAACTCACCACCGCCTGCACGTCGCCGCGCACAACCGCGTGCACCTGACCGATGACGGTGCCGTTGATGGTACCGCGGATGGTGCCGTTGATGTAGACAAGGCCGCTCTCGTGGCGCTGTCTCACCGGCCGGTCAATATCAAAGGCCGTGTACTGAATGATCTTGTCGCCGGAGCAGAGAATCTGCGGCAGCACGAACATGACCAGGAACACCGAGATCGAGGTGCCGCGCGCAAGGCACTGGCCGATGCTCGCGATGCAGGGCTCGGATGTCATCTGGCCGATGAACACACCGGCAAGAATCATCATCGAGCCGGAGGTGATGATCGTCGGGAAGGCGAAGTTCAGGGCCTCCGTGATGGACGTTCTCCGGTCATGGGTCGGACGCAGCTCCTGATAGCGGGACGAGATGACGATTGCGTAGTCGATGTTCGCGCCCATCTGTATGGAGGACACGATGAGGTAGCTCATGAAAAACAGGTTTGAATGCGTAATCGTCGGCCAGGAGAAGTTCAGGAAAATGGACCCCTCGATGACCATGATGAGCAGCACCGGCATGCCGGCGCTCTTGAAGGTAAACAGGAGAATCACCAGGACGAACAGGATCGAGACCACCGACACCACGATGTTGTCGCGCTCAAAGGAGCTCTTTAAGTCTCGCTGGGAAGTCGAGTTGCCGACAGCAAGGATCTCATCGGCCTGATCCGGGTAATACTTCTCCGCCATCTCGTGCATGGTATCGAGGAAGGAGAAGGTCTCGTCCGACTCCTCGGGGAGGGTCAGATAGACCAGAATCCGGTCGTAGTCGTCGGACTCGAGCTGTTTTCTGCCGTTGGTGATCTGGGTGTTCGCATCGGTCAGGGTCTTCTCGAGATCGCTGTCGAGGGTCACATACCCGTCCTCCACCATGTCGTTGACAAATTCAAGCATGTCCATGAGCGGCACCTTGTAGGAGCCGATTCCGCCGACAATGCGGCCGTAATCCGTCTTGTCCGCCGCATAGGCCACGTACAGGGACTCGCAGACCTCATAGTCCATGTTCAGAAGTTCCGAGAACTGGCGCGGGGTCAGCTCATCGGTCAGGGTATAATCATCCATTGCGACGGTGTTGGCAAGGCCCGTGCAGTAGTCCACCTCCTGCCGGTCCTCCAGATCCTTGATCAGGGACGCTTCCTTGGAGTAACTGCCGTGGGGCACAATCAGCGCGACAAGATTGGACGAGCCGAAGTTGTCCTCAATCGTGTTCTGCGCGATCTGCACGTCGTTATACATCGGCGGCGTCAGTGTGGAGTAGCCGTACACATAGGGGCAGTTCTGGGCGAGCACCGCCGTGACGACAAACACGGCAAAAAAGATAAAGGGAATGATCTTCCTCGTCTTATAGGCGAAGTGGCCGATGCCGGAGATCTTCGGCACGAAGCTCTTGTGCGCCGTCCGCTCCATCTGTCCGGAAAACATGACGAGAAGTCCCGGCATCAGGGTAAACACGACAAGGAGGGAAAGCAGGATGGCCTTGATCAGCACGATGCCGAGGTCCGGGCCGATCTTGTACTGCATGAAGACCAGGGCAAACAGGCCGGAGATCGTGGTCAGAGAGCTCGAGAGAATTTCCGGTATGGATTTCGAGAGGGAGTCAATGGCGGCGTCCCTCACGTCGTACCCGTTCCTCTTCTCCTCCTTGAACCGGTTGCAGAAGATGATCGCGTAGTCGACGGACAGCGCCAGCTGCAGGATGGATGAGACCGAGTTCGAGACGAAGGAGATGGTGCCGAACAGGAAGTTCGTGCCCTGGTTGATGACCATGGAGACCACGAACGTCAGGCACAGCACCGGGATCTCGCCGAAGGACTCGCTCGTGAACAGAAGAACGCCCACGACGACGAAGGCGACAAGAACCATGATCTTGTTGATCTCCGTCTCAATGATCTCCGCGCTCTGATCGCCGAGATCCGTGTCGACATAGATGTTGTAGGCGGAGAGGGAATCCTCGAGGTTGTTCAGTGCCTCCAGCGCCCGGTCGTCATTCTCGTCATAGTCAAACGTGACATCATACAGGGCGGAGCCGTTCTTGTAGTGCTTCTCAAAGTCCTCCTCGTCGGCGTCCGCATCGACAAAGGTGACGGACTGCACGCCGTCCTTCGTCTCCATCTGTTTCTGGAGGGACGAAGCTTCATCGTAGCTGATGTTCGCGACCATGACCTTGGCCGTGCCGAACGTGGTGAACTCACGTTTCATCAGCTGGAGGCCTCGCTGGGTCTCCGTGGTCTCTGCAAGGTAATCGGAGAGCTTGTTGTCCACCGACACCCACTTGGAAGAAAACAGGGAAAAGATGATCAGGATGGCATACAGGAGGAAAAACAGCATGCGCTTGTCCACGATGAAGGCGCAGATTTTGAGAATTCCGTTATTCCCCTGCTTTTTCTCCGAAGATGTGTCCTCGACGGTGGAGCCGGTATCCAGGTCAATTCCCTGAGCCGCCGCCTTTCGCCGCTCTCTTCCGGTAAATTTGATCGCCATTATTTAACCTCTTTGCATGGAAGTCAGATACAGTCTGACAAATACAGTCTGAAAAATCCGCACAATTATGCTAACGGTTGTGGAACAGGAAAACAAGGGATAAAGTGCAAAAAATGTCCAAGAGTCATTTTTCGAATCATGAAAAAATGCCGGACGGTTTCCCGCACCGGCATTTCTGTCACTCCATGATCTGTCTTGTCAGAGCCGCATCATAGGTGACGCTCTTCACATTTGTGGTCTCAATCGTATAGAGGGCATGCGCCGCCATGTGCTCCGCCGCCTGCTCGAGGCCGCGGACGCCGGTCTGACCCTCATACCGCTCAATCACGGCATCGGCCGCCTCATCGGTGACAATGCACTCTCCTTCCTTCAGTCCCATGCGCTTCAGGACCTTGGGCAGGGAGAAGCGAAGGAAGATCTGTTTCTTCTCTTCCGGCGAGTAGTCCGGAATGTCAATCACGGCAAAGCGCGTCATCAGAGGCTCGCTGATCCTCGACTTGTCATTTGCCGTCGCGATGGGGTACACACCGGTCGTCGGAATCGTGCACTCCATGTAGTTGTCGGTAAAGCCCAGGTTGTCGAGGAGCGTCAGGAGCGCGTCCGCAGGATTCCCCTGCGAGGTGTTCGAGTCCGCCTTGTCGAGCTCGTTGATGATAAACACCAGGTTCGACTCCCCGGCCAGATAGAACGCCTCCATGATGGAGCCGGGTTTTGCGTTTGCATACACTCTCGAGGAGCCGGTCAGCTGCTCGGAGTTGTGAATGGAGCTCATGTCAAGGCTCGTCCACGGCAGCCTTAAAATTCTTGCCACCGCATAGGCGATCTGGCTCTTTCCGGTGCCCGCAGGTCCCACGAGAAGCAGGCCGTAGGCCGGCAGGGTGTGGGTGCGGTTGATCTGGATGATGGTCTCGATGATTCTCTGCTTGACTTTCTCCATGCCGTAGAGCTCCTCGTCGAGGATCCGGCGTGCCTCCACCGGGTCGATCGGCGCAAAGTACGAATCCTTCCAGCGGATGTTCAGCATGATGGAGAGGGCGTGCTGGGCATGTCTGCGCTCTTCGGGGCTTACTTCGTTCGAGCGGGCGACAGCAAGGTTTCGTCTTGCCCACTTGTGGATGTTCGCCGGCAGCGTGTTCTTTGCACAGGTCAGGAAATCCGCCATTGACTGAAGGCTCGTGAGCTTCATGTTGTCGGAGTCTTCCTCTTCTTCATCATCGACAGGCGTCGTTTCCGCAGGAGCCTTGGCCTCGAGAAGACGCCTGATCACGTACTGCAGGAACCCGTCTTCTGCGGAGAGCTTCGTCTTTCCGCCGGAATCCACCTCCCGGAGCTTGTAGACCGCATATCCCTCTTCTGTATCCTGTCCGGAGAGCCGCACGCTGATGCGGTTCTTTCCAATCCAGGTGATAAGTCCCGTGAATCTCGCATCGATCTTCAGGATATCCGCTGTGATCGTCTCCGGCCCGGAGACAAAGTCAAAGGTGGTCCTGGTCGCCTCGGGATTTGCGAAGATCCCGGTCGTGTGATGCAGGAGCTTTCCTTTTGTATTGTCAAGGACCAGCATGGGGCTCTTTGGCGAGAGCTCTCCGGCGTCGGATCGCATCTCACTCCAGGTGCAGACGGGGACGTTCCCGACTGCGGTCTTTTCCTTTTTCGCTTCCTGAATGGTTTCCTTCTTCTCTTCTCCGAAATCAAAAATCCGGTTGGACATGCTGCTTCCTTTCCGCTGTTCTTAATGTTTCCTCATAAAAAGAAGGGCTGCCTTTGGACAGTTTCTCCTGTCTTTGGACAGCCCTTCGCATAAGGCCGCACTTACATGACGGTTTCCGATCCGTCATCGTTCTCGTCCGGGTGCTCCGAATCAGACGATGTCGTCACTGCCGCCACGATGCAGATGATGACGGCAATCAGTGCCATCACGAAAAACACGCCAAGTACAATAGCCACTGTCGTATCCATTGCAAACCTCCCGCAGATATACCCTCGATGTCTCTATTATGTCGTTTTCCTCTTCCGCCTTCAAGAGGCAATTCACTCCCGGCGCCGAAGAAATGCCGCAAGGATCACGCCGGAAACGAGCCCTCCAAGGTGCGCATAGCCGTCAACCCCGCTCTGGGTAAGTCCCGGCAGAATCGCAAGGGCAATGCCGAACAGGACCCTCGGCAGGGGGAACACGCGGCGAAGCTTCGGGTCCAGGGCCATGATGATGTAGGATCCCAGGATCCCGCAGATTGCGCCGGAGGCGCCGGCAGAGAGTGAAGGGTCATTCTGCATCATGTGCACGGCAAGGGAGAACAGGTTCCCGCAAAGGCCGGAGACAAGGTACAGAATCAGATACTTCACATGGCCGTAGTAGCGCTCCGAGAAGCTGCCGACCGCCGCCAGGGAGATCATGTTCGAGGCAAGGTGCTGAATGCCGAAGTGCAGGAACATCGCCGTAAACAGACGCCAGAAGGCGTGATTTTCGATGACATACGGCGTGTACAGGGCGCCGAAGGCAAGGGCCACCTGTGTATTCTCGGATCCTCCGGCGATGGTCTCCAGAAGAAATACGACCACGTTGATGACAATGAGGGTGATTGTCACAAAGTAATCTTTCGCCCTGTTATTCTGCATCCGTATCGCCCTCTTCTTCGATCACGTTCCCGACATCCTGATTGTAGATGATCACCGGAGTGCCCATGTCAATGCTGTTGTAGAGCTCTTCCGCCTTCTCGAGCGGCATGTTGACGCAGCCGTGGGAGCCGCCGGAGACGTAGATTTCCTTGCCGAACGAGGTGCGCCAGGTCGCATCGTGCAGGCCTGTCCCCGAGTAGGTCACCGGCATCCAGTAGCTCACCTTGGTCTCGTATCCGGTACCGGAGAGCGTTGCGGGGCTCTGCTTGTCGAGGATCATGAACACGCCGGGCGTCGTGCTGTTGACGCCTTCCCCGGTCACCACATCGGTTTCCAGTGTGACCACACCGTCCACGTAGTACCACAGGTGCTGATCGTAGATGCTCACCTCGACATAGGTTGAGCCAAAGTCATTCTCATCTGTCCTCGTAAATCCGGCCACGGGCCAGCGGGCACTCGTAGGCGACCCGGTGAGTGCTGCCGCGGCAAGGCGCTGCGTCGTGGTCTCCTGATCCATCTCGTAGCCCATCGTGTCCTTCTCGGAGCCGCCGACCTGGATCTTCTGTCCGCTGTGCGTCGTAAACGTGCGCACCGTGCCGAGGGTGTTGTACTTCTGCGCAAGCTCTGCGACCGTTCCTGCCACCGCAGAGCTGTCCACGGTGACGGTTCCGTCGTCTGCAAGGACGAGCCAGCCCATGACGGTCGCCTTGTCGATCGTCTCCACCGCGCCGCCGGACATGTCGATCGGCAGACTGTCATAGGCGTTCACCGCCTGCATGGTATCGGTGAGCGGCAGGTCGTCCGCGGTGACAGTTGGCTGTTTCAGGCAGTTCTGCGCGTCTGCGGTGTATTCGCCGTTTTTCAGGGCGATGCGGATCTCGCTCGTCAGAAGATCGGCGTCAATCGCCGTGCCGGTTTTTTCCGGCACGACGTCAAAGCCGGTGTCTGTCTTCTCATAATATGCATTCTCGGGCTCCGTGGCATCAGGATCGTTCACGCAGTCGAGGGCTTCCACAATCGCAGCTACCTTCGTCTCGTCGTAGGTAATGTCCGGCACCTCGTCGTAATCCTTGCGGGAGAGAGAAAACAGCCAGCGGGATGCGTGCTGCTGTTTCAGGATTGCGCTCAGCTGATGGTCAAAGCAGTAGGCACCGCCGATGTCGGTCAGGGCAAAGGAGTCCACCTCTTCCCCGCCATTCGTGATCGTGAACGTGGAGAGTTCATAGGGCAGGGCATTCTCCGCCTCGTCATGGGTCATCCCGGAGATGTCGGTTCCGTTGACATAGGTGTCTGGCAGGAACCTCGTCCTGTAGTGCTCGGCAACCGCAAGGTAGAGAAGCGCCAGTGCAAGGAGGATCAGTACGACAATGAACGCCTTCAGTACAATGGCGACATGATCCCGTTTTGCGGGTGTTCTGGCATGATGAAATTCATAGTCCGGATCGTTTCTTTTCATGAGGCAAATTATATCACATGCCCTCCTGTTCTTTTCATGCGATTTCACCCCGTGCGTGCTACCATAGGGAGCATGAACGAAAACAAGATGAAAGAAATCGATCCTGCCCGGACAATGCGGAGCCGGGTTCTTATTACTGCTGCTGTCCTTGGCACCTTCTTTATCGTATCAGAGCGAAGCGTCCAGGCCGGCACCATCACCTTCAACGCCAACGGCGGCACCGGAGCCATGGACAGCGTGAACCTCTCGAAGGGGGACGACCTGCCCTCCTGCGAGTTCTCCCGCTATGGCTATGTCTTCCGCGGCTGGTCGGAGGATAAAAACGCGCAGCTCTATGAATATGAGGACAACGGCGAGGTCGACACGGATTCTGACCTGACACTCTATGCCCTCTGGGAGCCGCAGCTGTACCTGATCCACTATGATGCCAACGGAGGCTTCGGGGAGATGGCGGACTCCTATGCGATCTACGACGAGGAGAGTCCCCTGAACCCCAACAAGTTCTCCCACCAGATCTTCCGCTTTGACGGCTGGGTCGATGATGAGGCCAATCACTACGAGAACAATGCCTCCGTCTATGATCTCCACTCGGGGAACACCTACTCCCAGTCCCTCATCACGGTCGATGCCGGAAAGCCGAAGAACACGAAGTACAGCTTCCTCTCCACGCAGGGTTCCTGCGTCTATGAGGAGGACGGGACGATGTACCTTGTCACTGCGGCAATGATCAATGACAGCGCCTACTACAAGGGAGATCTGTCCCACTATGAGACCGTCCTTACCAAGTATGACCTCTCGACCGGAAAGGCGGTGGCGAAGGCTCGCAATCTCGACTTCGACCACGGGAACGGGATCTGCTACAACGAGGACAACGGCCACCTCTACATCGCGGAGGGCGGCTCCGAGGACGGATATGCATCCGGTGTCATGGAGGTCGATGAGAACCTGAAGTTTGTGAAGGAGTGGACGTTCCCGCTTCTCACCAACATCTGGTCGATCGCCTGGCACAACTCCCACTTCTATCTCATGGGGGCCAGCAGTACGGCGGGGCATGCGTTCTGTGTGCTCAACGAGGACATGCAGACGCTCTCCATCACCGAGGTGGACGAGTACTACGACCAGAACTTCTCCGCCCAGGGCATCGCCGCCGATGACAACTTCATCTACGCGGTCAGTGCCGGTTTCAAGAGCTACGACTGGAAGAGCAAGCAGCGCATCAACGTCTTCACCCTGGACGGCACCTATGTCGGGGTGTGGACCATCGATATCCCGTATGAGGCCGAGGACATCACGGTGATCGGGCCCTACGCCTACATCACGACAAACGAGAAAAACAAGTCGACGCTCTACCGCACGAGAATGCCGCTTGTCACCCTCCATGCCGTCTGGAAAAAATAAAAAGTTTTTGAAAAACCATTTGACAGGATCCGGAGTCTGTAGTACATTAAGCAAGTCGTCACACGGAAGTCACCGGGAAGTGATGACAATGCGATAGTAGCTTAGTTGGTAAAGCGCCACCTTGCCAAGGTGGAGACCACGGGTCCGAGTCCCGCCTGTCGCTGAAACATCGGGTTTGAGACCCGATGTTTTTTTGTGCAGACATGTGTGTTGTTTGTCGAATACGGTGCCGGAGCTTCTTCCTCCTTTCTTTTACCTTTGCTCCGGCAGCGCCGAAAAGGGGCGAAGCCGGCTTCCCGGTTTCGCCCCTTTTTGTGTCCTATTCCTCTTCTGTTTCCTTATCCTTCCGCGTTGTCAGGATCCGGACGCCGTTCACCTCGACGTCGTCCTGTACCGGGATCACGATGTACTCCCTGCCGTCGATGACCTTTGTCGAGATCATCGCCGTCATGTCGCTCTTGACCGAAATGCGGATCGACGGGGACTTGATCTCCATCGTCGGCCGCCCGCCCACGTTGTCGGCGGTGATGGTATTGCCCTCTCCCACGGTCTCATCAAAGGCCTCGTCCACGGCGTCTACCGTCTCGTCCGGCAGTCCGGCATCGGCGACGATGCGCCGGATCTGGGTCTTCCCCAGCTCCAGCGGCTCCGGGTTGTCCTCGTCCTGGTGGATCATCTGATTCACCGCGTCATTGACGGCTTTCACGGACTCGAAGTCGCAGTCGCGCCCCAGGGCGTTCTCCATGAGCTCATTGAAGATCTCCCGCTGCTGGGTCTGGGTCTGCGGCACCTCGGTGGCCTCCCCGACCACGCCGCTGATGAGTTCAATGTGACGCTCGTCCTCCTTGCGGCAGTAGTACCACAGGTGATGGATGTCCGGCTCCCGGTCATTGAAGGCCGGGTACACGAAGCCGATATCCGGCATCTTGACCGCAAGATCTCCGTTCTTATTGATGAAGGTGAGGTTCTGTGCATCGTAGCAGAGACCTTCCTTCAGCTCCGCCACCGGGCAGATCGCTCCGATGAGGAACAGATAGACGTACTCGGACGCATCATCGAGATCCAGGTTGTCCTTCGTCTTTGCCGGGATGTCATACGCCCCGTGGGCGAGAAGCAGCAGATACTTCGAGTCGATCTGAAAGCTGTTCATGATGTTCTCGCAGAAATGCTGCAGCATCTCCGGCGTGTCGAACCCGTTCATCAGGGTGTCATAGAAGGCCGCCTGTTTGCCGCCCTCGCCCTCCTCGGAGAGCGGGAACTCGAAGTCAAAGAGGTTCTTTCCGATCTTGCCGGTCAGGGTCTTGCGGAAGATCTCGCAGTACTTCTCGACCTCTTCCTCCTGCATCGCATTCCAGGTTTCCTTCAGCGGCGTGATGACGGAACCGTCCTCATTCACGAAGTACCCGGTGATCTTGTCAATCCGGCAGTTGTTCTTCGTCATCAGCTTCCGGATTTCTCCAACTGATTTCTTGTCCATTTCTACTCCAGTCCTGTCGTCTCATCAAGTCCCAGCATGATGTTCATGTTCTGGACTGCGGCGCCGGAGGCACCCTTTCCGAGATTGTCAAAGAGTGCCGTTACCATGGTCTGCTCCTCATTGCCGCAGACATAAATATGAAGCTCATTCGTCCCCGCAAGCTCGTTCGCATGGATTCTCGCCCCGTTCGAGCCAAACGGCATGACCTTCACGAAGTGCTCTCCTTCATAGTACCCGGCAAGCTTTTCGCACACGTCCTCTGCAGAAGGCGTCCCGGCAAGCAGCCGGTTCTCGAGAAGGATCGTCGTTGCCATGCCCTTGTTGTAGTCATCGACCACCGGAAGAAAGACCGGCGGGAACAGAAGTCCTGTCATCTTCGTGATCTCCGGCAGGTGCTTGTGCCTGAGTGTCAGGCCGTAGAGTCCCGGCGCGGAGAGCTTTTCGTCCCGGTCCTTAGCCTCATACTCCGCGATCATCTTCTTTCCGCCTCCGGAATAGCCCGTTAAGGAGTAGACGGAAACCGGGTAGTCCTTCGGAAGGATCCCCATGTGCACGAGCGGCGCAATCGTCGAGATTGCTCCGGTTGCATGGCAGCCGGGATTGGCAACGCGCCTGCTGTTTCTGATCTTCTCCCTCTGGTCTTTGGAATACTCCGGGAAGCCGTAGGTCCAGCCATCCGCCGTCCTGTGCGCCGTCGAGGCATCGATCACACGGACGTTCGGATTTTCGATCAGAGATACGGCCTCCACCGCCCCCGCGTCCGGCAGGCAAAGAAAGACGATGTCCGCGGCGTTCAGGAACTTCCGTCTCTCCTCCACGTCGTGGCGCTTGTCCTCATCGATGCGCAGAAGCTCCAGATCCTTCCGTGCACCGATTCTGTCATAGATCTGCAGTCCGGTCGTTCCGGACTGTCCGTCAATATAGACTCTTGTCCTGTGTTCCATCCATGGCCTCCGATGATTGATGACATAAAAAAATCTCCGAAGCAACTGCTTCGGAGAAGAGAGCGACAGGCGGGACTCGGACCCGTGGTCTCCACCTTGGCAAGGTGGCGCTTTACCAACTAAGCTACTATCGCATCTGTGGCGCCGTTTGTCTCAACGCATGAGTAATATACCGTATCCTTCCCGGCTTGTCAAATCTTTTTTTGCGGCGCCTTAAAAGCAGTTTTACATCCCACCCCAGAAAGAGCTGTTCTGGTTGAACCCTCGATCCTGTTTGGAATAGCGCTTGACCGACCGGAAGGCGAAGATGTCCAGCAGAATGACATAGACATAGAAGATCACGGTGAGTGTCGTATCCTGGCTGCTCGCACAGAAATCGTAGAAGCCGTGGAGCAGAGCCGGCACCGCAACGGAAAGGACGTTATAGATATGCATTCTCGTCCAGTCCCGCTGGTACTCGGCAAACTTTGCCTGCCCATAGTAATGACCCATGAAGATGCCGGCAATGCAGTGCATCGGGATGGCCGTCACCGCGCGGATGGGTGCTACGCCCAGGCCGTAATTGAAGATATAGAGCACGTTTTCAAAGGCCGCAAATCCGAGGGACACCGTCGTCGCATAGATGCAGGCATCAAAAACGTAGTTGAAGTTCGGATTGTACCAGGTGGTCTTTCTCAGGGCAAAATACTTCACGCCCTCCTCGGCGATGCCGACGATGATGAAGTTCTCAATCACGTAGTAAAGAATCGTCGGGCTGGGTCCCGATGCCGAATCGAGAATCCACATCCCGAGCTCTTCCAGAATCGATGCGACAAACGTCGTCAGACCGCCGAAGATGAACAGCCTGATCAGGAGCGAAACCGGCTCCGGCTCGATCTTGTCCTGCCGGTACATATATATGATGAGGGCAATGGCCGGCAGAATACCGATGAGAACGATCAGCAGCATGAAATTCATATAGCTCATGGCAAATAATCCGAACATGGAAAGCCTCCTTCCGGGGTCCGTATGGAGAGAATTATACGGCGTTCCCGTTTTCCCTGACAAGACAATCCCAAGGCAGCCGCGTAAAAAAGACAAAAAAGGACGGACGCCCGATTTTCGGTTCGTCCGCCCCGTAAGGATTCAAAGCTGTCCGATCAGACGATCAGTCACCCGTGTAGGGAACCACGGCACCGTCATAGGTATCCGTGATGTACTTCTGGATCTCGTCGCTCTTTAATACATCGACAAGTGCCTTGATCTTGTCCTCGTTCTCGTTGCCGTTCTTGACTGCAATGACGTTGACATAGGTCTTGATGGCCTCAGAATCCGCATTCTCAGTGGCAAGGGCGTCCTTTGCGACAGAAAGGCCTGCCTCCATTGCGTAGTTGCCGTTGATGACCGCATAGCTGTTCTCGCCAAGGACCTTCGGCACCTGAGCTGCCTCAAGCTCTACGATGTTGCCCTTTGCGATCAGGGAGTTGTCCCAGTCGATGTCGTTGACCGTAGCAAGAAGCGGATCCTCGATGTCGTCCTTGAGCTTGATCAGGCCGTTGTCCTGCAGAAGCAGCAGAGCTCTTGCCTCGTTCGTGGTGTCGTTCGGGACCGCAATTGTGTCATCAGCCGTTGCGGAAGCCAGATCCGTCTTCGTGCCGCCGTAGATGCCGAACGGCTCATAGTGAATCTTGCCTGCGACGACAAGATCGGTTCCCTGCTCCTCGTTGAAGCTGTCGAGGTAGGCGATGTGCTGGAAGTAGTTGGCATCGTATTCGCCCTGATCGACAACGAGGTTCGGCTGGACATAGTCCTCGAACTCGGTGACCTGCAGGTCATAGCCCTCGGCTGCCAGCGCATCCTTTGCCTGCGCAAGGATCTCGGCGTGCGGGGTCGGAGAAGCGGCGACCGTGATCGGGATCAGCTCGCCGTCTGCTGCTGCCGTTGTGGCTGCCGTATCCGCTGCTGCGGTTGTTGCGGTATCCGCTGCCGCCTCAGTCGTTGCTGCAGATGCCGTGGTATCCGCAGTGGTCGCTGCCGTATCAGCCGTGGTGGTCTGGCTGCTGCTGCCGCAGCCTGCGAGAATCCCTGCTGCAATGCCTGCTGTCAGTACAATACTGAAGATCTTCTTTTTCATTCTGTATTCCTCCTCTGTCACATGTTACTTTGTATCACCGGTGTTCCCTGGTGAGGAGAACACCGGAAGATTACCTTAAACAATTCTCCTGTCGAGCTTCTTTGCGATCAGCATGCCGACCGACTGGAATACCTGCTCCAGCAGAACCAGAAGCACCACGGTCACGATCATGATGTCGAGCTGGTAGCGGTAGTAGCCGTAGCGGACAGCAATATCACCGAGGCCTCCACCGCCGACCGTGCCGGCCATCGCGCTGTAGCCCAGGATCGTTCCGATTGCAATCGTGACGCCGGAAATCAGCGAAACCCTCGACTCAACGAGCAGAACCTTCATGATGATCTGCATCGTGGAAGCTCCCATCGACTGGGCCGCCTCGATGACGCCCTTGTCCACCTCCTTGATCGAGGACTCGACCATGCGGGCGATGAACGGAGCCGCCGAGATGACGAGAGGCACGATGGTTGCCGTGGCGCCCGTGCTCTTGCCGACGATGGCTCTAGTCAGCGGGATCACGAGGATCAGAAGGATCAGGAACGGAATGCTGCGCAGAATGTTCGCCGCAACGTCCAGGATCCGGTAAGCCACGCTGTTCGGGCGGATTCCTTCCTTATCCGTCACCGCAAGGGCGATGCCCCACGGAAGGCCGATCACATAGCCAAACAGGGTCGATACCAGGGTCATGTAGAGCGTATCCACGATTCCCTGGAGAATCATGCTCACAACCGCTTCATCGAACATTTCCCGTTACCTCCTCCTGAAGAACCTCCACATCAAGGCCGCGGGCTTTGATGTAGTCGATCATGTCGCTCTGCATCTGTTCTCCCTCGGGCAGGCCCAGGATCATCTCTCCTCTTGCCACCCCGCCGACATCCTTGGTATCGGCCTTCAGGATGTTGACCGGTGTGTGGAAGTGCAGAATCATGTTGGCGATGACAGGCTCGAAGGACGACTGCGTGTTGAACACGATGCGGATCCTCTTTGCCTCGTGCAGGATGGGAACGGTCGGATCAGACCCGCTGATCTGTCCCTGTTCCTTCTCCCATTCGTCGGGGTCCTTGCCCTCGATGATGAGCATCTTGGCCGCATGGCTCTTCGGGTGGGTGAAGATTTCCTCCACCGCGCCGTTCTCGACGATGTGTCCCTTCTCAACGATCGCCACGTGATGGCAGATCTCCCTGACGACGGACATCTGATGCGTGATGATCACGATCGTGATGCCTGTGTCCTGATTGATCTTCTTGAGAAGCTGCAGGATCGAGTTGGTCGTCTGCGGGTCAAGGGCTGAGGTTGCCTCGTCGCACAGAAGGATCTTCGGATTCGAAGCCAGTGCTCTTGCAATCGCAACGCGCTGCTTCTGTCCGCCGGAGAGCTGTGCCGGGAAGGCGTTTTCCTTATCGGAGAGCCCGACCGTTGAAAGCAGCTGTCTTGCTTTTGTCCTTGCCTCATCCTTTGCCACATGGGCCAGCTGCAGCGGGAACATCACGTTGTCGATGACGCTCTTCTGCATCAGCAGGTTGAAGCTCTGGAAGATCATCGCGACGGAACTTCTGAGGGTTCGCAGCTCCTTCTCGGAGAGCGTCTTCAGGTCCTGTCCTTCAATCCGGACATCTCCCGAGGTCGGAACCTCGAGATAGTTGAGGCATCTGACCAGCGTGCTCTTGCCGGCTCCGGACATACCGATGATGCCGTAGATATCTCCCTCCTCCACGGTAAAGTTGATGCCCTGAAGGGCATTGACCGTACCGTCCTTGGTGACGAAGGTCTTGGAGAGATTCCTAACTTCTATGATCGACATGAGAATCAATCCTTTCCTTGTGGGTGTGTCGGAGCATCTTGGTTTCCCAAATCCTACTCCTTTAGTCCCCTTTGAGTCAACGAAAACTGTCTGACAATGCTATTCCGGTTTGCCATATCCTGCAATAGTCTGAGGCTATATCCTCTCCGGACGCACTACCGACGCCCATTATAGACGAAACCCATAGGACAGGGCAAATGAAAAGGCCGCCGGAGATCCGGCAGCCCGTAAATCAGATGGCAGTCCTTTGGTTCGTCAGCGCTCGCACTTCCAGAACGCCGCATAATACGGCGGCATGTGGGAACCGCCGCCGAAGTCATGCTTTTCACCCGTGATTAGGTCCACGGCCATGCCGCAGCCCGCATCGAAGTGGGCCGTGTACTCATTGCTGTCCGCATTGATGGCAACAAGAACTCTCTCGTGCTCGCTCTTTCTCTCGAAGATGCACTGTCTGTTCGTCAGAACGACACTGCGGAAATCTCCGTAATTTAAGGCCTCGCTCTCCCGCTTTGCCTTCGCAAGCTTCGAGATCCATTCGGTGAGATCTGTCCACTCGGGTTTGTCGATGGCCGGGCGAAGAGCCGGGTCTCCGTCCTTCTTATCTCCCTTGATGCCCCATTCACTTCCATAATAGATGCACGGATATCCCGGCATGCCAAAGCACATCGCATAGATCAGGGGAAGGTGTGCAGGATTTGTCAGGATGCTCGCCACTCTCGTGACATCGTGGTTGTCCACGAAGTTCATCAGATGATAGCCGTGGTAGAGTGTCCAGGGATCCGAGCCGAACTGCCGGATCAGCGAATGATTGATCTCGAACATGTTCATGGAGTTGAAGCTCGAGTAGAGTCCCTTGTAGCACTCGTAGTTCGTGCAGGACTCCAGCATCTCGTTGTTCACGATCTGCCGGTAATCGCCGCCAAGGATCTCACCGATCAGGTAGAAGTCCTGCTTCTTCTGATCGACCTCCCAGCGAAGGCGCTTCAGGAAGTCCCGATCCACCATATAAGCAACGTCGAGCCTGAGGCCGTCGATGCCGAAGTAATCGATCCAGTACTTCACGCAGTCGATGAGATAGTCACAGACCGCCGGATTTCGAAGGTTCAGCTTGACGAGGTCATAGTTGCCCTCCCAGCCCTCGTACCACAGACCGTCATTCCAGGCATCATTTCCGCCGAAGTTGATGTAGAACCAGTCCCTGTAGGCACTGTTCTCACGATTCTTCACCACGTCCAGGAACATCGGGCAGCCGCGTCCCACGTGATTGAACACGCCGTCGAGCACCACGCGGATTCCTGCCTCGTGCAGGGCATCGCAGACCTTCTTGAAATCCTCGTTCGTGCCCAGGCGCACGTCGATCTTATTATAATCCCGTGTATTATAACCGTGGGTGTCCGACTCGAACACCGGTCCGAAATACACCGCCGAGACATTCAGCTTCACAAGGTGCGGGATCCAGTCGAGCACTTTCAGGATCCGATGCTCGAGCACGCCGTCATTGCCAAACGGTGCGCCGCACATGCCGAGGGGATAAATCTGGTAGAACACGCTCTCTTCAGCCCACATAGTTTACTCCTTTCGTCCGGCTTTCTCGGAAAATCGACCGGCCGGAAAATCCAAACAACGGTATTTGACCGCAACATTATATCCGATTTTGTAGTTCAACGAAACTGAACTTTTTCAAATTGAGTTTCCATAATTTTGTTGACTGTTATGTTTCTGCTCTCTGACCAGGCCCTGAAATTCGCGGTTTTGTGAATAGGTCCTCAAACGGCTTTATTTTGCCGGTTTTTATCACTCCGGGTCTGTGGAAATCCCCAGAATCCCCAGAGTTATCCACATTGACACAGGTGTCATCTCATGTGTCAGCAGCCTTTTCAGGGGGCAAATTGTCGCCATCTGACAGACAAATGTCTCCTATTTCAGGTGACATATTTTTCTCATCTCCGGCCGATCTTCTGTCCACAACTTCCGGTCCGTGGATAACGTGGATAACTGTGCCCGATGTGCGTCTTTTGGTGGAAATTCAAAGCCATTCGCCCCAGAACCTTTCCACAAAGCCTGCGATTTCCCCGCTCGAACACGGATGGAGGTCCTTCCACTCCCTCGGATAGAGCTTCTGATAGGCTCTCGTCACAAACCGATCGTCCATGAGGACCACAACACCCACATCGTCCTGGGTGCGGATCACGCGCCCGGCCGCCTGGAGCACCTTGTTCATGCCGGGGTAGCGGTAGGCAAAGTCAAAGCCGTTTCGACCATGATGGTCGAAGTAATCCTTCAGAATCTCGCGTTCCGTTCCAATCTGCGGAATACCCGGCCCCACGATGCCGACGCCGATGAGGCTGTCTCTTCGAAGGTCAATTCCCTCGCTGAAGATCCCGCCGAGAACGCAGAACCCGATGAGGGTCTCGTCCTGCCGGCCGTTCTCGAAGCGCTGAAGGAAAGCCTCCCGCTCCAGCTCGCTCATGTGCTGCGTCTGAAGGAGCAGGTGCACGTCCCGGTTCTCCGTAAGGCCAAAGCCGTTGACCGGCGGCAGGTTTTCGGTGATCACATCGGTCAGCAGGGCCTCAGGAAGGAGCGGAACTCCGGAAGGAAGAAGCTCTTCCTGCTGCTGCGTCGCCTGCGTCTCAAAGAGAGAGAGCTGCACGTCCTGCGGTGCTCTTTTCTTTTCCTCCTCGATGTGTATGGTCTCGATCTGATCGTCCGTTATGCCGGTGAGACTCTTAAAGTAAGATGTTTCCTCCAGGAGAAACTGATAGGACGGGAAAAAGATCATGTAGTTGCCGTGCCGCTGCCCCGTAAATGCGCGGATACAGGCAGCGATCTTCGCATACTGTCCTTCGGAGCGCTGAGCATACCTGCTTGTCACGTCCTGTACGAGAAAGATTCCCTGTTTTTCCGGATCAAACACGGAGTGGGCATAGATCTCATAGTCATCCCCTGTTCCGCCAAGGAGCGGTTTGTAGTAGGTGATGGGAAGAAGGGTTGCCGAGAACAGAATGGTGGACCTGCCCCGCATCATGCACTCCCGAAGGCACTTGGACGGATCCACGCAGAAAAGATGCACGGCAAACTTCCCGCCCTCTTCGAGGCACGCATAGTTTGTGTAATGGTCGTCCTCCTTCTGCAGGATCAGATTGAAATGGCAGATGCTGAAATAGAAGTCGAGAAACTGCGGCCGGACCGCTTCCTTTTCCCTGAACAGAGGGTCCTTCGCCAGGGCACCGCTCTGGCGGGCTATTCTCTCCTGCTGCAGCACCTCGCTCATCGCGTCCTGCAGAAGCTGCACATCGCCGGAGAGCTCGTCGACATCGGGGAGAATCATCGCATCGCCGATCCATTTTCCCTTCAAGTTTCCCTCCCGATAGATGGACTCGATTCTTCGCATGGCCGTGTTGCATTTCATGATGGGATTGCTGATGGACGAATAGAGTTCTCCGAAAAGAGTCCTTGCCTGCAGAAGATCCTGCCGGGCAAGGGCTGCGCTGTACATGTCCCGTCCCCGGTCCACCAGGTTGTGGGCCTCATCGACGAGAAAGACCGGCATCTCACGGGTTCTTCCCGCGCCGTCGCCGAAGAAACGGCGAAGATAGGCATGAGGATCGAAGACATAGTTGTAGTCCGCGATGATGACATCGCAGAACAGGGAGAGATCAAGGGAGAGTTCGAAGGGACAGACATTGTATTCAAAGGCCGTTCTCTGAATGCTGTCCCGGTCAAAGGTATCGGTTTTGACAAGAAGGGAATACAGGGCATCATTGATCCGGTCATAATGTCCCCTGGCACGAAGGCAGTGGTCCGGATCGCACTGCGGGCGGTCCATGACACAGATTTTGTCCTTTGCGGTCAGCTGAACGCTCTTGATCTTCAGTGCATGGTCCCGAAGAAGATCCAGGGTCCCCGCAGCCGCGGTGCCAAGGACAGTCTTTGCCGTGAGGTAGAAGATCCGCTGTGTCTTCCCTTCTCCCATTGCCTTGATGGCAGGAAAGAGCGTCGTGATGGTCTTCCCGGTTCCGGTGGGCGCCTCGAGATAGAGTTTGCGTTTGTGGACAATCGTCCGGTACACGCCGGCAGCAAGCTCCTTCTGCCCGCTGCGGTAGGGATAGGGAAATTCCAGGGCATGGATGGAATCGGTCCGCTGTTTGTTCCAGTCCTTTCGAAAATCCAGCCACTTCTGATACCGGTGAAGAAGAGAATCCATCCAGCCGGAGAGATCCTCCATCGTCCACTCCTCAAAGAAATATCGGATCTTCTCACTGGCGAGATTGCAGTAGGTCATGCGGACATTGACCCGCTTCAGATCATGGTCCTTTGCATACATGTAGGCATAGCAGCGCGCCTGCGCAAGGTGCACGGCCTTTGGCTTCCGGATTCTTCCGACATTGCGGTAGGTCGTCTTGATTTCATCGATCGTCCAGAAATTTCCCTCGCTCATTGCGTAGGATTCCGGGATTCTACCATAATAAATGCCGTCCGCCCGCCCCTCGAGGACGAGATCGTCCGTCTCCAGAAGAAGCGGTACTTCAGAGGCATACTGCTCCCCCGCATCCTTCTGAAGCTTCCGGTGCATGCGGGAGCCCTCCTGCATCGTGATCTCCGAGGCTCCCCCGTTTCGATTGTCGATATCTCCCTCGCGGTAGAGAAACTCCACCAGCGTGCGCACGGAGATCGTGATCTTCCACTCGTCCATGTCCATCATGATAGCACAAAAAAACGCCCATCCCGGACGGGATGAGCGCACATGTTACCTTGCCGCAAATACTGACTAACAGGCGATGGCATAGCCTCTGATCAGGTTTTCAAAATCTGCGTTGTAGCCACTGTAAGAAACCACCAGGTTGCCGCGCAGGTTGAGGGACATGACTCCCAGGATCGACTTTGCATCTACATACTGATTGGTGTAACCGTCCGATGCGATATCAATATCAAAATCGCACTTCGACGCTGTGTTGACAAACCGCTGAATATCAGCCGGTGCCAGCTTGATGACATGTTCTGTTCTCATGGCTTCCGCTCCTTTCCAGGCCGGTTTTCAAGGTCTGAAATCCAATTTCAATTTTCCCCAACCCCGGTTTCACCTGAAATCGGGTAATCCTCCTGTAGTTGTCCGTATTATAGCGAAATTTTTCGAAAAGTAAATGGTTAAATTGAAACATAGATGTAATCGTTTTCATTTTCTCCGCTGAAATTTATACGAATTGTAAATTTCCCTCCGGTTTTCCTGACTGATTCCGCTATTCTGCTGAATACCTGCCCGTGATTTTCTTTGGTTCCTAAAAAACATTCCCCCGTCGCTCCGCAAAATCTCGAAAACTTTGTCGTAAATTGCAGTTTCCGCAGATTTTCGGTGTTCCAGGGTCTCCGGATCCGGCCACTGTATTCGAAATTCTTCGAAAGTAAAGTCCGTTCATCTTGCAATAAAGATATTGTTGCGATTAAAATGGGCATAGTGCTTCAATGGTGAAGTGAGAACAAACCCTGCGTGAAGACGTATGGTTTTTTTTGTCTTCAATGCCGTGCACAATACTAGGAAAGGTACCAGCGAACATCATGGAGAATCTTCGTATTCCGAAAAACTACTCGTCCGCACTGGATCTGCATGAGACACAGGTGGCCATCAAGGTGGTCAAGGACTTCTTCCAGAACCTTCTGGCAGAGCGTCTGAACCTGCTGCGTGTCTCGGCACCGCTTTTTGTAGATCCGACCACAGGCCTGAATGATAACCTCAACGGCGTGGAACGCCCGGTGTCGTTTGACATCAAGGAGACCGGCAAAAACGGGGAGGTCGTTCAGTCCCTGGCGAAGTGGAAACGCTATGCTCTGAAAAAGTACGGATTTTCCATCGGGGAAGGTCTTTACACCGACATGAGCGCCATCCGCCGCGATGAAGTGACCGACAATATCCACTCGATCTACGTCGACCAGTGGGACTGGGAAAAGGCGATGCGCTATGAGGACCGGAACCTGGAGTTCCTCAAGGATACGGTCCGCAGCGTGTACCGCGTTCTGCAGAAGACCGAGAAATACATGTTCATCCGCTATGATTACATCGAGGAGATCCTGCCGGAGGATATCTTCTTCATCACGACCTCCGATCTGGAGCGCATGTATCCGCAGTTCAATACAAAGGAGCGCGAGTATCAGATCACGAGAGCAAAGGGTGCGGTCTGTCTCATGCAGATCGGCGACAAGCTTGCCGACGGCAAGCCGCATGACGGCCGTGCACCGGACTACGATGACTGGCAGCTCAACGCGGATATCCTGGTTTATTATCCGGTCCTTGACATTGCCCTGGAACTCTCTTCCATGGGAATCCGCGTGGATGCAAAGTCCCTTGCAGAGCAGCTGAAGAAGGCAGGCTGTGAGGAGCGGGCAAAGCTTCCTTTCCAGAAGGCCATCCTCAACAACGAGCTGCCCTACTCCATCGGCGGCGGCATCGGACAGAGCAGACTGTGCATGTTCTTCCTTCGGAAGGCTCACATCGGCGAGGTACAGTGTTCTCTCTGGCCGGACGATGTGGTCAAAACCTGTGAGGAGAACGGAGTGCATCTTCTTTGACCATTTAAGTCTATTTCATTCATATCCTATTGAACGCATGAACGGGATTTCGTTGGTCTTTCCGACGGGAATCCCGTTTTTGTTTTGTTTTTTCTTGTCTTGAACATTTTCTGCCTCTATAATGGCGTTTGTATTTGTTTCACTTTCAACCGTTTTACAATTCCATATATCAGGAGGCAATGATGTCTTACGTAGAAGAAGTGTATGAAGGCCTGGTGGCAAAACACCCGAATGAGCCCGAGTTCCTTGAGGCCGCAAAGCGCGTTCTCGAGTCGATCGAGCCCGCCGTCACGGCACATGAGGAGGCGTACCGCAAGGCTGCGCTACTCGAGCGCCTGGTTGAGCCGGAGCGTATCATCACGTTCCGCGTTCCGTGGACCGATGATAACGGTGTCAACCACGTAAACCTCGGCTATCGTGTGCAGTTCAACTCCGCGATCGGACCCTACAAGGGAGGCCTTCGCTTCCGCGGCAATGTCAACCAGAGCATTCTGAAGTTCCTCGGCTTCGAGCAGATCTTCAAGAACTCTCTGACCGGACTTCCGATCGGCGGTGGCAAGGGCGGTTCCGATTTCGACCCGAAGGGCCGTTCGGACGCCGAGGTCATGCGCTTCTGCCAGAGCTTCATGACCGAGCTTGTCAAGTACATCGGACCCGATGAGGATGTTCCCGCCGGTGATATCGGCGTCGGCGGCCGTGAGATCGGCTACCTGTACGGTCAGTACAAGCGGATCACCAACCGGTATGAAGGCGTTCTGACCGGCAAGGGCCTTTCCTATGGCGGATCTCTTGCCCGCACGGAAGCTACCGGCTACGGCCTCGTCTACATCACCAACGAGGTTGTGAAGGGTGCAGGCAAGTCTCTGGAAGGTAAGACCATTGTCATCTCCGGCTCCGGCAACGTTGCCCAGTACGCAATCCAGAAGGCACAGCAGCTCGGCGCAAAGGTTGTGACCTGCTCCGACTCCAATGGCTATGTCTATGATCCGGATGGCATCAAGCTCGACGTTGTCTTCGACATCAAGCAGGGCCACCGCGGAAGAATCCGCGAGTACGTGGAGAAGGTGCCGACAGCCCAGTATTTCGAGGGTCAGAAGCCCTGGGGCGTGAAGTGCGACATCGCTCTTCCCTGCGCAACGCAGAACGAGATCAACGGCGAGGATGCGAAGAAGCTCATTGCCAACGGCTGCTGGTGTGTCTGCGAAGGTGCCAACATGCCTTCCGATGAGGACGCTGTCAATGCCTATGAAGAGGCAAGAGAAAAGAGCGGCTTCCTCTACATGCCTGCAAAGGCTGCAAACGCAGGCGGTGTCGGTGTCTCTGCTCTCGAGATGAGCCAGAACTCCGAGCGTCTGTCCTGGACCTTTGAGGAAGTTGATCAGAAGCTGCAGGCCATGATGGTCGGCATCTATGAGAAGGTCTCCAAGGCTGCAAAGGAGTACGGCCACGAGGGCGATTTCGTCGTCGGTGCCAACATCGCAGGCTTTGAGAAGGTCGCAGATGCCATGATGGCTCAGGGCCTTGTCTGATCCTGATGATCTTTTGTCTGTAATCTGTTGTTTTTACGGGCTGTGCCTTCGGGCACAGCCTTTTTTTATGCAGTTTTCCGAGTTTTGTATGGCAGTTTCGCACCTTCTGATTTAAAATGATAAAGAGTCTGTACGGCAGCTCAAATATCCCGAAAGCGAATAAAGATGATCAGACAATATGACCTCATCGCTCCCTGCCACTTCGGCATGGAGAGCGTTCTGAAAAACGAAATCTACGATATCGGCTATGAGATCACGGAGGTGGAGGACGGCCGGGTGACCTTCGCAGGAGATGCGGAAGCCATCGTGCGCGCAAACATCTGCCTTCGGACAGCCGAGCGTATTCTCCTCAAGGTCGGAAGCTTTAAGGCAACGACCTTTGATGAGCTCTATGAGGGCACAAAGGCTCTTCCGTGGGAGGAGTATCTGCCACGGGACGCCAGATTCTGGGTGACCAAGGCAGCGTCTGTCAAGTCAAAGCTCTTCTCTCCTTCCGACATCCAGTCCGTCATGAAAAAGGCCATGGTTGACCGCATGCATGTCGCCTATGGCATCTCCAATTTCCCGGAGACCGGCAGTTCCTATCCGATCCGTGTGTTCCTGAAAAAAGACATTGTCACCGTCGGCATCGACACGACCGGGGAATCCCTGCACAAGCGCGGATACCGGAAGGCGTCCGTCAAGGCACCGATCGCGGAGAATCTTGCCGCAGGGCTCATCATGCTGACGCCCTGGCAGGCGGGGCGGATTCTTGTCGATCCCTTCTGCGGATCCGGCACCTTCCCGATCGAGGCGGCCATGATCGCCGCCAATATCGCTCCGGGACTGAAGCGCTCGTTTACCTCCATGGACTGGACCAATCTGATCCCGGTCCGTCTCTGGAACGATGTGCGGGAGGAGGCACAGGATACGATCGACCTGTCCGTGCAGACGGACCTGCAGGGATACGACATTGATCCCAAAGCCATCAGTGCGGCCCGGGAAAATGCGAAGGCTGCCGGCGTGGATTCCCTGATCCACTTCCAGGTGCGCCCGGTATCTGCCCTCTCCCATCCGAAGAAATACGGTTTCATCATCACCAATCCGCCCTACGGTCAGCGTCTTGAGGATGCGGAACACGGCGGAGAGCTGTTTCCGACAGGCGCCCATCCGAAGGCAGAGCGCCTTTCCCGCAGTGCGGAGGAAGAAGCGGTAAGTGCCGAGGAACTCGCCGGGATCTATCAGGAGCTCGGAGAACGGTTCAAAGCCATGAACTCCTGGTCCATGTACCTCATCACGGCCTATCCGGAAGCGGAGAAGATGCTCGGTCTCAAGGCGGCAAAGAACCGGAAGATCTATAACGGCATGATCAAGACCTACTTTTACATGTTCCCGGGGCCGAAGCCCCCGGCAAAACGCGGAGGACAGAAGTGAAACTCGACATCATCTTTGCAACCGGAAACGGGAACAAGATCCGGGAAATTGAGGAGATCATCACAGATCCCGGGATCCATGTCCGCAGCATGAAGCAGGCAGGAATCGCCGCAGACCCCGAGGAAAGCGGACAGTCCTTTGAGGACAACGCCCTGATCAAGGCCACGGCGGTTGCGAAAAACTTTCATCAGAATGAATCGGTCCGTCTCTCGAAGGATATCCCTGTAGTCATCATGAGTGATGACTCGGGGCTTTGCATCGATGCCCTGAACGGAGAACCCGGAATCCACTCGGCAAGATTCATGGGGCATGACACCGATTATACGGTGAAGATGAACGCCATCCTCGAAAAGCTCTCCGATGTTCCCGATGAAAAGCGCACCGCCCGTTTTACGGCAGCGGTCTGTGCCGTCCTTGTCGATGAAAACGACTCACACATCGTTCTCACCCGTTCCATGGAGGGCTGCATCGCACATGAAATCCGGGGCGTCAACGGCTTTGGCTATGATCCCTTCTTCTATCTTCCGGAATACGGGAAAACCAGCGCCGAGATCCCGCCGGAAGAGAAGAATGCCATCTCACACCGGGGCAAGGCCCTGCGGGCGGTTCTTTCCGCACTGGAGGAGCATTATTCCGGTTATTAATTTGTCAGAGTTTTTATTGTAAAGTCTGTGATATGTTTTTGAAAAATATGTTTGACAGGGCACGGACGGTATAGTAGAATATGCCTTGCGTTGCGGAAAACGGTCGCAACCGGGGTGTGGCTCAGTTTGGTAGAGCGCCTGGTTTGGGACCAGGAGGTCGCAGGTTCGAATCCTGTCACCCCGACTTCTCTGATACGCATTCCGTGCGGGTGTAGTTCAATGGTAGAACACCAGCCTTCCAAGCTGGATACGTGGGTTCGATTCCCATCACCCGCTTTCTTATTCCCGAAGACATCTGAGGGGGTGAGAGCCGTAATGGCACCTATGTGTCCGTAGCTCAGCTGGATAGAGCATCGGCCTTCTAAGCCGAGGGTCTGGGGTTCGAATCCCCACGGGCACACGGACACAGACAATTGATTTGTGTTATGGTGGGTATGGCGTAGTTGGCTAACGCGCCAGATTGTGGTTCTGGAGATCCAGGGTTCGAGTCCCTGTACCCACCCTCTTTTTTATGTTCGGACATGGATTGCGGCAGCTGTGCCCCATCCAACCCATTGGGCTATCGCCAAGCGGTAAGGCACAGCACTTTGACTGCTGTATGCGCCAGTTCGAATCTGGCTAGCCCAGTTAACGGGCGATTAGCTCAGGTGGTAGAGCACTTGACTTTTAATCAAGTTGTCGCGGGTTCGAGTCCCGCATCGCTCATTGTTTGAATCCGATTCCATGAAAACATGGGATCGGTTTTTTTGAATCTGCGGCTTTGGCGGAATTGGCAGACGCGCCAGATTTAGGTTCTGGTGGGAATACCGTAGGGGTTCAAGTCCCCTAAGCCGCACTCTTTTCAACATCTCTTCTGTTTTTCCACATTTTTTACAGTTCCCTGATTCCGGCCCCATAACTTACAATTTCCCAGAATCGACTATTTGTCCATTGTGGAGAAAATTGGGCAATGCTATATTGTAACTTACGTAAATGAAAATAGGCCTTACCTGTCGGGCATGATCACCTGGCAGTCGAGCCCGACAAAATCTAGTTAAAGGGGTAAAGAAACATGGCAAACAATGTAGCACATGCCGCTGAGCGAAAGCTCTTCGAAGTGGCGATCAATGCAGCCATCGATCACGCTGACAAGGACCGCGAGAAGGCAATGATCCAGTACATCGACCTGATGCAGAAGGTCCTTGGCAATACCTGGAAGCCGGAAGCCTTTGATGCGCTCCGCGACGTTTATAAGGACCCGAACTCCAAGTGGTGTAAGTTCACGAACGATCTGTTCGACAGCGTCGATCACCGCATGATCAAGAGCATGGCTCTGAATCTTGGCTATGAGGCCGGTTTCCGCGGTTACCGTCAGACCCGTGAGAATTCCAAGAAGTACGGGGTCTCCATTCCGTGGATCCTGCTCTTCGACCCCACCTCTGCCTGCAATCTGCACTGCACCGGCTGCTGGGCTGCTGAGTACGGCCACACCAAGGCTCTCTCCTATGAGGACATGGACAGCCTGGTTTCCCAGGCCGAGGATCTGGGTATCCACGCATTCCTGATGACCGGCGGTGAACCCACTGTCCGCATCAAGGATATCTGGAAGCTCTGCAAGGCTCACCCGCACAGCTATTTCCAGGCTTTCACAAACGGCACGCTGATCAACGACGAGTTCTGCGAAAACCTGCTCGATGTCGGCAACTTCATCGTCAACGTCTCCGTCGAGGGCTTTGCCGAGGCAAATGATTCCCGCCGCGGTGCCGGTTCCTTCCAGAAGGTCATCGAGGCCATGGACCGCATGAAGGCCCACAAGATCGGCTTCGGTACTTCCATCTGCTACACCAGCAAGAACTACAAGGTTGTCACCTCGGACGAGTTCCTGGATATGCTGATTGAGCACGGCGTCAAGTACTGCTGGTACTTCCACTACATGCCGGTCGGCAATGCAGCATCGACTGATCTGATGCTGAACCCCGAGCAGCGTGAGTACATGTATCACAGAGTCCGTGAGATCCGTGGTTTCAAGGGCGGCAAGCCGCTGTTCACCGTGGACTTCCAGAACGACGGTGAGTACATCCACGGCTGCATCGCCGGAGGCCGTGTCTACTGCCACGTCAACCCCAACGGCGACGTCGAGCCCTGCGTGTTCATCCACTACTCCGGAGCTAACATCCACGAGAAGAGCCTTCTCGAGTGCCTGCAACAGCCGCTGTTCAGGATGTATCAGGCTAACCAGCCGTTCAACGACAACTACCTGCAGCCCTGCCCGATGCTGGAGAACCCGGAGAAGCTCCGTGCAATCGTCAAGGCAACCGGCGCTCACTCTACCGACATGGAGTCCGAGGAGACCGTCGAGCATCTGTGCGCAAAGTGCGATAACTACGCAAAGGAATGGGCACCGAAGGCTGATGAGCTCTGGAAGAGCAATCACCCGGATTACAAGGAAAACACCCAGACCACAATCAAGAGCATCTGATCAAAGTTGATCTGACAGGCCGCTTCCCGAAAGGGAAGCGGTTTTTCTTTCACTTTTTTCGTTTTATGCCTTGACAGCTTCAGGGGTGCGTACTATACTATCGATTGTTGCCGGTGAGGCAACAAGAGAGATGTATGTGTAGCTCAGCTGGATAGAGCGTCTGGCTACGGACCAGAAGGTCGCGAGTTCGAATCTTGTCACATACATGAAGAAGGAAACGAAATTTCGTTTCCTTCTTTTTTATGCGCAGACGAAAAGTGCTTCCGGAGAATCATTCTCCGGAAGCCCTTTTCTCTTCCTTGTCCTGTTACAGACCAGTCAGGTCCGTGTCAGCGATCAGTAGTTCTCTCTCTCGACGATCGCAGCGCAGCCCATGCCGCCGCCGACGCAAAGGGTTGCAAGGCCCTTCTTTGCGTCTCTCTTCTGCATCTCGTACAGAAGGGTGACCAGGATTCTCGTGCCGGAGCAGCCGACCGGATGGCCCAGAGCGATGGCACCGCCGTTGACGTTGAGCTTTGCAGGATCGAAGTGGAGGTCATGTGCGACCGCCAGAGACTGTGCTGCAAAGGCCTCATTTGCCTCGTACAGATCGAAGTCCTCGATCTTGTAGCCGGTCTTCTCCATGGTCTTACGGGTTGCATAGATGGGTCCGATGCCCATGATGCGGGGCTCGACGCCTGCAAGCTCGCCGCCGATCCAGGTAGCCATCGGCTTTACACCGAGCTCCTTTGCCTTCTCCTCGCTCATGACAACGATGGCGGCTGCTGCATCATTGATGCCAGATGCATTGCCGGCAGTCACGACGCCGTCCTTCTTGAAGGCAGGGCGCAGCTTGGAGAGAACCTCCATGGTCGTGCCGGGGCGGGGACCCTCATCGGTATCGAAGACGATGGTCTGCTTCTTCTGCTTGACCTCGACAGGGACGATCTCGTCCTTGAACTTCCCGTCTGCAATGGCCTTGACTGCCTTTGCCTGGGAATCGCAGGCGAACTGATCGAGCTGCTCTCTGGTCAGATGCCACTCCTCAGCGACATTCTCAGCCGTGATGCCCATGTGATAGCCGCCGAAGGCATCGGTCAGAGCATCGCGGATCATCGCATCTTCGAGCACGCCGTTGTTCATGCGGTAGCCGAAGCGCGCATTGTGGAGCAGGTACGGTGCCTGATCCATGTTTTCCATACCGCCGGCGACAATGATGTCGGCGTTACCGTTCTCAATGAGCTTTGCTGCCAGGTTGACGCAGTGCAGGCCGGAGCCGCAAAGCACGTTGATCGTGATCGCGGGAACTTCCACCGGGATTCCGGCATTGACTGCTGCCTGACGGGCCGGGTTCTGTCCCAGACCTGCCTGAATGACGTTGCCCATGTAGACCTCATCGACCTGATCCGGGCGGACACCGGCGCGATTGAGCGCCTCCTTGATGACAATCGTGCCAAGAGCCGTTGCCGGGGTATCCTTCAGGGTACCGTTGAACTTGCCGATTGCGGTTCTGCATGCGCCTGCAAGAACTACTTTACGTTTTGCCATTGTGAACCTCCATGTGAGCCTTCCGGCCTGTTATTTTTTTAACACTACTCCTATTATACGCTGTTTGCCGCGTTCTGCACAAAATGTTTTCCCGATTTCTCATTCAATTTGGCCGATCTGTCAGGAAATGGAAAAAGACAAGCTTCTCCTCAAGATCCTTTGCCGTTGCGGGGCCGACGCCACGTATGTCCTGATACCATTTCGGATCATCCTGCATCGCTCTTAAAAGATCTCCCACCGTGAGAATCCCGCTCCCCGCAATGCTCTCAAACGTCCGCACCTTGATCCCGATCCGGAGGCAGTAATCGGAAAGATCGATCTCCTCCTTCGGCTCACTCTCCGGATACCCCCAGTGCCGTCCGGCAGCACAGGCTCTGAGGTTTTCCCGGTAGCCCCTCACGTACCAGGCCGCGATCAGAGGATCCCGCAGCATGTGCAGGGCCTTTGTGCGGTAGGTGGAGATTGTCCCCGCCGAGCGGTTCATGAGAAGACCGATCGCATCATTGCTCTTCCCGTTACGGTACTTCTCCCGAAGGACCCTCTGCTGCTTTGCACGCAGCTGCCCCAGGGCCACATACAGGCCGCTGACCTGATCCTTCGTCCAGGAGGATGGATCCTTCTCCTTGTCAATCGCCTTAAGAAGATTGAAGGGATAGACGAGGGTCTGCTTCCCAAAAGCCTCTCCCTGCCCCGCAATAAGCCGCAGGATTCCCTGCTCAGGAGCGTCCGGAAAAGCCGCCCTGACGCGCTCCTTGAGCGCTTCAAGGCTCTTTTTCGGGTCCTCTGCATAGCGGGATCGGACCGCGTCATATCCGAAGGCTTTCTCCGGCGTGGTAAGCCTTGCACATGCCATGCCGAAGGCCTGCCCTTTCTTGTTTCTTCTCTGCTCGAAGCCCGCGATGAGAAGATACCCTTCCATCTCAAGACTGGTCAGGGTTCCCTCGAAGTTCTTCTCCCTGCCGGCACCGAACCCGGCCTGCTTTTTCACCTCAAACGTAAAAATCTCAGGCGTTCCGGACGTATCCTCTTCGTTTTCCGTCGCAAACAGGTCCATGATCTTCTTCTGCCGCTCACTGGCAAGTTCATCGTCCCATCTGGCGTCAAAGTCATAGCCGTCCCGCCGGTAGTTCACAAAGTACGGCAGGCACTCCTTTGAGAGGAACCCCGCCCTGCCGCGGAAAAACCGCCCGTAGGCAGCGCTTTTCCGGTTTGCGATCTCCTCTCTCCACTCCCATGGATCGGTCTTTGGATCCCCGGTCCACCAGGAGGCAGGCTCTGTCATCTCCTGTACGGAAAAGCCCGGCACCTCATCTCCCGCAAAGAGAGGGAGGAATCCGATCCTGTCGATCATGTTCTCCAGATCCCTTACGCTGTGCAGCATCTCCATCTGAATACCTCTGTTTCTCATCAGGATGCCAAAAGGGAGCGCTGCCATGAGCGCCCCCTGCCTTTGCTTTCCCGACCTACACCTGAATCGGGTGATTTTTCTTTTCCTCGAAGATCGCCTTCAGTGACTCCGTATACGGCGCTCTTGCAATGCCGTACTCCGTGACAATCCCGGCAATGAGCTCATTGTCCGTGACATCGAATGCGGGGTTGTAGACATCGATTCCCTCCGGTGCCATGCGCTTCTCATACCACATGGTGGTGACCTCTTCGGGCTTTCGCATCTCGATCGGAATCTGTGCCCCGCTCTTTAAGGACATGTCGATGGTCGAGGTCGGTGCACACACGTAGAAGGGCACGTGGTACCTTGCCGCCACGATCGCATCGACGCTGGTGCCGATCTTATTGGCCGCATCGCCGTTTGCCGCCACACGGTCACACCCGACAAAGACCGCATTGATCTTTCCCTGGCGCATCAGGGAAGAGCTCATGTCGTCGCACTCGAGTGTCACCTCAATGCCCGCCGAGTGAAGCTCATAGGCGGTAAGCCTTGCACCCTGCAGCAGAGGTCTTGTCTCGTCGCAGTAGACGTGGAAGTGATAGCCTCTCTCCTGCCCAAGGTACATCGGTGCCGTTGCCGTCCCGTACTTGCAACAGGCAAGCTGTCCGGCGTTGCAGTGCGTCATCAGGCCGTCACCCGGCTTTACCAGGGTAAGGCCGTATTCGCCGATCCTGCGGCAGACCTCGATATCCTCCCGCTTGATCGTCTGCGCTTCCTCTCGAAGCCTCTCCTTGATCTGGGCCATCGTAAGGCTCCTGTCTTCTCCAAGGGTCAGGAAGAGCTTTTCCATGCGGTTCAGCGCCCAGGAAAGGTTCACCGCGGTCGGGCGGGAGGATGCGAGGTATTCTTTGTTCTTTTCAAACGCCTCGTGAAGAAGAGTGAAGTTCCGGTCATGGTTTTCCGGCGTATCATCCGGGACGGGGACCAGTTTCGTCAGAAGGTAGATGCCAAATCCCGCCGTCACTCCGATCGCCGGGGCACCGCGAACCTGAAGAAGATAGATCGCATCCCAGATTTCCTTTGCCGTATAAAGCTTGATCAGCTTCGTCTCCCCGGGAAGCAGGGTCTGGTCGATGATCTGTATCGCGTCCTCGTTATCCAGCAGTTCCACCGTCTCATAATCCAGTATGGACTTTGCCTTTTCCATCTTGTACTCCCTCTAGGCCATCACAAGGTCTGCAAGCTCTGCTCTCGTCACCTTCAGGAAATCCGAAGGGGCGAGCCTGATCTGGCAGCCGATTTTTCCGCCGCTGATATAGATCTTATCCAGGTCCTTTGCCGAGGCATCGAGCCTTGTCACGAAGTTCTTCTTCATGCCGATCGCCGTGCAGCCGCCGCGCACATACCCGGTCAGGCCGAACAGCTCCTTTACATGAATCAGCTCCACGTTCTTGACACCGACGGATTTCGCGCACTTCTTGAGATCCAGCTCCTTCTCGATCGGAATCACGAACACGTAGTGGTTCCTGTCACTTCCGACTGCTACCAGCGTCTTGTAGACGAGCTCATGGGGCAGTCCCAGGTGATCCGCCGTCTGAATCCCGTCGACAAACTCGCCCTCGACCTCGTAGGATTCATGCGTATAGGAAACGCCTGCCCTGTCCAGAATGCGCATCGCATTCGTCTTGACTTCTTTTTCTTTCTTTGCCATCAGTTCACTCTTTCCGCCCTGACCTTATCCACCAGGTAGGGAATCTCTTTCTCAAAGGAAACGCCGTACCACTTCGCATCGGGATCCTGCAGGGTCGCCTGGATGCAGTGACCCACGAAATCTGTCGCAAGAGCTGCTGCCTTTGTTAACGGCAGTCCCGCCACCATCGCCCCGGTGAGGACGCTTGCGAAGATATCCCCGGTCCCGTGGTAGATGGCATCATACAGAGGCCCCATGCACGTCGTAAAGACATCGCTGTCAGCGTCATAGACCAGTGACCCGATCGAGTCCCCTTCGTCTCCCCGGCAGCCTGTCAGCACAATGCTGCCGGCGCCCTCTGCGTGGAGCTTGCGGATCAGCTCCTTCAGAAGCTCCGGGTCCGCGTCCGTCTGATAGGGCGTATTCGTCAGGAGAAAGAGCTCCGTCAGGTTCGGGACCGCAACATCCGAGGAGAGAACCAGCTCCTTCATGGACGATACGAAGTCCTTTGAAAAGCCCTCATACAGCTTTCCGTCGTCCGCCATCGCAGGGTCCACCACGTGAAGGCAGGGAGATGGCCCGAAATCCCGCCAGACTTCCTTGACTTCCTGCACCTGTCTTGCCGAGGCAAGATATCCGGAGTAGACGGCATCAAAGGACAGCGTTTTTGTCCCCTCGCCGTTTCCGGAGAGCGTTCCGTGGGATTTCCAGGCGGTCAGGATCATCGGGATCTCATCGGTCAGGTCTCTGACAAAGAAGTCCTCAAAGGCCGTATGGGCTGAGAGGACCGCCGTCGGCAGCACCGCGCACTCCGCCCCGAGGGCCGAGATCAGCGGCAGTGCCACCGTGAGGGAACACCTCCCGATGCATGAGATATCCTGGATGGAAAGTACGCGTTTCATCGTTGTTTCTCGTCTCCTTTGCATTCCGGTGCAAAGTTTACCACACTTTCAGGGTGTTTCCTATCCTGCAGGAAGCGTGCCGATGCGGTAGAATCATGTCAGAACAAATATTCCGACAAAGGAGAATTCTCTATGGAAGAAACCGTACTTGGAACCTGCAGAGCCTACCGCGACAAAGTGGTGGAAAATTGCGGGCGTGTCATCGTCGGCAAGGACGACGTCATTGAAAAGCTTCTCATCTGCTACGTGTGCGGCGGGCACGTGCTCCTCGAAGACACCCCCGGCACCGGAAAGACCATGCTCCTTCGCACCTTTGCTGCAACCACCGGAGGGACCTTCCGGCGCATCCAGTTCACCCCGGATCTTCTTCCGTCGGATCTGACCGGTATCCACTTCTATAATCAGAAGACCTCGGAGTTCGAATTCCGGCAGGGCCCGCTGTTCGGCAACCTGATCCTGGCCGATGAGATCAACCGCGCAACGCCAAGGACTCAGTCGGCGCTGCTCGAGGTCATGGAGGAGCATCAGATCACCGTAGACGGGGAAACATATCCGGTGCCCTTTCCCTTCATGGTAATGGCAACGCAGAACCCTCTGGAGTCCTACGGCACCTTCCCCCTGCCGGACGCCCAGGTGGACCGCTTCTTCATGCGCCTGTCGATGGGCTACATGACACGGCAGGAGGAGATCCGGGTCCTTCGGCGCAAGGCGGCGATTGACCTTGTCCGGGAGCTGAATCCGGTGATCACGAAGGATGAAACCCTTGAAGTTCGGAAAGCGGCAACACAGGTCCGCATGTCCGATGATGTCCTGAACTATCTCATGGACATTGTGGAGGCAACCAGGATCAGCGGCTCGTCCGTGACCCCCGTCAGTGCGCGCGGCTCCCGGGCGCTCTATGAGGCCGCACAGGTACAAGCCCTCTTTGCCGGGCGTGATTTCTGCATCCCGGAGGATATCCGGGACATGGCAGAGCCCGTCCTGCTTCACCGGATCAGCTCCGGCGCCGGGTCAAAGGCCTCTGCCGCCGGGGAGTTCCTTGCAAACGTCATCTCGCGCCTTCCGGTGCCGCTGGAGGATGCGCAATGATTCTTGCGGTATTTCTCGTCCTGATCGCGCTCTGTCTCGTCCTCGAAGCCTGGTCCAGAACAGCGGCCCCAAAGGCACTTTCGGCAACGGTCACGGCTGATAAGCGTCTTCTCGAGCAGGGCGTGCCGTTCCATCTGAACTATACGCTGGAGAATACGGGCTCTCTTCCCCGCTTTGACGTTCACATCAATCAGTACACCCCGTCATCTCTCGTCCCCGAGGGGAGCGCCGAGGCGCCCTTTACGGCTGAGCGTGTCTTTGACTGGCGCACGCCCATCGGCCCGAAGAGAAAACATACCGTCCGCATTGAGGTTACGGGGTTATCCCGCGGCCGGTACCGGATTCCCGTATGCAGCCTCTATCAGGGAGATTTCCTTGGCCTTTTAGAGACGCCAGTGACCCGTGTTCTCTCGATCGGTGAACTCGTCATCTGTCCCCGACCTCTCTCTGATTCGCCGGATCTTTCCTCCGCCCTCGGAGGATTTTTCGGGGATCTTTCCGTACGCCGTTTTCTCTATCAGGATCCCGTGCTCTTTATCGGCTGCCGGGAGTACACCGGGCAGGAGCCGATGAAACAGATCGCCTGGTCCCGCAGTGCGCGCGGACAGGGTCTCATGGTCCGGGAGATGGACCACACGGCAACGTACCGGGTCAGCGTGATCTTCGACGTGCAGGTCCGCACCGGCGTCTTTGAAAAGGAGCTCTTTGAAACAGCCTGCCGCATGGTCCGCTCGGTCCTCGAGTTTCTGGAAAATAAAGGCACCGCCTATGCCTTTGCAACCAATGCAAGGTGCGCGGGTGCCATCACGGACAGCCGATACGTCCCGGAGGGCATCGGGGAACGTCACTTTCTGTCCATTCTGGAGCTTCTCGGCCGCGCGGACGGCCACTGCAGCTTTTCCGGAGAGGATCTGATGGACGCCGCGCTGTATCGCCAGGGCGGCAGAGTCGGCATCATCTGCTGTACCCTGAAAGAACCGGACGATACCGTACGAAGGTTTGTATCCAAAGCTTCTCTTTCCGCTTCCACGGTCCTTATCCTGTCGGCTGTCGATTACCTGTCAGATGAGGAGGAAAAAGCCTCATGAGTATGCTCTCCTTTCTCGGCATGCTGTCCGATCTCTCCTTTTACTACGCCTTTGCGGGCATGATCGCCGTTGCGGCAGGAGGCTCGAGGATCCTGATCTTCCTCTCTCTGTTCCTGCTTTCGCTCTCCAGAGGAGCCTCAGACGCGCTTTTGTCCCATGGAAAGCATCGTTTATCCCTGCTGTTCGCAGTCCTCTCCTCTGCTGTCGTTCTCCTTGTCACAAAAGGGCACAGGCCGGATCTTGTCCTGCAGGTTCCCGTCTGCTGTCTTCTTGTCTGCCGCACCCTAAAGCAGAAGAGCACACCCGATGCGGACCGGCAGAAGGTGAACCTGATCCTTGCCCTGTGCCTGATGCTGATGGTTCTGCTCTGGTGCTATCTGGCAGAGAGCCTTGCCGTAGTCTTTTCCCTGGGTCTTCCGCTCCTTCTTGTCATGAGCCTTGCAACACTCCTGTACGTGCGCCTTTGCCGCATGCCGGAGACGGTGCTGGAGAACCCCCGCTTTGAACTCCTGAACCTTGGCATTGCATGCGCGCCGCTCCTTCAAGCCATCCTTCTGACCACCCGGCCCGTCCGGGCTTTCCTTTCCGCAGTGGGGTTATTCCTCTGGCGGTTCCTTCTTCGCCCGGTCCTGTCCGTGCTCCTGTATGTCCTGTCCCTTCTTCTCTACGGCATTGCCATGCTCCTCTCCTTCCTCTTTCGGGGAAACAGGGTGCAGATGCCGGACCTGCCAAAGATGCCCGGAAACAGCATGACCATGCAGCCGGACGCACAGGCACCGCTTCCTGCGGAGAATGGCATCTCCCTTGCCTTTCTGAAAGTCCTGATCCCTGCTGTCCTGTTTGTCCTCGGGGTCGTCTTTCTCACCCGCTTCCTGAACCGCGGCGGTGTGAAAAAGACGCAGGAAATCGTTCTGGAAAACGAGGATGCACTGCCGGAAGAAAACCGGAACAGAAAGAAACGGCAGAAGGGAAGCCTCACAGCCAGGCGTTCTGAAAGCCGGGTACGAGCTGCCTACCGGAAATATCTTCGCTGGGCAAAGGGCAAAGGCATGGAACGGGAGCTATCCGATACCAGTCTTTCCATTGAACAGAAGACCGATGCCCTGAATCCGGAAAGCCGGGAGAACGTATCCCGTCTTCGCAGCCTTTACCTCAAAGCCCGATATGACGGCGTAACGAGTGCGGAGGACGCCCGCCTTGCCGAGGAGCTTGTGAGAAAGATTCTCTCCACTTGAAAATCTCCACATGAAAACACCCCGTGAAGGGAAGACTCACTGAGTCTTTACTCACTGAGCCTTTCCCTCCACGGGGTGCTTTGTTTATCTGATATTCAGACCCTGGTATTAAGCGTTGGCCTTTGCAGCCTTAGCCTCACGGATCTTCTTGGTCAGAAGCGGAACGATCTTGTTCAGATCGCCGACAACACCGTAGTCAGCGACATCGAAGATCGGAGCGTTCTCATCCTTGTTGATCGCAATGATGATGTCGGACTCCTCCATGCCGGCCACGTGCTGAATGGCACCGGAGATGCCGATTGCGAAGTAGACGTGAGGACGAACGGTCTTGCCGGTCTGGCCGACCTGCAGATCCTTCGGCTTCCAGCCTGCATCGACAACAGCTCTGGAGCAGGAAACCGTGCCTCCGATGGCATCTGCGAGGTCATCGAGAAGCTTGAAGTTCTCGGGGCTTCCGACACCGCGGCCGCCGGAGACAAGGATCTTGGCTGCCTGGATATCTGCGACCTGAGAGACTTCCTTGACGATCTTCTCGATCTCGGTGTAGCAGTTGTTCGGAACGAAGCCAGGATTGTAGTTGATGACTTCTGCCTTGCGGCTTCTGTCGGGATCCTTCTTCTGCATGACGCCGGGGCGAACCGTTGCCATCTGAGGACGGAAGTCCGGGCAGGCGATCGTTGCGATCGTGTTGCCGCCGAATGCAGGACGGGTCATGAGCAGCTGCTTATGCTTCTGCTCCTGTCCGGGGATGGCGATCAGCGGGAAGTCGCCGATATCGAGCTTCGTGCAGTCTGCAGTCAGTCCAGTGTGGACTCTTGCGGAGACGCGGGGTCCGAGGTCACGGCCAATTGCCGTAGCGCCGATGAGAAGGATCTCCGGCTTGTACTCGTTGATGACCGATGCGATTGCATGTGCATACGGCTCGGTGCGGTAGTCCTTCAGCTCAGGATCGTCGATGACGATGACACGGTCTGCACCATAGGCAGCCAGCTCATCGACGAGACCGCCGACCTGATAGCCGGGAAGGATCGCCGTTACGGTCTTGTCATCGAGGTCGTCAGCGAGGTCTCTTGCCTTGCCAAGAAGCTCGAGTGCGATCGGGCTGATCTTGTTATCAACCTGCTGAGCAAAGATATATACTCCTTTGTAATCCTCTAAAGCCATTTCAAATGTCCTCCTAATCTCAGATCACGTGCTTCTCGTCAAGCTTGCCCATGATGTAGTCAACAGCCTCTTCCGGGGAATCAGGGATGACCTGCTCGCCCTTGCCCTTTGCGACCTTATCAGAAGCCTTGGCGATCTGGGTCGGGGAACCAACCTTACCGATATCCTCGTCCTTGACGTCCTTGAGATCCTTTCTGCCCCAGACGGTAACATCCTTCTGGAAGGCATCGAAGATTCCGCCAGGCGTCATGTAACGGGGCTCATTGAGCTCGGACAGGCAGGTGATCAGGCAGGGCATCTTGGCCTTGACGATGTGATAGCGATCCTCGAACTGTCTCTTGACCTCAACAGTGCCCTCTTCCGGATTGACCTTGATATCCTCGGCATAGGAGATCACCGGGATGTGAAGGTGCTCGGAGATCTGCGGGCCGACCTGTGCGGTATCACCATCGATTGCCTGACGGCCGGTGATGATCAGATCATAGTCCAGATTTCTTAAAGCGCCTGCAAGGGTCGTGGAAGTAGCCCAGGTATCTGCGCCGCCCAGGACTCTGTCGGTAACAAGGTAGCCCTTGTCAGCGCCCATGGCGAATGCCTCACGCAGAACTGCATCAGCCTTGGGAAGACCCATGGTGACGACAGAAACCTCTGCGCCATACTCATCCTTCAGGCGAAGGGCTGCCTCAAGGCCTGCCTTGTCATCGGGGTTCATGATTGCAAGCATGGCAGAGCGATCCAGAGTTCCATCGGGTTTGAACTTGACGCCGCCCTTGGTATCCGGCACCTGCTTTACGCAAACTACAACTTTCATTCTAATATCTCCTTCTAGTGATAAGAGGCAGACAAAGCTGCTTCAGAAAGTGTCAACGGAAACCTTACTTGAGCATTGCGCCGGAGATGACCATGCGCTGCACTTCGCTGGTGCCTTCGTAGATCTCGGTGATCTTCGCATCACGCATCATGCGCTCAACTTCGTACTCTCTGATGTAGCCGTAACCACCGAAGAGCTGTACGCACTTCGTGGTGACATCCATTGCGGTCTCTGCTGCGAAAAGCTTTGCCTCAGCAGCATCCTCGGAGAAGCGGGTCTTGTATCCGTTTGCCGCAGCTGCTTCCTTTGCTCTTGCTGCCTTGTAGACCAGAAGCTTTGCAGCATCGGTCTCGGTCTTGAGGTTTGCCAGCTGGAACTGCGTGTTCTGGAACTGAGCGATGGCTCTGCCGAACTGCTTTCTTTCCTTGACGTAGTCAACGGTGCGCCCGAGAGCGCCCTCAGCAAGGCCGAGAGCCTGAGCGGCGATACCGATACGGCCGCCGTCAAGGGTGTGCATGGCGATCGGGAAGCCCTTGCCGCGCTGGCCGAGCAGGTTCTCAGCAGGCACATGAACATCCTGGAAGATCAGCTCGTAGGTCGAGGATCCGCGGATACCCATCTTGTTCTCCTTCGTGCCGAAAGTGAATCCGGGCAGTCCCTTGTCGACGATGAAGGCCGAGAACTTCTTCTGCTTGCGGCCCTTCTTGTCGAGGACAACATCCGTGTAGGCGATGATGATGTAGACATCAGCTTCCTTGCCGTTCGTGATGAAGCACTTGGAGCCGTTCAGGATCCACTCCTTGCCATCCTCGGAAAGGACAGCCTTGGTCTGGACGCCCTGTGCATCAGTGCCGGCACCGGGCTCGGTCAGGCCGAATGCACCGAGCTTCTTTCCGGAAGCAAGATCCGGAAGGTACTTCTTCTTCTGCTCTTCGGTACCGAAGGTCAGGATGGGATCCATGCACAGAGAGGTGTGTGCGGAGACGATGACTGCCGTCGTGCCGCAGACCTTTGCGAGTTCCTCAACGCACATGACATAGGTGAGGACATCGCAGCCCTGGCCGCCGTATTCCTTCGGGATCGGGATGCCAAGGAAGCCGTACTTTGCCATCTTGTTGACGGTCTCGCGAGGGAATACCTCGGTCTCATCGACCTCGATCGCATGCGGCTTTACTTCCTTCTCGGCAAATTCCTTAAAGAGGGATCTTGCCATTTCATGTTCTTTGTCTAACTGAAAGTCCATGTTTTTCTCCTTCATGTTCATACATAGCATACCGGAGCACCGGAAAAGATCCGGTGTTCCGGTGAAGTCACAATTTCTGGATCAGAGCTTGTCAACCGGAGTCTTCGTGCCGTCAGCGTTGTAGACATAGAAGCCGCGGCCGGTCTTTCTTCCGAGGTGACCTGCACGGACCATCTTGCGAAGCAGCGGGCTTGCAGCGTACTTGTTGTCGTGCGTGTCGTTGAACAGGACATCCATGATGGCAAGAACAACATCAAGGCCGATCAGATCGCCGAGTTCAAGCGGTCCCATCGGGTGATTGCAGCCAAGCTTCATGGCCGTATCAATACCCTCGATATCTGCCGTGCCGGTGTAGTAGACGTTGATGCCCTCATTGATCATCGGAACCAGGATACGGTTGACAACGAAGCCTGCAGCCTCATTGACCTGAACCGGAGTCTTGCCGATGGTCGTGGCGATCTCGGAGACCTTTGCAACAACTTCCTTCGGGGTGTTGGCGCCTGCAATGACCTCAACGAGCTTCATGACAGGAGCGGGGTTGAAGAAGTGCATGCCGACAACCGGCTTCGGAAGGCCTGCACCGATCTCGGTGACAGACAGGGAAGAGGTGTTGGAAGCGAAGATGCAGTCCGGGTTCTTGACGATGTTCTCCTGGAGGTTGCGGAAGGTATCCTTCTTCAGATCCATCTTCTCGAGAACTGCCTCGACAACAAGGTCCGGATCCACAGCGATGTCGGACAGACCCATCTGGAACTTGCCAAGGATCTTGTCCTCAGCAGCCTGATCCATCTTGCCCTTTGCAACTCTCTTGTCGAGCTGCTTCTTGACCTTGTTGAAGCCGCCGTCAGCGAACTCCTGCTTGATGTCGCACAGATAGACCTTCTCGACTGCGTCAGACTGAGCAAAGGCCTGCGCAATGCCGGATCCCATGGTGCCGGCGCCGATAACTGCTACTTTCATGGTTTGTTCCTCCTGATATGTGTTTTTTTACACAGCGAATTGTCCGGCACCTTTGGGGTACCAGACAACCCGTTTTCAACTGTATTTACTTGTTCTGGAAAGCGACGTGCTTGACCTTCTTCGGGTCATCCTTCTTGCGAAGGAAGTTTGCCATGCCTTCCTTCTGATCCTCGCTCTCAAAGCAGCTGCCGAAGAGCTTCTCCTCGACGGCGACTGCCTGATCGATCGGAAGGGAAATGCCCCTGTTGATCGCTTCCTTGCTTGCGCGGACGGCGATCGGTGCCTGAGAGGCGATGGTTGCGGCGAGCTTCTGTGCTGCCGGAATCAGCTCCTCCAGAGGATACACAGCGTTTACAAGGCCGATGCGGTAAGCCTCATCTGCCTTGATGTTGCGTGCGGAGTAAACCATCTGCTTTGCCATGCCGGGTCCGACGAGGCGTGCAAGACGCTGCGTGCCGCCAAAGCCGGGGGTGATGCCGAGGCCGGTCTCGGGCTGACCGAAGACCGCGTTCTCGGAGCAGATGCGGATGTCACAGGACATCGAGATCTCATTGCCGCCGCCAAGAGCAAAGCCGTTGACTGCTGCGATCACCGGGATCGGGAAGCTCTCGATGCGAAGGAACAGATCGTTGCCCTTCTTGCCGAAGGCCTCGCCCTGCTCTTTCGTCAGAGTGGACATCTCGCCGATATCCGCGCCTGCAACAAAGCTCTTCTCGCCGGCACCGGTGAGAATCAGGCAGCGGACCTTGTCCTCTGCTGCGTCCTTCTCTGCAAGGTCAAACGCCTCGGAAAGATCATCGAGAACTGCGGAATTCAGCGCGTTCAGCGCCTTCGGACGATTGATGGTAATGGTGCCGACCTTTGTCTCGGCACTGACTTCATACAGTACGAATTCCATTGGAATGCACTCCTTCAAGAATCAGATGTTCGCGGTAAAATCAGCCGTCGTAGCGCTCGACAACCGTCGCGCAGCCCATGCCGCCGCCGATGCAGAGCGTTGCAAGACCTCTCTTGGAGTTTCTCTTCTGCATCTCATAGAGCAGGGTCGTGAGAATACGTGCGCCGGATGCTCCGACCGGATGGCCCAGAGCAATGGCGCCGCCGTTGACGTTGAGCTTTGCGGGATCGAACTTGAGTTCCTTTGCAACGGCGCAGCTCTGTGCAGCAAAGGCCTCGTTTGCCTCGTACAGATCGAAGTCATCGATTGTAAGACCGGTCTTTGCAAGGACCTTTCTCGTTGCAGCAACAGGGCCGACACCCATGATCGCGGGATCGACACCGCCGAGCGCTCCGGCAACCCAGTAGCACATCGGCTTGACGCCCAGTTCCTTTGCCTTGGACTCGCTCATGACCACGATGGCAGCAGCGCCGTCGTTGATGCCCGATGCATTGCCGGCGGTCGTAACGCCATCCGGATTGATCGTGCGAAGCTTTGCGATATCGGCAGCGGTCTGACGGCCTCTCGGGCCCTCATCGGTATCGAAGACGATGGTCTGCTTCTTCTGCTTGACCTCGACCGGAACGATCTCGTCCTTGAACTTGCCGGCTTCCATGGCCTCTGCGCACTTGGTCTGGGAGTTTGCTGCGAACTCATCGAGCTCCTCACGGGTCAGGTTCCACTTTGCAGCGACATTGTCGGCCGTGCGGATCATGTGATAGTCATTGAATGCGTCCCAGAGAGCGTCCTTGATCATGCAGTCGACGAGGACGCCGTTGTTCATTCTGTATCCGAAACGTGCCTTCGGCAGTGCGAACGGTGCCATGGACATGTTCTCGGTGCCGCCTGCTACGACGACATCTGCCTCACCGGCGCGGATATAATCCGCCGCAAGGTTGACGGCAAACAGACCGGAACCGCAGACAACGTTGAGCGTCACGGCAGGTGTTTCAACCGGAAGTCCTGCATTGATGGAGCACTGTCTTGCGACGTTCTGTCCCTGTGCTGCCTGGATGACACAGCCCATGAAGACCTGGTCCACATCCGTGGGCTTGATGCCTGCGCGGTTAACCGCCTCCTTGATGACGATGGAACCGAGCTGTGCCGCCGGAGTTGTGGAGAGGGCACCGCCCATCTTGCCCACTGCGGTACGACAAGCACTTGCGATAACAATTCTGTCTGCCATTTCGATCCTCCAATATTTTTCTTGTGCGTTTTTCATGATTCCCCGGGCAAAAGCCTTACACAGTACAGCTATCTGTCCGAAGAACTTTGTTAAATTTTTATCACGCTCCGTGAATTATACCATAGGCCTATTCCGTTTTCAATGATAAACCGGAACAGGTCTTTTAAATTTCCGTGAAATCTCAGCCGATCTCCGGTTCGATGAGGCCGTAGGTTCCGCCCTTCCTGCGATAGACGACATTGATCTGATTCGTCTCCGCATTCATGAACATGTAGAAGTTGTGCCCTAAGAGCTCCATCTGCACGCACGCGTCCTCCGGATACATCGGTTTCATGTCAAACTGCTTTGTCCGAACGATCCTGATGTCCTCGTCGTCCATGTAGTCCTTCTCGATGTACTCCTCATTGAAGGATCCGGTGTGGTGCTTGTCGACGATCTTGTTCTTGTATTTCTTCAGCTGCCGCTCGATGACCTCCTCGACAAGGTCCAGTGCCACGTACATGTCATTGGACTCCTGCTCGGAGCGGATCACGCCTCCCTTCACCGGGATCGTGACTTCGATGCGGTGCCTGTCCCGGATCACGCTCATGGTCACGTGAACCTCGGTGTCCGGGGAGAAGAAGCGGTCGAGACGCCCCAGTTTGTCTCTCACCGCCTGATCCAGTGCCGCACTGACTTCCATGTTTTTGCCTGTGATCACAAATTTCATACCCTGTAATCCTCCACTTCCAAAGTATCGGCAGAGAGGATCTGCCGCAAGGACAGTATAGCATTGAATCTCCGCGTAATGGTGAACGAGTTGTGATATCTGTACAAAAAAGCGCCGGCAGCAGGGGGTGATTTGAGTCACCCTGCTGTCGGCGCTGCCGATTCAGGAATTATTCCGTTAAGTCTCAGGCCTGTGCGTGAGCTTTTTCGGCTGCTGCAGCCTGCTGCTTTCCGGCTGCTTCCTTCTTTGCAGTCTGATGATTGAAGAAGGAAGCAAGGAGCGCACCGGAGATGTTATGCCAGACGGAGAAGACTGCGCCCGGGATCGTAGCCAGCGGATACTGTGCGAAGTGCGTTGCCGCAAGGCTCGTTGCAAGGCCGGAGTTCTGCATGCCGACCTCGATGGAGATTGCGCGGCACTTGGAAGTGTCGAGACGAAGGAGCTTTGCGCAGCCATAGCCTAAGGCATAGCCGAGCAGGTTGTGGCACATGACAACGGCGAGGATCAGAAGGCCGCTGGTCATGATGCGGTCGGAGTTTGCGGAGACAACTGCTGCGATGATCATGACGATTGCGGTGGTAGAGACCAACGGAAGAACCTTGACGGCCTGATCCGTGTACTTTCCGAAGAAGTGGTTCACGACAAAGCCGAGGACGATCGGCAGAAGAACGACACGCACAACGGATAGCATCATTGCTGCAAAGTTCACGTTAACGGTCTGGCCGGCATACAGGAGCGTCAGCGCCGGGGTAAGCAGCGGGGAAAGGAGCGTCGAGACGGCGGTCATCGAAACGGACAGGGCCACATCGCCGTGGGAGAGGTACGTCATGACGTTCGAGGACGTGCCGCCCGGGCAGGTGCCGACGAGGATGACGCCGACGGCAAGTTCCGGGGGAAGACGGAATGCCAGGCACAGCACCCAGGCAAGCAGCGGCATGATGGTGTACTGCAGCACGGCGCCGATGACGACGTCCTTCGGGCGCTGGAAGACGACTGCGAAGTCATGGGGCTTTAAGGTCAGGCCCATGCCGAACATGACGATGCCAAGAAGCGTATTCACCCAGCTTGTCTTGATCCAGGATACGGACGAGGGGACAAACAGGGAGAGTGCGGCAACGGCGATGACGATGAGTGCCATCCACTTGCCGATGAAATTGCTTACCTTTTCCAGAGTTTTCATTTTCTTACCTTCCTTTGACGATGTTGTGTTCATACCTGCTGCCCGGCAGTGCCAAAGGATCGGATGTCCGGATCATCCAATCGATGCATCAAAAAAAGCCTCTGCCTCCTGTCCCGTTTTCACGGGAACTAAGAGACAAAGGCTTTAACCTCTGCGGTACCACTCTTATTGCGAAAAGCAAGCATTGCTCACTTTCCACCACTCATGTGCATCCAACAATGCACGGCCTATGATGACGGTGACCTTCCGCTGCCGCTTACTGAAATCATGCGATCGTTCAGCTGCAGAGCTCAGAGATGATTCTCCGTGTGCTTTGTGTACTGTCTCTCACCAGGTGACAGCTCTCTGTGCCATTCCACACCGGACGCTTCTCTTCATTGCCGGGTATTTAATTGACGATCCCTATGTTAGTTTCATTCCGGTTTCGGAGCAAGGGAAAATCTGTACAGATTTAATAAAAACATGTCCTCAAAATTCGCCACATTTTCACTTCATCTGTCGATCTCCCGGACAGCAAAAAGGACAGCGCCCTTTCAAAAGACGCTGTCCGCAGGTTTCTTTCCGTACGATTTCCGCATCCTAGTTGAAAATCCGTCGGATCGCCGCAATCGAGCGGTAGTTTGCCGGCGAGATCTTGATGCCGTTTCTCGGGTTCGAGGCGTTGATGATCTGGTTGTTGCCGATGTAGATGCCCACGTGCCCGTAATAGCAGATGAGATCGCCCGGTCTTGCATTGGCAAGACTGGAAACGGCCGTGCCGCAGGATCTCTGGGAGACATCATAGTGCGGAAGGCTCACGCCGAAGTGTGCGTAGACCGCCATCGTAAAGCCGGAACAGTCGGTGCCGTTCGTAAGGGACGAGCCGCCCCAGACATACGGATTGCCGAGGAACTGCATCGCATAGTCCACGACCTGCTGACCCATGGAAGCGGCCTTCGCCTCTTCTGCTGCAGCCGCCGCGTCCTCTTCCGCCTTCTTCTTGGCCTCTTCCGCCGCGATCTCGGCTTCTTCCTCTTCCTTCGAGACAGCCTCCGGATAAATGGTCTCCACGTCTGCAAAGTCGGCGGAGATGTAGCCCTCGCCATCCTCGGTGTTCACCTTGTACCAGCCATCCTCCTCGGAGATGATGTCGAGGGTCTGCCCCTCACCGATGAGGGAAATGACATCGGAATCCGCGCTCGCCGCGGCACGCACACGCAGGGTCTCGGTCGTAACCACCGCCTGCTTCGTGCCAACGGAATCGGCAAGGCTCTGTGCGTAGTCGCCGGTTGCGATGTACTCCTGCCGAACATACCCCGTGACGGAACCGGACGTAATCTTCACCCAGCCGTCGTCATTTGCAGGCTCCAGAATCGTCGCCACGCTGTTTGCATAGAGCTTTCCGACAACCTCTCCGTCCATCGACGGATCGGAGCGGACATTGACGTAATCATTGACGCAGGCAACCGCAAGGGACGAATCCGACTCCGAGCTCTCCTCACTGGAGGCCTCTTCAGCCTGTGTCGTCTCCTCCGTACTCTCCTCGGTCACCGCCTCCGTGGACTCCTCCGCGGAAGAATCCGTGCTGCTTTCCGTGGACGCTGCCTCTGCTGACGAGACGAGCGGTGTGCCTGCGGTGTTCAGCGCATCGGTATTTCCGCCGACCACCACCGTGACCGCCTGCGCGGCCGCCTGGGTTGCCATCGACTCATCCACCGTGCCGCTGTCTCCTGCCTGACGGACAAGTCCGTACTCGCGAAGCTGCACCGGGGTAAGGCTCGTGGAGAGAATCTCGGGATCGGATGCCGGCACATCAACAGCCGCCGGCGCTGTCGAAGCGGCATCTGCCGCCTGTGTCGACTCCGCCGCACTGTTTTCTGCAGCCGCCTCTGTGGTCTCCTGCGTGCTTTCCTCTGCGGAAGACTCCGCAGACGCAGAATCCGTCGAGGACTCCGTCACGGAAGCTTCCTCATCAGATTCCGAACCGGAAGCTTCAGAGGAGGCTTCAGAAGATCCTTCCTCTGCGGATTCTACTGACGAAGCTTCGGCAGTACTTTCTGCTGCTGCCGTTTTTGCCTCATAGTCCTGTTTGACGTCGGACAGGGAGACCTTCTTTGCGGAAAGGGCATACCCGGCCCCGGCGCTCGGAAGGAGCAGAGCGCTTTTTGCTTCTTCGTCTCCTTCAGCTGTCGACTCTTCTGTCGCGGAAGAGGTTTCAATCTTCTCCCAGGACGGTGTTTCCCCCGCCGCACGGGATGTCACCTCGGCCGCCGTAAAGGTTCCCACGGTCAGGACGCCGGTCAGGATGCAGGAAAGAATGACTTCAGCGGACTTTCTCATGAGTTCTCCTGAATGAATTCATACAACTGTTACCGATTTGTAACCCGATATTACGAAAATATTACAAGTGGAATTCTTATTCATCTTAGCAGTGTCGTCCATGCGCTGTCAACAAATGTTCTGTTTTTCCCTTATCGTTTTCGTTCCTCTTGTCAGCAGGGATCCGCTCTGCAACAATGGTTCCGGAGGTATCAAAAATGCGCGATTCCATCTACGGATTTGAGTCCGTAAAGATCCCGGAAACAGCACGAAAGAGAGTCCATCTCATCACAGGGCGGCCGCCCGAGTGGGCCATCATGAAGGATTTTGACGATCTTGCAAGGAACCACTGCTGTGCGACAAGTCTTCTGAATGCCCTGCGCCTTGAGGAGAACTTTGCCGCCCCCGCAGCATCCGAACATGCCCGTTTTGCCCTGATCCACCGCTATCTTCCGAACGGCCCCGTGTTTTTCATGGTGCGTCCCGCAAACTTGTATCTTCAGGCTGCAAAACTTCCGTACCGCGTTGTCCCTCTGAAAAAAGAGGAGATCTGCTCCGCTCTTCAGGAAGGCCGTCCGGTGTTCCTTCTTCTTTGCGGCTCATTGTTTCACTGGCACTGGGTGGTCGCCGCGGGATTCCATGACGATGAAAACGGTGCCCGCCATCTTCTTCTCGAAGACAACTGGCACCGCACAGGGTATGAACAGATCCCGTTTTCGAAGCTTGCCGGCCTCTACTTCCGCTCCGCCTGCTGCCTGGTTGTGAGATAGGCAGCAAGCTTTTGAAGTTCATCTTTGTCGACGCAGGTTTTATCCGATCCGCTCATGACAAGAGCCGTGAGGTCCGAAAGGCTGATCCACTGCACCGACTCCACCTCTTCCTTCTGGAGGGTGAGCTTTTCGATGTCCACCGGTTTCTCATAGACATGGACATGGGAGAGCTCCGCGTCCCGGAAAGGCCTCCCATAGAACACGCTTTCATGGTAGGAGCGGTGGTCAAAGGCAAAGGTAAAGTCCGAATACGGAGCCTTGATGCCAAGCTCCTCGGAGAATTCCCGCACAACGCTCTCTTCCATCCCGTCTCCCGCGTGCATGTGGCCTGCCGACGAGATGTCAAGGCAGCCAGGATACGAGTCCTTGTCCCTCGCCCTCTTCTGTACAAGAAGGTCATAGCTGCCATCCGGGCGTTTCCGTACGACCCACATGTGGACCGTCTGGTGGAGCGTTCCCATCTCGTGGACAACGCTTCTCTCCCTTACAAGCCCCGTCGGCTTTCCGTCCTCTCCCAGGATGTCAAAGAGCTCCATCTTTTCCCCGTCAAGGACTGCCTCCTTCAGGAGGTCATTTGCATCGTAGGTGAGCTTTAAGGAAAAGAACGGGTGGTTCTCACTGACAAGCTTCAGGAAGATGCGGTCTCCTTCCCAGAGCTCCAGTTTCTTTACCGCCTCAAAGTCTGTCCAGGCAAGAACGCCCTCATCGCATTCATGCGGCGTACCGGTCCAGTCGCGGGCAAGAAACAGAAACATGTATTCGGCATGGTCCAGCTTCCCGCTGATGAACGTCACAACGCCGCGAAGATCCAGCTTTGTTACGACAAGTCCCGTCTCCTCGAAGATCTCCCGCCTTGCGCAGTCCTCGGGGCTTTCGTTCTTCTCAAAGTGCCCGCCGACGCCGATCCACTTGTCCTTGTTGACATCGTTCTTCTTGACAACGCGGTGCAGCATCAGCACTTTGTCTCCCTTTACGAGATAACAGAGCGTGGTAAGGTACGACTTCATTTTGTTCCTTTCTTCGTAAGGGCTGCCTTTATCTTTCCCCAGACATCAATCTTCTCGCACTCTCCCGACGGGATCGTCCGGATGGCCGGGAAGTGCTCCATAAAGCACACGGCTGCCAGAAAGAGCGAGAGGAATCCCGCTTCTCTTCCATAAAATACGAACATCGGAATCACAAAGGATGCCGGAAGGACGGCGCCGCCAACGCACAGGTACTGGGTGATGAAGGTGACCAGCATCCCGAAGACGTTGGAGACAAAGCCCCAGAGCGGAGAAAAGAGGAAGATCGCAAGGCAGCTTGTCGCAACGCCCTTTCCGCCATGGAACTTCTGCCAGACCGGAAAATCGTGCCCCAGCGTGCAGCCGACGCCCGCGTACAGCACCGCGATCCTGCCGATTGCCGGGGTAAAGAGAAGGTCCGCAAGAAGACAGGAGAGCGCGCACTTTCCGAGATCTCCTGCAAGGGTGATGATCCCCGGCTTAAAGCCGAGGTGTGCCATGACATTTGCCATTCCGGGGTTCCCGGTTGTTCCAAGTTCCCGGCAGGGCCTTCCGGTCAGCTTTCGTGTCACGATCTCCGCCGTAAGGACATTGCCGAGGGCATAGCCGATCAGAAGCGACCCGATTCGTTCTGCAATCATATCCTGCACCTCCCTAGGATAAATATTAGTCCTGTCAGAGGCTCCTGACAAACGCTGCGGCGGCGCTGGCAGCCATCGTTCCGTCGGCGATGGCACCGGTGAGCTCCCGAAGGTCCTTTGCTCTTCCGTCCCCTGCGGCAAAGACGCCGGGACGGCTGGTCGATAAATCCGGACAAGTCCTGATGTACCCGTTTTCATCAAGCTCCACGAGGTCCCGGAACATCTCGTTGTCCGGCACCTGCCCGATGGAAACAAAGAGGCCGGATACGGCAAGGGTTTTCTCCCTGCCATCTTTGTCTCTTACGGTGACACCGGACAGCTTCCCGTCCTCCCCCGAAACAAGGCCTGTCACAGTGCTTGAGAGGATCGGAACCACATTCTCATGGGAGAGCGCCTCTGTTACAACTGCCGTATCGGCGCGGTACTGCTCCCGCCTGTGGATGAGGTACACGCTCCTGCAAAGGCCTGCAAGTGCCGCTGCGCCCGAGAGCGCCGCATTTCCGCCGCCCACAATGGCGGCGTCTTTGTCCCGGATCGATCCCGCATCTGCCGCGACGCAGTACGAGACGCCCTTCCCGGCAAGCTCCTCCGCTCCCGGGATAGCGAGTTTCCTTTGCACCACGCCGGGGGCAAGGATCAGGGCCTTCCCCTCATACGCCGTTCCTCCCGCAAGGACTGAAAACCCGTGCCCGGTACCGGTCACCTTTTCTGCTCTCTCATAGACCATTTCGGCGCCAAGTCCCGCCGCCTGGTTCAGCATGTTGGAGGCAAGGCGGTACCCGTCCACTTTGAGGATCCCCGGGACATTGTCGACAACGCCCGCGTTGACGAGCTGTCCGCCCGGCATGGAGCCCTCAAAGACCTGCACGGAAAGTCCCTCGCGCCGGATCCGCACGGCGGCGGAGAGCCCCGCAGGCCCTGCGCCGATGATCATTACGTCTGCCATAAAAAGTCTCCTTTCCGACAAAGAACCCGGCGGGATTGCTCCTGCCGGGTTCCCCTGCTTTGCGTTTTTCAGGACAGGGCCATGCGGTCCGAGACCTCGCCGCCGACCTGTTCAAACTTCTCGAGAAGATCCGAGACCTTCAGCTTCTTCTTCTCCTCGCCCCGCACATCGTAGACGATTTTGCCGTCGCTCATCATGATGAGCCGGTTGCCGTGGGCAATCGCATCGCGCATGTTGTGGGTGACCATGAGGGTCGTCAGATGGTTCTCTCCGACGATCCGGTCGGTCGCCGCAAGGACCTTTGCCGCCGTCTTCGGGTCGAGCGCGGCCGTGTGCTCGTCAAGGAGCAGGACCGAGGGCTTCTTCATCGTTGCCATGAGAAGGGTCAGCGCCTGCCGCTGTCCGCCGGAGAGGAGTCCCACCTTTGCGGTGAGCCGGTCCTCCAGGCCAAGGTCCAGCTTTTTCAGGAGCTCTCTGTACTCAACTCTCTCCTTTGCGGTGACGCCCCATTTGAGGTCCCGCTTCTGGCCGCGCCTTGCCGCGATGGCCATGTTCTCGTCGATCTGCATGTCTCCCGCAGTGCCCGTCATCGGATCCTGGAACACGCGTCCAAGATAGATTGCCCGCTTGTTCTCCGGAAGGGTCGTCACATCGACGCCGTCGATTAAAATCTCGCCCGAGTCCACCGGCCAGACGCCCGCGATCGCATTCATGACCGTGGACTTTCCTGCGCCGTTGCCGCCGATGACCGTGCAGAAATCGCCGTCCTCCAGGGTCAGCGACAGATTGATCAGTGCCTTCTTCTCGTTGATGGTTCCGGGATTGAAGGTCTTGGAAATATTGCGGATCTCCAGCATCACTTCACCTCCTGATCCTTAGACGCCGTCTTCTTTGCCTTCGCGTTGCGCTTCTTCAGTGCGCTAAACGACGTGTTCTTTCTGCCCTGGAAGTACGGCACGGCAAGGAAGATTGCGACCACGACGGCCGTCAGGAGCTTCATGTCGTCTGCCGGGAACTTCAGCCACAGGACGAAGACGTAGACGAAATAGTAGATCACCGCGCCGACCACCGTGAAGGTGAGGCGGATGAAGAAGTTCAGCCGTTTGCCGACCAGTGCCTCGGCGAGCACCTCGCCGATGATGACCGCAGCAAGGCCGATGACGATGGAGCCCTGGCCCATCTTGACATCGGCAAAGCCCTGGTACTGGGCGATGATGCCGCCGGAGAGGGCGACAAGGCCGTTTGCCATCGCGACCGTGATGACCTTCATCTTCGAGGTATTGATGCCCTGCGCACGGGACATGTTCGGGTTGATGCCGGTTGCGCGGATCGCGCTTCCGATCTCGGTGCCGAAGAACCAGTACACGATGAGAATGATGACGACATCATAGATGAGCGTCAGGGCGATCGTCTGGCCGAGATACCGGATGTTCGAGGTGAACGGGGTCACGCCCTGTCCCGCGGGAATGGCCTGATTGGCCTTTCCCATGATGTTCAGGTTGATGGAGTACAGGGAGATCTGCACCAGAATGCCGGCGAGAATATCCGGAATGCCCAGCACCGTGTTCAGGACACCGGTTGCAAGGCCGGCAATAAGTCCGCACAGGAAGGAAACAAGAAGTGCCACAAAGGGATTGGCTCCCTGCAGAATCATCATGACGCAGACCGCGCCGCCAAGGGCAAACGATCCGTCGACTGTCATATCCGCGAAGTTCAGGATGCGGAACGTCATGTACACGCCAAGCGCCATGATGCCCCAGATGAGACCCTGCGCAAGGCCGCCCGGCAGGGCGTTCCACAGCGCGGTCGGGTTCAGTGATGCGAAGTAAGCCGCCATAGAGTTCTTCCTCCGAAATGTATTTTTCTTATCTGGCTTAAATCCGCCCAAAACCGGTAACAGCAGGCCAGCGGATTGGGATTCTGACTGTTAAGGCCAGAGAACACAACATACTTCAGAAATAAAATTCATGATTTGCGTTCGGTAAAATTATATCATGCGCTTACCGATCTACAAGAAATTTACGTCTGGAATGTTACACCATTCCGGTTTCGTTTGATACCAGAAAAAACCTGCCACCTCTCTGAAAGGTGACAGGTCATCCTTGATCTGACTGGACAAGCAGTTCAGACGCTGCCCGCTTTACTGCGCGCTCATGTCGATGGCGGTGTAGTCATCCGGCATCGTGAAGCCGATGGCTTCCGCGTAATCCGGATTGTACTCCTTGGTGGTCGTCGGTGCGTACTCAATCTCCATCGTGGACGGATCCGTTCCGTTGGTCAGGATATCGACAGCCATCTTGCCGGTCTGGACACCGAGGTCATAGTAGCTGATGGACAGCGTTGCAAGGCCGCCGGACTTGCACATGTTCTCCTCGCCGCAGACGATCGGGATCTTGCTGGCTTCCGTGATGTTGGAGATGATGGTCATGTTCGATGCCGCCGTGTTGTCGGTCGGGATATAGAACACGTCGCAGTCGGACGCTGCAGACTGGGTGACGGACTGCAGATCGTTGGAATCCGCGAAGGTGTACTCCTGGTAGGCAATGCTGTCCTCATCGAGGTACTTCTCGATCTGCTCAGCCTGGAACTTGGAATTTGCCTCTGCGGAGCAATACAGGATGGCGACCTTCTTCACGTCCGGAACCAGCTCGAGGATCATGTCCTCCTGCTGATCGAGGGGTGCCAGATCCGACGTGCCGGAGACGTTGATGCCGGTGGTGCCGGAGAAATCGGACATGTTCAGGGCCGTGCCGTAATCCGTGACGGAGGTGCCAAGGATCGGGATATCGCTCGTTGCGGAGACCGCTGCCTGAAGAGCCGGGGTTGCGTTTGCAAGGATCAGGTCGTACTCGTTGGAGACAAAGCCGGTGCAGATCGTGGAGCAGGTCGTGGAGTCGCCCTGGGCGTTCTGCAGATCGAAGGTGACCGCATCGCCGAGCTCATTCTTGACCTCATCCTCAAAGCCCTGGGTTGCGGCATCGAGAGCCTCATGCTGCACGAGCTGGCAGATGCCGATCGTGTAGGTCTTGCCGTCCGTGGAAGCTGTATCTTCCGTGGAGGCCGTATCTGCTGCAGCCGTATCGGCAGTGGTGGTGGCAGCAGAAGCTGTCGTATCTGCGGTACTTGCCGCAGTCGTTGCCGAGGAGCCCGAGGACGAGCCGCAGGCTGCAAGGGACACACAGACCGTACAGGTCATGATCATCGCTGCAATTTTCTTTTTCATAATCTTCTTCTCCTCCCGTACATTCGGCCGGTTCTGCCGGCCGCTACGTTTTAATACATTAAAGCGCCTGTGCGTTAATGTGTCAAATCTTATTTCCAATTTTTTCCCCACAGCGTTCACACATTGTTAAACTTCCCGCAACAGTCTGTCTTATCCTGCCCGGTAGACTGTAAACAGCGTCAGTATCATCAGGGCGGATCTTCGATCCGCAATCAGCATGCCGGACAATCCAAAGGCTCTGTCCGCTACGGACAGACTTAAAAAGTGCATACCGTATCTGTTCGTGCTCCTCGTTGTTCTTCTGGATGTTGCTCTTTCGAGATACACGAAGCATACCTCTCTTCTTGTACCGCAGGCAGCTGCCATCGCCGCGGGATTTCTTCTTGTGCCGTCTGTCTCCTTCATTGACAACGGCTGGAAGGCCCTGGTCCTGTCCGCCTCGGGCGCTGCCCTCGGCATACTTTTCGCAAACCTTGCCGGACTGCCGGTTTTCGTACGTCTTCCGGTCGTCTGCCTCTTGTGCGAGGCGCTTCTCCTTGCTTTCAGCTCGTCCTTCACCCCGGTGATCGCCCTTGCCTGCTATCCGGTGCTGTATCATGTCACCTCTTTGTACTACATTCCTGCCGCCGCAGCGCTTTGTGCTCTGGTCCTTGTTCTTCAAAGACTCCTTCTTGTTCTGCATCTTCAGACCAGAGCCCCGGCTCTTCCTGCAGTACGTCCGGACAGATCTGACCTTGTGCTGCCCCTTGCAAGGACACTGATTGTCTTTCTCCTGGTGTTTCTTCCTGCAAAGACGTCCTTCCCGCTCCTTCTTGTTCCGGAGCTTCTCTCGTCCTTTTGGGACTTCTCCGATCCCTCCTGCACAAGCCGCAGGATGCCGATGTCGACGGTCATTCTCCTTGCGATGGGCGCCGTTGCCGGTGTCTTCTGCCAGGTGCTGCTTCGCGCCCGTCTGGGAGTGCCGACTCTTGTCTGCATCCTCATCTCCTGCCTTCTCGTGTTCTTCTTCTACGTCTGCTTTGGCGCCGTCCTGCCGCAGGCACTTGCCATTGCGCTTTTGTCTTATACAATCCCTGCGGGACAGTTTCTCTTTTTCCCGATCCGGATTTTTGCCGGCGCTTCCCTTTTCATGGCGCTCTCCGCACTCCTGTTTCGAAAAAACAAGGCAGCCCGTACCGCAAAAAGCGGCAGAGCTGCCTGAAAAGCATAAGGAATGAAATTGTCGAAAGTCTGTCAGCCAATCACCTGAAGGTCCTTCGGATAGTGGTTCAGCACCTCACACCCGTCTTCTGTCACGAGCACCAGGTCCTCGATGCGAACGCCCACCTTTCCGGTCACATAGATGCCGGGCTCAATCGAAAAGATGTTCCCCGCCTTTGTCAGGTTGTGGTTTGCGGCGGACACGTCTCCTGCCTCATGGACACCGATCCCGATGAAGTGGCCGAGCCGGTGCGTAAACTGTGGCCCGTAACCTCCCTGTGTGATGATATCCCTTGCCTTTTTATCGACAGATGCGAGCTCAACCCCGGCCTTCAGATACGCCTCCGCCCCGGTGTTTGCAGAAAGCGTCAGCTCATAGACCCGTCTCTCCTCCGGAGTCGGGTCCTTTTTGTAGAAGAACGTCCTCGTCATATCCGAGCAGTAGTCATTCACCTTGCAGCCGACATCAAAGAGGACGCAGTCGCCTTCCTGAAGCACGGTGTTGTCCGGCATGTGGTGCGGGTCCGCGGCATTTTTTCCGAAGCCGACGATCGGATCAAACGAATAGCCGGAAGCCCCGAGGCTCTTGTAGATTCCAAGCATCTGCTCTGCAATCTCAAGTTCTGTCACGCCTTCCCGGACAAGGCCTTTGAAGCGCTCCATCGCCGCATCATTCATCTTCGAGGCGATGCGCATCTTCTCCTGCTCTTCTTTTGTCTTCACGGCTCTCGCATCGTCCACGGAAACCGACCCGTTGACATAGCCTTTGGCCACCTGTCCCTCCATCATCGAGAGCAGGAACTTCGACGCCATCGTCTTGTCGACGCCCAGGATCTTCCCGGGATCCACCACCGTTTTCCAGATGGGAACAAGATCGTCGGTATCGGAGTAATAGACCTTCCGTGCGCCGATCTCCTCTTCAAACGAAAACAGCTCATTCAGGAACAGGACCGGCTTCCTTTCTTCCGACAGATACAGTCCGAGGAACCTCTCCCCGGGCAGGATCCAGCGTCCGGTGAGATAAAACACCGACTCCGGGTCCGTGATCATCATCTGGCTGATTTTCTGCTCCTTCATCGCAGCAAGCACTTTATCTTTTTTCTGGTTATCCATCAGCGTTCTCCTTTTCAGCGTTATAATGCGGGAAGCCAGGCCGTTGTATTGTTTTTCAGCTGCCCGGCCTCACCTACTTTAGCACACTTGTAAACGGAAGGGTTCCCATGTCTGAAAACACCTTTGAAAACATCGCAGATGAATTCCTGGACTTCGTTCAGCTCTGCCCCACCTGCTACCACGTCGTCGAAAAGCAGCGCACGGCGCTTCTCTATGCCGGCTACACGCAGCTTTTCGAAAGCACACCCTTTGACCTTGTCCCGGGCGGAAAGTACTTCGTGACGCGGGGAGGCTCGAGCCTTATCGCCTTTCGCGTGCCGGAGGGGAAGATCACGGGCTTTCTGGTCAGCGCCTCCCACTCCGACTCTCCCTCCTTCAAGGTCAAGGCAAATCCGGAGATCACGGAAAACGGCTACACGAAACTAAATGTCGAGCGCTACGGCGGCATGCTGATGGCTCCCTGGTTTGACCGGCCGCTCTCGGTGGCAGGACGCGTCATCACCAGGGAAGAGACAACAGACGGTGTGCGCCTTGTCTCTCACCTTGTCAATATCCCCCGGGATCTTCTCGTCATCCCGAGCCTTGCAATCCACATGAACCGGGAGGCCAACAGCGGCTTTGCCCCCAATCCCCAGACGGATCTTCTGCCCCTGTTCGGGGACGAGAGCGCAAAGGGGAAGTTCCTGCCGCTTGTTGCAAGGTATGCGGGCGTATCCCCCGATGCCATCGAGGGGTACGATCTCTTCCTCTATCCCACGGGGCACGGGAGCCTTGTCGGCGCCGGGCAGGAATTCCTGTTATCGCCCCGCATCGATGACCTCATGTGCGCCTACGGTTGCTTCCGCGGGTTCCTCGCAGCGGGAAAGACGAAGGGAAACGGGAAGGACGCCCCTTCTTCCCTTCCGGTCTATGCCCTCTTTGACAACGAGGAGGTGGGGTCGCTCACACGGCAGGGTGCGGATTCCACGTTCCTCAAGGATACCCTCGAAAACATCTTTGAGGCCCTCCATCTTACCCCCGCACAGTACCGCGCTGCCCTGCAGCAGAGCTTCATGGTCTCCGCGGACAATGCCCACGCTGTCCACCCGAACCACCCGGAGAAGGCGGATCCCGTGAACCGCCCGAAGATGAACGGCGGCATCGTCATCAAGTACGCGGCCAATCAGAAGTACACGTCCACGGGAGAGAGCGCGGCGCTCTTCTTCTGCCTCTGCAAAAAGGCCGGCGTCCCCGTGCAGGTGTTCACGAACCGCTCCGACATGGCAGGCGGCTCGACGCTGGGGAACCTCGAGACGTCCCATGTGCCGCTGAACGCCGTTGACATCGGCCTTGCCCAGCTTGCCATGCACTCCTCCTGGGAGTGCGCGGGGGTGAAGGATCTCTCCTTCCTTGCCAGGGCGATGGAGTTCTTTTTTGCATCGACCCTCACAGTCCCCTCTCCCGGCGTCCTGAATCTTTCCTTCCCGAAGGAACTGCCGCAGAAGTAAAGGAAACAGGCAAAAGTCCCTGCAGACCGCACGCAGCATGTCTGCAGGGACTTTTTATTTTGAACCAAATCGCGCGAGCGCGATGCCCAATTAAAGTTATCGCTGTAGCCACTGCTTTCTCTACCTGAAGGTTCGGTGGCTGGCCTGGCGATTGAT
>OMXP01000111.1 GCA_900315055.1 uncultured Lachnospiraceae bacterium
GCATCTTCGATTAGATGCGCGGCTAGAACTGGTCTTTTTGTATGTCGCCGCTTACAATCGTAACAGGGCTATCATTCTGACCCAACTGAACAGTTACAAATTGTAAAAGCTTTATGAACTGTGCGGATGGCAGGTTGTTTCCCCTGAAATCACCAAAGGCACCCCTTGCGGGATGCCCTTGATGAGTTTTCTTATGAGGGGGAGATAGTGAGTTGACTATCAATGCCTATAAGATACCAGAGACCTGTGTCCGAACTGTGTCAGAGTTCGAAGGAAAGTCTGAAGTTCCTGAAGAATTTATGAACTCTGCCGGACGATGCGCACGTCCTTGATGACAAACTGCAGTTCCCGCATGCCGTGCCACTCGTTGATGGACGGGTAGTACACCACATGGCACAGATGTGGCGTTGCGCAGGCAAGGTCCGGGATCTCGGTGGCCGGAGTGAACCAGATCATGTTGTAGGCATGCCCCTTCTCGTCCTTTCCCCTGAACTTGCATACGTTCCGCCTTCTTCCGATGCACTCGATGAACTCAAGCGTCAGGTTCCGCACGACGAACATCGCTCTGCTGTTTCCCGTGCCGCAGGGCTCGAGGACTTCCATCTCCTTGGTCATCGGAAGTGACACATAGTGAAGGGGCAGTTCCATGTCGATGTGAATCGTGTTCTGCAGATCCTCGTCCGTCAGCGTGCAGTTTTCGTTGAGGCGTCTTGTCAGCTCGTCCAGGTTCTCCTTCTTCAGGGTGCAACCTGCCGCCATCTTGTGGCCGCCGAAGGCCTCAAACAGGTCCGCGCAGCGGTTCATCTCCGCGTACATGTCGTACCCTTCAATTGAGCGGGCGGAGCCCTTCAGAAAGCCCTCACCCTCCTTCGCATCGGTCAGAACGATCGTCGGGCGGAAGTAGTGCTCCTTGATTCTCGCCGCGACGATGCCGACGATGGTTTCCATGCTCTCCGGAAGATACACCACCAGCACCCGGTCCAGAGACTCCTTTTCATCGAGAAGCTTCCTCGCCTCCTCGTAGCCCTTCTCAGTGAGTTCCTTCCTCGACTCATTGAGCTCCTTGAGTTCCTCCGCGATCTTGGTCGCCTCGGTCAGGTTCTTCTCCTTGAAGAGCTGCAGCGCCATCGTGGCATTTTCGAGCCGCCCTGAGGCATTAAGACACGGTCCCAGAACAAATCCCGCATGATAGCAGGTGATCGGCATGTCCTTCAGGCCCACCGCCTCCACAAGGCTTCTCATGCCGAGGTTCCGGCTCCGTGCAAGCTCCTGCAGGCCGTACCGCACAATAATCCGGTTCTCATTCTGCAGCGGCATCACGTCGCAGACCGTGGCAAGTGCCGCAAAACCGGAGAGCTCCCGGAGGAGCCCCTGTTCCGGGCTCTGCCAGATCTCGGGTTCTCCCGTGATGTCCGGCATGTTCAGCAATACCTCGCAGACCTTGAACGCCACCATGGCACCGCAGATATCGACAAAGGGATAGTACGGAATGCCGAGGGAATCGGTGAGCTTCGGTTCGACAATCGCGTCTGCCTCCGGCAGATGGTGGCACAGCTTCCCGTCCTTCTCCTCATAGGGGATCTCGTGGTGATCTGTAATGATGACCGTCACACCGGCGTCCTTTGCCCTTTTTGCGCCTTCAAAGGCCGCAATGCCGTTGTCACAGGTGATCATCACCTGTACCCCGTCCTGCAGGGCCTGATCCACCATATGGGGATTGAGTCCGTATCCGTCCTTTACCCGGTCCGGAAGCACCGTGGATACATCGGCTCCAAGATGCGTGAGCGTTGCATAGAAGATATAGGTGGAGCAGATGCCGTCGACGTCGTAATCGCCGAAGATCCGGATCTTCTTTTTCTCCCGGATCGCGGACCGGATGAGTTCCACCGCCTTCTGCATATCCGGCAGACGCATCGGGTCAATGAGATCGTTCATGGTGCCGTGGATATATTTTTTCGTCGCCTCCGCGCCGATCACCCCGCGATTCCGGATCAGACGGGCCGTGACCACAGAGATATCACAGGCCTTTGCGATTCCCGCAAAATCCGCCTTCTTTGCCGCTACCAGCCACTTTGCCATGTATGCCTGCCTTCCTGTGCAGACCGTCTGTTTTAGTCCGCACGTTTCTATCTTATCACGAAAAAGAAAAGCGGTGCCGGCCAAAACCGGAACCGCTTTCCAGACATTTGTGCGAATATTGTCGGAATATCAGACCGTCGTCTTCTTCCGGACCTCAGCCTCATAGGCCTTCTTCCGCTCTTCCTTATCCGCCGCACGCTTCTTCTCCTGATAGACACCGGAGTCATCGTGCTTGGGCTTGAAGTGCGAGCGAAGGACAAACCACAGAGAGCCCGTAATGCAGACCGAGGAATACGTGCCGGCGACAATACCGGACATGATCGGGACTGCAAACTCGCGAAGAGAGCTGCCGCCGAAGATGAACAGCGTAAAGACCATGAAAAACGTGGTCAGGGACGAGAAGATCGTTCTCGAAAGGGTATCCGTGATGGACTTGTCCACGAGCTCGACGATCGAGTCGTCCTTTTTCTTCTTCCGAAGGTTCTCACGCACACGGTCGAAGATGACGATCGTTGCGTTGATGGAGTAGCCGACTATCGTGAGCATGCAGGCGATGAACGTGCTGCCGACGGAAATACGTGTCACGGCATACACGGTCAAAACCACCAGGCAGTCGTGAGCAAGGGCGATGATGGCCGCCGCGCCAAAGCGCATGTCCTTGAACCGGAACCAGATGTAGATCAGCATCAGGACAAGTGCAAGAAGCACGGCACCGAAGGCATCCCGCTGCATCTCGGATGAGATGGTCGAGCTGATCGTCTCCGCCTTGATGGCATCCTCTGTGATGCCGTACTTGTCTTCGAGCTTTCCTGCAAGTTCCTGTCTCTGATCGACGTCCATGGCGGTCGACTTGAAGATGACCTCATTGCTGCCGGAGACCTTCTGGACCTGGACATTGGAGTTGCCGGTGATGTCCTCGAAGATCGGGACTGCGTCCTGATCCAGCTGATCCAGCGTGTAGTCCTCGTTGAAGGTGACATCGGTGGATGTGCCGCCGACGAAATCCAGGCTGTAGTTCAGGGCACCGTTTCCTCTTGCGTGGTTGACGCCCATGACCACAAAGCCCATCAGAATCACGCAGATGGAGAGCGTAAAGAAGATCTTCCGGTGCTCCACGAAGTGCACCGGTTTTCTCATCTTGCCGACGCCGTAGAACTTTTCGCTCTTTGCAAACAGGTAGTAGAAGGCCCACATGAACCAGCGCGTGACTGCCAGTGCCGAAAACATCGATAAGAGAATACCGATGGCCAGGGTCGCCGCAAAGCCGCGCACCGTGCCGGAGCCCAGGATTCCCAGGACCGCCGCCGCGATGAGGGTCGTGATGTTGCCGTCGAGAATGGCTGACAGAGCCTTGTTGTAGCCGGCCGAAATCGACTGTTTCACCGTGTGACCGGCTGCGAGCTCCTCACGGATACGCGCAAAGACGATGACGTTTGCATCGACGGCCATACCGACGGAAAGAAGGATACCGGCGATGCCGGAGATCGTCAGCGTGATCTCAAAACCGACCAGGATCTCGACCATGAGGCCGACATAGAACAGGAGCGCAAGGCTCGCGCAAAGACCCGGCAGGAAATAGACCGCGCACATGAAGACGACGATCATGAGGAAACCGACAATGCCGGCCTTCTCGGATGCCGTGATGGCGCTCTGGCCAAGCTGTGCGCCGACGACGTTGGAGCGCAGCTCCTCGAGCTTGACGTTCAGGCCGCCGATACGGATCGCGGAGGCAAGGTTCTGCGCATCCTCAATGGTGCTCTCACCGGTGATGACCGCCTGTCCGTTCGTGATGGCCTCATTGACCGTCGGAACCGAGATGAAGGAGCCGTCGTAGTAGATACCGATGGACTGCTTCGGGCTTGCCGCCGCGGCAGTCGTCGTCGCATCTGCGAACTTCTGCTTGCCCTCGTCGGTCAGCGTCAGGGAAACCACGATCTCATTGTTGTTCATGGAATCGCTCTGATAGCCGGCCTGGGCATCGGAGACATCGGTACCGGTCATGATGATGTCGCCGCTCTCTTCGAGCGACTCGATCGTCTTGCCGCTTGCCAGCTCATACTGGTAGGTAGAGCTGTTCAGGGAATAGTTTGCATTCCCGTCATCGTCATACTGACGGATAAAGTACAGCTGACCGGGCTGTCCCAGTTCCTCGAGAATGGCATTCGCATCCGAGACACCCGGGATCTCGATCGTAATGCGGTCCGTGCCCTCGCGGTAGACCTGCGCCTCCGTGGAGTACTGCTCGACACGGCGCTGCAGCTTGTAGGCCGTATCATCCATGTCTTCGTCGGAAGGCGTTTCGTCCTCCACCGCCTGATAGGTGATGCTGACACCGCCTGCCAGGTCGAGGCCCAGCTTGATGTCCTCGTAGGAGCCCTTCATCTGCCAGCCGATTCCGTAGAAGGCGACATAGAGAAGGCCGACGAGGCATGCAAGCAGGACAGCCAGTCCCACCCCTGCCTGAATCTTCTTTTTCTTCATAAGAAAAAACCTCCAATTGTGCGGACTGACGGCCCGCAATAACGTTCCGATTATAACATACTTCCCTTCCTTGTAAAACCGATTTGCAACCATTAGAATGAGGAACAGACACCGAAAACAGACGGCTTTCTGGCCGTGACAGCGAAAGGTTTGCATGGGTACAACGGCACTGATTCAAATTGGCATACTGATCATTCTGATTCTTCTCTCCGGCTATTTCTCCTCCGCGGAGACCGCCTTCTCCTCCCTCAATCAGGTGGAGGTACGCTCCCAGGCAGATGCCGGTGACAAAAGGGCAAAAAAGGTTCTCTCCATTCTGGAGAACTACAGCAAGATGATGTCGACGGTTCTCATCTGCAACAACGTCGTCAACATCTCCGCTTCATCCCTTACCACCACTGTGATCATCTCCACCTTCGGCGCCAATGCCGTCAGCATCGGCACGGCCGTTCTGACCGTGCTCATCATTCTCTTCGGCGAGATCACACCGAAGAACATTTCAAGGCTTCGTGCCCTGGAAACCGCCAAAAAGGATGCCGGCGTCATCCGCGCCCTCATGTGGATCCTGACGCCGATCATCTTCCTCATCGACAAGATGGCCGATGGGATCCTGAAGCTCCACGGCATCAACAAGAATGAAAAACGGCCGATCACCGAGCGGGAGCTCAAGACCTACGTGGACGTCGGGCACGAGGATGGCGTCATCGAGGGCGGTGAGAAGAAGATCATCTACAACGTCTTTGACTTCGGAGATTCGCTCGCAAAGGACATCATGGTCCCCAGAATCGACATGGTCTGTGTGGCATCCGATGCCACCTGGGACGAGATCATGGCCATCTTCCGCCGGGAGATGTTCACCCGCATTCCGGTCTATACAGCCGACGACCCCGACAACATCATCGGCCACTTGAACATGAAGGACTTCATTTTCATGAAGAAGCCGGACCACTTCCGTGTCACGTCCTTCCTCCACGAGTCCTACTATACCTATGAATATAAAAAGACTGCCGACCTCATGAGGGAGATGCAGCAGTCGGGATATGGCGTTGCCTTCGTCCTCGATGAGTACGGCACGACCGTCGGCATGATCACAAATGAAGACCTTGTCGAGGAAATCGTAGGCGATATCCGTGACGAATATGATCAGGACGAGAAAAAGGTCATCAAGTACGACGATCTGACCTACCTCGTCGACGGCTCCATGAGTCTCGACGATGTGAACGACCAGCTGGGCACCGATTTTACCTCGGAGGACTATGACTCCATCGGCGGTCTCATGATCGAACAGCTCGACCGCCTGCCGAGAAACGGCGAGATCGTAACCCTGAAGGATGGCACCACGCTCCAGGCAAAGGGGCTTCGCGGGAACCGGATCATCAAGGTTCTGCTTCGCTTCAGGGAAAAGCCGGAGACCGAGGCAGAGACAAAGCAGGACCCGGACGACTCGGAGAACACGAGAAAGGCGCAGTAATGCTGCAGATCCGGATCCGTACCTGTGACAGCAGGAAAAAAACCGCCATCCGCCTTACCCAAAGGGATATGCTGGAGGAAGCTTATCATGAATTCCGGGACGGGGACCTGCCTGAGATTTTCCTCGGGCCTCACGGGAAGCCGTACTTTGAAGGCACCTCTTCCCTTCACTTTAACTTCTCCGACAGCTATCCCTATATCGTCCTTGCCATCAGCGATGCCCCCGTCGGGATCGACCTGCAGGAAAGGACAAAGAACCAGGACGTGTGCCTTCGCATGGCCAGGCGCTTCTTTCCCGCTAAAGAAGCAGAGCTTGTAGCAGGATCCGATGACCCGGTGCTTCTCTTCCACCGCCTCTGGACCATCCGGGAGGCCTACGTGAAATACACAGGTGACGGACTCTTTGTGTCCCCCATGAACGCCTTTGCCGCTGATCTTGAGAACAGACTCGTTTATTCCGTTTCGGATCACCGGATCCTTGCAGCATTTCAGGAGCTCACACCTCCGGATCCTTCCTTTTGTCTTACTCTGTGCCATCACGCATAAATCCGGAATCGAGTAGGAGGGGGTGACTAACCCCCGTCCTCTCACACCGCAACGTACGTACCGTTCGGTATACGGCGGTTTCAATAGTTAATGCAGGGAC
>OMXP01000019.1 GCA_900315055.1 uncultured Lachnospiraceae bacterium
CCACCGGCAGGCATTACAACCTGCAGGCGGGCATGAATGATAGGCTCCAATTAGTTTACCGGGAGCTATAGCTACCGCGTCAGCGGTTTAGTACAATGATGTCGATTCGGAGGGCAACTCATTCAGAGAGAAATGAGGAGCCGGACAAGGTCACAGGCTGAGATGTCTGTTGTCCTGTCCGGCTCCTTTTTGTCTGACAGAAAGAGAGAAGGATCCTGTCAAAGTCAGAGACCGGAAATTTCACACAAGGGAGAATTCTGCAGCTGCTTCTTCTGTTTGCGCTCCCGGTGCTGCTTGCTCTGTTTCTGCAGGCCATGTACGGCGCCGTGGACCTGATGGTGGTGGGAAAGTTCGGCGATGCGGCGGATATCTCCGGCGTCTCCACCGGCTCCCAGATCATGCAGACCATTACCAATGTCCTCGCAAGCTTTGCGATGGGGACCACCATCCTGCTGGGGACAGCTCATCGGACAGAAGAAAGAGGAGGAATGCGGGAAGGTGATCGGCGCCTCCCTGCTTCTCTTTGCCGTCATCGCCATCGTTCTTTCCGTCCTTCTCGTTTTGTTTGCACCAGAGGCTGCACGAATCATGCAGGCACCTGCCGAGGCCTTTGACAACACGGTCTCCTATGTCCGCATCTGCGGCGGCGGAACGCTGGTCCTCACCTTCTATAACCTGATCAGCTGCATCTTCCGGGGACTCGGGGATTCCACGACACCCCTTGTCACGGCTGCGATCGCCTGTGTCTTCAACATCTTCGGGGACCTGCTCCTCGTGGGCATCTTCCACATGGGGTGTGCGGGTGCTGCCATCGCGACCGTCGCCGCACAGCTTTTGAGTGTTGTCATCTCGATCCTCCTGATCCGGAAAAAGAGCCTTCCCTTCCGGGTGACCAGGAAGGATCTTCGCTGGAATAGCGTCCTCATCAAAAACGTGATCTTCCTTGGTGCGCCGATTGCACTGCAGGATCTGCTGGTCGGCATCTCCTTTCTCATCATCCTCTCGATCGTGAACTCCCTCGGCGTTCTGGTATCGGCAGGTGTCGGGGTTGCCGAAAAGGTCTGCGCCTTCATAAAATTTCTACTCGGTCTGAAACCGCGCCCCTTTATGGGGCGGTTTTAATATCTCGGCATTTGATGTGTCCGCTACTTACATTCACATGCTGTTATGTTATATTATATTTAGTGAATGTGAAGCAGGCCTTATGTCTGATATCGTAAAAACAATGAAACTGCATATCCATGTTTCCAAAAGTGATGCGGAAGCTTTTGCCAGACTGACAGAAGCATACCGCATGGCCTGCAATGCTGTTTCGGATTATGTCTTTACCCATGACATGAATCTTGCCTTCCTTTCGCTGAACAATGCTGTGTACCATGATCTCCGTAATACCTATGGCCTTAAATCCCAGTTCGCGCAGTCTGTATCCAAAACAGTCATTGCCAGATACAAAACCGTAAGCGAGCAGATGAAGCGGCTGCCTTACCGTTATCAGGATGAAAACGGCAGCTGGCAGACAATCCAGAAGACTCTGGACTGGCTGCAGAAGCCTGTCCATTTCAGCCGTCCTCAGGCTGATTTCGTAAGGGGCAGAGACTACAGCTTTGTGACGGATAAAAAGACCGGTCAGCAGCTGCTCTCTGTCAACACGCTGCAGGGCCGTGTTCTTGCCGCTTATGACGTTCCGGAATGCTTTGCGGATTATTTTACAGATTCCGCATGGTCGTTCGGCACGGCAAAACTGGTATCGCTGAATGGCGAGTGGTATTTTCACATTCCGATGTCAAAAGCAGCGGGAGCAGAGTTTAACAGTACGGCTCCATCCCATGTCGTAGGAATAGACAGAGGACTCCGTTTTCTGGCTGTTACTTATGACGAAAATGGCAGAACCTTTTTCTTTGATGGCAAAGCCATTATGGAGAAACGCGCTGCGTTCCAGCATGTCAGGGATGAACTCCAGGCAAAGGGCACCAAATCCGCAAAGCGGGCATTAAAGCGTATCTCCGGGCGAGAGAACCGTTGGATGTCTGATGTAAACCATCAGCTATCAAAGACACTCGTTGACAGATACGGCGCAAATACGCTTTTTGTGATTGAAGACCTTGCCGGAGTAGGCTTCAGTGGAGAAACGCTCAGCAGCCGCAACAGCAGACAGCGTAAGGATCTGCGGTCCTGGACGTTCTACCAGCTGGAGCAGTACCTGACATACAAAGCACATGCTGCGGGATCTGATGTCCTTAAGGTGGACGCCCACTACACCTCCCAGAGATGTCCCAAATGCGGGCGGATCCTCAAGGAGAACCGGCATCACGATACCCATGAGTATGTATGCGACTGCTGTGGATACCGGTCCAATGATGACCGAATCGGGGCAATGAACATACAGATGCTTGGAACGATGTACGTTTCCGGCGACATGCATCCGCGGTTCGGAGTGCGAAAAGAGAAATAGCCATATTCTGCCGGGCATATCCTGGCGGATCAAAAAACGGGCGCAAGTCAATCGCCCGGCGATGTAACCGCAGTCCCATGTACCTGGGGAGACACGCAAAAGTCTGATGTGGGAGAATATACGTCAGGACCACACGAGCGAGTTACAAACCTTTGAAACTGTATCGGGCAGGGGCCTTTAGCAAGCCCCGATCCCTTTACGGGTCGGGGTAATTGACCATGCTGGTCTCTTCTGCCTTCATGCAGTCCATGGCTGCCTTTGTCTCCCAGAACTACGGGGCGGGGAAGTATCGCCGGGCGCTTTACTCCCTTGCTGTCGGCATTGCGATCTCCCTGTCGATCGGCGTACTCATGTTCCTTGTCACCTTCTTCCACGGAGATCTCCTCGCCGGCATCTTCTCGAATGATCCCGATGTCACCGCCGCTGCCTGGGACTACCTGAAGTCCTATGCGTTTGACTGCATGCTGACCGCCGTCTTCTTCTGCTGTGTCGGCTTCTTTAACGGCATCGGTCTGACAAGGTTTGTCATGGTACAGGGAATTCTGGGTGCCTTCTGCGTCCGTGTTCCGGTGTCCTATTTCATGAGCAGGAGAAGGCCGGTCTCCCTGTTTCACATCGGTCTTGCAACACCCGCCTCCTCCCTCGTGCAGACCATTCTCTGCTTTATCTGCCTGTACCTTGTCTGCAGGAAGTGGAAGAAGGAGAAGAAGCTCTGATTCCTGTCCACCATTCCGAAGACCTTGACTGCCCCGGAGGGCTTTGCTAGAATACCTTTTACTGCCGGTTAATGCCGGGAGTTTCAAGATGAAAAGTGTGTCTGGCAGGGCCCGGGAGGTTTGCAGCCGGGTCCTGCGCAATGATTCCTGCGAATCGTGTCAGGACGGGAACGTAGCAGCACTAAGCAGATTCCTTCATGTGCCGCAGGGAAGCCTTGCCGTGATCCCCCGGGTTCTGCCAGGTACATTTTTAAGATCAGAACCGGAAACGCTGACTGCGCGTTTTCGGTTTTCTTTATGTGCGGAGGAAAACGCTTGGATAACAGAGATCAGATCAAAGATCCGCTCTTTGATCTTTCGCATTGCATGCTGTGCCCGAGAAACTGCGGCGTCGACCGCACGGCGGGAAGATCGGGCTTTTGCGGAGAGGATGCCACAATCCACGCGGCAAGAGCTGCCCTTCTTTATTATGAGGAGCCGGTGATCTCCGGTCCGTGCGGCTCCGGCGCCGTGTTCTTCACCGGCTGCAACATGGCCTGCATCTTCTGCCAGAACCGGGTGATCAGCGAGGGGGAGAGAGGCGCGGAAAACGGTCTTCCCGTCCAGGCATCGGACCTCTCCGACATCTTCTTCTCTCTTCAGGACCAGGGCGCTGCGAACATCAATCTCGTGACCGGCTCCCACTTTGTGCCGCAGATCGCAGACGCCCTGATGCTTGCAAAGAACCGCGGTCTTTCCATCCCCGTGGTCTGGAACTCCTCCGCCTACGAGAAGGTGGAGACCTTGAGGCTCCTCGACGGCCTTGTCGACATCTATCTTCCGGACTTCAAATTCTGGGGGAGAGACCTTGCCATGCGCTACGCAAAGGCACCGGACTACCGGGAGGTGGCACAGAAGGCCATCACCGAGATGGTCCGTCAGTGTCCGGAGCCTCTCTTCTCGGACGGGTCCCATGCGCTCGATGAGGACGACGATAAGGATGATCCCCTCATGGTACGCGGGGTCATCGTGCGGCACCTGTGCATGCCGGGGCAGGCGGAGGATTCCAAACGATGCATCCGATGGCTGTACGAGACCTTCGGCGATCAGATCTTCCTGTCCATCATGAATCAGTACACCCCGATGCCGGACGTCATGAACGGCCCGTATGAGAAACTGAAGCGCACGCTCACCGACCAGGAATACGAGGACATCCTCGACTACGCGATCGGCCTTGGTCTCTCGAACGGATTCCTGCAGGAGGGCGGTACGGTCTCGAAGAGTTTCATCCCGGCCTTTGACGGCACCGGGATCCGAAAGGAGAAAAAGTCATGAAAGCGGAAAAGACCCTCACCCGCCTCACCTGTACCGGCACCGTAAGTTTTTCCTATCTGGCGGCTGTGGCGGCACTTTTCGGTGCACCGCTCTTTGTTAATGCCCTGCTCTTTCTTCCCTGCCTTGCCGCAGCGCTCATCTTCTGCCGTGAGGCAGGCGGAAAGCAGGAGGCAAAGCAGATGGTGCAGGCAGCTGCAGGGGGCAAGTTTCTGTCGATCCCCGGCTGCATCCTCATCTTTCTCTTTGCCCCGGATCTTTGGACCCTGCTCCTGGTCCTCACCGGTGCCATCGTGCTCACCGGCATTGTCTACGCCAGAGCTCTCTATGCCGCCTCGAAGGAACGTCTTCTGCAGGGAGATGTGGCCTTTATGATGGCGGTTGTCGGCTTCTTCATCATCTGGGATCTCATCAGCGCCCTTTTTGTCAGCTGGAAGATGAAGAGATGCGGAAACGGACCGGTTCTATGAGCAGACACAGAGAATCACACCGCATTCCCGGGCTCTCCGGTCTTCGGGCCATCGCCTGCCTTGCGATCGTCTTCTACCACATGCTGCCGCAGTACGTCCCCGGCGGCTTTCTTGCCGTGAACACGTTCTTTGTGCTCTCCGGCTTCCTCATGGCAGAGACCACCCTGCACCGGCCGTTCCATCTGGGACACTATCTCTCCAGGCGGATTCTTCGGATCTACCCGGCCCTCCTGGTCCTTCTTTCCGCAACGCTTGGCGTGACCTTCCTCACCGGGAAGGAAGCCCTTGCCGGCTGCCGCCCGGAACTTCTCTCCGTCGTTCTCGGGTACAACAACATCTACCAGATCGTGACGAGTGCGGACTACTTCACGAAGATCACCGGCACCTCTCCCTTTACGCACCTCTGGACCATTGCCCTGGAGCTGCAGTTCTACGTGCTCTGGCCTTTCCTGCTCCTTGTTCTTCACAGGAGCAGGAAGGCCGGGCGGACCCTGCTCGTTCTTCTCACCGCCGGCTCCTGTGCGGCCCTTGTCCTGGAGACGCTCATCGGCGCAGATCTCACGCGTCTCTACTACGGCACGGATACCAGGCTCTTCTCCCTGACCTTCGGCGCACTTCTGGCGGACCGAAGGCACACAAAGCCCCGGCATCACAGACTCCCCGGCGTCCCCGATGCCATCCTCGGCGGCGGTCTGTTTGTCCTGTTTCTGTACCTTTGCTTTACGGTTCACGGGCAGGATCCGAATACCTACCTGTACTTTCTCGGGTTCTCGACCCTTCTTGCAGGGGCTGCCATTCTCCTGTGCGGGAACGACTCCGTCACGGCGATGGCGCTCGAATCGAAGACCCTGTGCTTTGTCGGCAGCATCAGCTATGAGATCTACCTTGTCATGTACCCGGTGCTGTTCTTCCTTGCAAAAACAGAAGTGGCATCGATCAGGCCTCTGTACGCGGTGCTCTCGTTCCTCATGATCCTCGTCCTTGCAACGCTCCTGCACGTCCTGACGATGCCAAAGGAAGGATCACCCGCAAAGGTCCTCTCAATTCTCCTCGTCCTTGCGCTCCTCGTACCCGGGTGTCTCATCGCGTACACAGCCCCGTCCCGGGCCGCCGTATCCGCGGATCAGGAGCAGCTGAAGAAGGAGCTCGAGGAAAACGCGGCCATGCTGGAGAAGCAGAAACAGGAAGAAACGGCAGCAGCCACAGCAGAGACAACGGAAAGTGCGGCAGGTGAGACGGCCGAAGAAGCAGCAGAAGAAGAGACAACTGAAAGCAGCATGGAAGAGACCACCGAAACTGCAACGGAAACCTCGACAGAGGCCACGCCCGAGACTGTTTCCTTCGACGGCAGCAGCTTTACCTTCATCGGAGACTCCGTGATGCTCGGCGCCTCGCCCTCGCTCCTGAATGCCTTCCCGGGCTGCACCGTGGACGCGGTGGTCTCCCGTCAGGTCTGGGATGCGAAGGACGTGATCGACACCATGCGCGCAGACGGAACCCTCGGCAGCACCGTGGTGATCGGTCTTGGTGCGAACGGTCCCTTCACGTCCTCTGTGGGGAAGGACCTCCTCGATGATCTCTCGGAGGAAACCGTCTACTGGATCCTCCCCTACGGGAGGAACCTGTCCTGGGAGGGGGAGGTCTGCGATGACATCCGGAACGCGGCTGCAGGGTATGACAACGTCACTCTCATCGACTGGCCGGGCACCGCAAAGGACCACCCGGAGTGGTTCTACGACGACGGCATGCACCTCAACGCCGACGGACAGAAGGGATATGCAGAGTTTCTTCTGGAGCAGATCTCCGGGCAGCAGGAAGAAGAAACATCGGAAGGAAATCAATAAAAACAGGAGGAGACAAAGATGACCGGAACCACAAGAATTGAGACGAAGCGGCTGGTACTAAGACCGCATGTCATGGAAGATGCGGAATACCTGTACCGCCACTTCGGAACAGACGAGAGAATGTACGCCTATTCCGGGTGGAATCCGTATGCGACAGAGAGAAAAGCCCGGGAGACCGTCCGGCACTTCATCGAAAGCTATAAAGACCCCTCCTTCTTTGGCTGGGCCATCGAGGCGGGGCAGGGCATCATCGGGACAATCGGTGCCTATGATTACGATGCGGAAAAGAGCAGTGTGGAAGTCGGGATCAGTATCGCCCCGGAATTCTGGGGAAAGGGCTATGCCACGGAGGCTCTGCAGGCGGTCATCACGTATCTGACCCGTGACAACGGGATCCGGACCGTGAAGACATGGTGTGCCTCCGACAACATCGGCTCGAAGAGAGCCATGGAGAAGTGCGGGATGCAGCAAACAGGCATCGATCACGGCGCACTGAAGATCGGTGATCATACCTTTGACAGGCTGAACTACGAATACACCACCCGGTAGCAGGAAAGCATGCCGGTATCTCTTTCCCGGATGTGCCTTTATTTGTCTGCGTCCTTCCTTGCGGCCTCCTCGAAGTGCCTTAAGTTCCTCTCAAACGTCTCTGCCGGAATCAGCGCGATCCCCGTCTCGTCGCTGACAACGATCAGCCGCTGCCCGCCGGTCAGTCCGAAGCGTTCCCTCGCCGCCTTCGGAATGACAACCTGTCCCCGGTCCGAAATGTTCACACAGCCCCAGATGTTCTTTCCCTTCGGTGCCGGCGGCACCGCCAGCCCCGGCACCTCATCGGTTTCTGCACTGACCATGCTGTCCAGAGAGACGCCGTAGAGCTCCGCAAGGCGGGAACACTTTTCGATATCCGGTACCGTCGAGCCGCTCTCCCATTTGGCATACGCCTGCCGGGAAATCCCGATTTTCTCGGACACTTCTTCCTGCGAATAGCCGTGAATTCCCCGAAGCAGAGCAAGATTTTCCTTCAGCATGATCGTTCTCCTCAAAGATCGATTCTCTCAAAACAGCGGCAGGCATGCCGGTAAGATACCAGTGTGAATACAAGATAGTTCAAAACACCGGCAAGGAACAGACAAAGCTGAAGTCCAAGGTGTTCCAGGCCAAAGGCATTCACCGCGCCAAGGCCCGGCACATAGTGCACAGCTTCAAACACAATGATCGCCAAAAACGCAGCGGCGATATAGCCGATAAAGGAGCCGAAGCTGTAAGCCGTCCGAAAGAAGCCGCTAAGGAAAATCAGGTTGAAGAGACCGAAGAGAAACAGCCCCGCCCCGAGCGCAGACAGGTTTGCATTCATCAGGGCATTCTCCCGGTATACGGCAACGTCCTTCAGTACCGTCATGCGCAGCAGAGTTGCAACCGTCATGACTGCAAAGCCGGTCATCTCCATCAGGCAGGTGAAGAGATACTTTCCCTTCACGACATCCCTCTTTGCAACGGGGAGCAGTGCGGAGAACACGAAATCATTCGCCTCCCTCGCATTCTGAAAGCTCTTGAAAATGCCGAGCGTCACAAAGAACACGCTGCACAGCACCGGATACCCCGGCAGGAAAAACATCAGTCCGAAGATCAGGAAGAAATATGTTGCCGGTGATGCGGAAAGCGTCAGCTCTTTTCGGAGAATGTTACGCACGGACTGCCTCCTTTTCCATTCGAAGAATGGTATCCTCCAGGCTCTCCCCTGCATGAGAATACGCATCGCAGAAGTCCTGCTTTGTCTTCGCCGCCCTGATTTTTCCGCGGGAGATATAGAGGATGTCGTCCGCACACTTCTCCAGGTCCGACACGATATGCGTGGAAAAGAACACGGCCGTGCCGCCGTCCCGCAGCATCGTGAAGATCTCGAGAAGCTCTTCTCTGGAAAACGGGTCAAGGCCGCTTGTCGGCTCGTCGAGGATCAGAACCTCTGCCCTGTGAGACAGCGCAAGAACCAGGTTGAATTTGACTTTCATACCTTCGGAAAGCTCCCGCGGGGTCTTCTGCTCGTCGAGGCTGAACTCCTTCATATACGCACGGTACGCGTTATCGTCCCAGTTCGGGAAAAAGCTCCCTGTGACAGATGCAATGTCCTGCAGCCTTTTCCGTGGATACCAGCTGACACTCCCGGTGGAATATCCGATCCGCTGCCTGATCTCTTTCTCATGCCCTGCAAGAGGAAGACCAAAGTAGCGGATATCTCCCGCATCCCTGTGAACCAGGTTCAGCATGGCTTTGATGGTGGTTGTCTTCCCTGCTCCGTTGCGTCCGACAAAGCCCGTAATACTCCCCTCTTTCAGCGAAAAGGATACCTCGCTCAGCCGAAAGGCCGGGTATTCCTTCGTGAGATTTTTCACTTCCACGATATTCATACGTTCCTCCGTTTTTCCTTTCCGGTCTCGGATTTGTATGAATATCGTAAGCTCCGGTTGCCCCGGGATCTACCAACTGCAGGCAACACAATTTCACAATTTCTGTCAGCTTTGGTTGCCGTCGATTCCGTCTCTTCCAGCCTGGCAATTCATCGGTCAGTTGCCGCAATCCGGCAGCTTCCATAATCGTCTCGATCGATGGATGCCACCAGTGTGTCCGATCGGAAGTACTTTGTGTTTCTCTGCCGGGTGATTCCAGGAGAATATCGGTGCCCTCTGTAAGCTATTTCTGACAACTCAGATGCTCAGGTGCTTCTCCATGATCCAGCCGGAAAGCAGATATAAGAGTACGACAATGCCGGCATGGGCCAGGACCTTAATGGCTGTATTTCCTTCCGGCAAAAGGCTCCCTGCACGAAGGATCATGATGGCAAGGAACAGAACGATCAGGAGCGAAATCCAGAAGGATCCGCGCTTTCCCCGAAGCAGTGATGCCTGCATCACGATGGCAAAGAAGCAGACCATCAGGATGGTAAGCCAGACGAGGGCAGACATCCCGAGGGTGCTGCAGACATCTCCCACCTTCTCCATGTCCAGGTTTTGGGGCAGAAGTATTTCCGAGAACTGCACCAGACCACCGCCTCTCCATGCAAGAAGCAGGAAATCCGCGACAGAAAGGAGTCCGAAGATCAGGACCGAAACAGCCAGGACCACCACATCCTCCAGCACCTTCGCCCCAAGAACCGCATAGGAGCGCTCCGGAATCAGAAACAACATGCAGCTCTGACTGGAATTCAGCTCCCGGCGCAGAGTCCACATGGGAAGCAGACTGCAGAGCATCACGCCAAACGTCCCGGCCAGGACCAGGATGCCGGTGCCGACTGTCAGGAGGAATACCGTCCCGTTACTGAGGTTTGGCTCCCCCCGGAGAAGGAATGCATCCTGGGGGAGAAAGAGTATGCCGCCTAGCAGCATGACCTCCCCCAGCACCGTGCTTACAAGAAGGGCAAGGAGTGCCCCTCTGGATTTGCGAAATTCATATTTCAACAGCTTTGCCATTGTAATTCTCCTCCCTACTGCATCAGTTCCCGGTACTTGTCTGCGAGGGATTTTCCCTCCCGGGTGCGAAGTTCCTCAATGTCCAGATCCGCCGCCATCAGCCCGTTCCGGAAAAAGATGGCCCGGTTCACCGCAGACTCGATCTCCTCAACCAGATGGCTCGAAATGACAATGGCATTCTCCGGATCCGAGGAGGCCAGGATCACCTGCAGGATCGAATCCCGTGCCAAAAGATCAATCCCATTGAAGGGCTCATCCAGCAGATACACCTTTGCTGCCCTCGCCATCGTCACGGCAACTTTGCACTTTGCCCGCATGCCCGTGGAGAGGGTCCGGACCTTCTGATTACCGTCCAGTTCCATCTGCCGGAGCAGTGCCTGGTAACGGTCCATCGAGAAGTCCGCAAAGAAATCCTGATAATATTTTCCCACCTCGTTCACGCTCATCCAGCCATACAGGTAGTCCTCTGTGGGAAGAAAGGCAATCTCGGCTCTGTCCTTCCAGCAGACAGGGTGATTTTCCCACAGGACGCCGCCTGCACTGGGGTGCAACAGTCCCGCCGCCATTTTCATCCAGGTCGTCTTTCCACTCCCGTTGGGGCCAAGGAGCGCATAGATATTCCCGGGCTCAATGTCAAACGTCACTCCCTGCAGGGCTTTCTTTCTTCCATAGCCCTTTTCCGCTTCTTTCGTACACAGCGTCATTTTCCTTCCTCCTTCAGGATCTTCCCGATCTCCTCCACGGTAAATCCCAGAGCCTTCATGCGCTCCAGGAACTTTCTTGCGAGATCCTTTGCCATTTCCTCTCTCACTGTCTTTTGTATCTCTTCCTGTTCCACAACGAATGTCCCAAGTCCGCGCCGCGTCTCACAGATGCCCTGCTGCTCCAGCACCTGATACACTCTTGCGGCAGTATTGGGGTTGATCTGGTACTGCTGCGCCAGTTCCCTGCCGGAGGGAAGCTTTTCCCCCGACAGGATCTGGCCGGACGCGACTTTACCCTTCAGGTCATTTACCACCTGCAGATAAATCGGTATGGATGTATCAAAGTTCATCTTGCACCTCCGTTATCTACTGTACTAGTTATATAGTACACTAGTTATAAAGTCAACCCCTTTTTTTCGCCCGGAGAGTCTGCGTGTCCATCGAGGTGATACGGGCCGCTATGCAGGCCGCGATCAGCACGGATGTGCCGATACGGCCGGCAATCGCAAGAGCGCCGATCAATGCTTCGACTCCTCCCCTGTCGGAATGCAGGCACAAAGAAAGGAGCTTCCGCTCGGAGGCTCCTTTTCATGAATTTTATGCAGTTGGTTCTGCTGTTCCTTCGGATCAGTAATCAAGATTACTAATCCCAATTAGTAATCTTTCTGATCGAGGTACTTCAGATAGTTCATGACCATCAGGGCGATCTTGAAGGTCAGGGCGTCCTCGAAGTTGCGGATATCCAGGCCCGTGCTCTTCTGCAGCTTCTCGATACGGTAGACGAGGGTGTTGCGGTGGATAAACAGCTTTCTCGAGGTCTCGGACACGTTCAGGTTGTTGTCAAAGAACGTGTTGATCGTCGTCAGGGTCTCATTGTCGAGATTGTCCGGGATGTTGTCGCCGAACACCTCCTTGATGAAGACGCGGCACAGGTTCGAGGGCAGCTGATAGATCAGGCGTCCGATGCCCAGCTCGTTGTAGCTGATCACCTTCCGGTCGGCGTAGAAGATCCTGCCGACATCCATCGCCATCTTCGCTTCCTTGTAGGACTTGGAGAGGTTCTTGAGATCGTCGACGATCGTGCCGTAGGAGACGCGAACGTTCAGCATCGCCTCGGTGTTGAGCATGTCCACGCAGACCTGCGCGGCCTGCTGGATCTGGTCATAGGATTCCGTGGTGTCGACGGCCTTAATGAGAATCACGGAGTTCTCATCGACCTCGGTCAGGTAGTCGCCGTTGTGAGCGGTGAAGATGCCGGAGAGGAAATCCTCGGCATTGGTATCGCTCTCCTCGGACTCAATCTCGATGAGCACCACAGCGCGCGGCACCGTGAAGATGATGTGCAGCTTCTTGGCCCGGTTGTGAATATCCACCAGCAGAAGGTTGTCGAGCAGAAGGTTCTGGAAGAAGTTGTTGCGGTCGTACTTCTCCTTGTAGGCGTGCATCAGGTTCTGGATCTCGGAAACCGCGATCCTTGCCACCATCAGCGTGTAATCGGAACTGCCGATGGCCGTCAGTGCAAACGTCACTTCCTCGTCCTCGCGGACCTTCAGAATGTAGCGGTCGCCGATGATCTGGGAATCCACTGCCTGCCGGCAGAAGTTGGAAATCATCCCGGGATCCGTGATCTCCGCATTGGAAGTGCGCGCATAGAGTGCACCGTTGGTGTCCTGAACGCAGAACTCAACCTTGGAAATCGAGGTCAGCTCCTCGAGGCAGTTTTTCACGATCTGTGCAGATATCATAGTCTCATTCCTCTTTCTCGCAGGGTATACAGCTGAAAAACTGTGTACTTTTACCATGCACTTCTTTATTGTACACGGGTTTTTTGGCGATAACAACCGGAAATTCCAAAGGAATGGACGACTGTTCTGCCATTCTGTCCTGTCCCGTGTCCCGGAACATGAAAAAACCGACAGGAAGCTTTCTGGCTCCCTGCCGGTCCTGAAATCATATGAAACTTGTCTGAGAAGCGTTCGGACTAGTTGCAGATCGTCTTCTCGGTCTCCTTGTCGAAGACATGAATCTTGTCCAGATCCATAGCGAACTGAACATCAGATCCCGGTCTTGCGGTCGTGGACGGATCGACACGTGCAGTCATAGGCGTGCCGGCCAGATCGAAGTACAGGAATACTTCTGCGCCGAGCAGCTCGTAGACGTTGATCTTCGCATCGAAGAGAACCTCTGCGCCCTTGATTCTGTCGGGGTGATCGGTCATGTGCTCCGGACGGATACCCATGACAACGGTCTTTCCGTTGTAGCCGCCATCCTTCAGAGCCTTGGACTTCTCCGCATTGAGCGGAATCTTCTTGCCATCGAGAACAAGGCAGGCCTTGTCGCCCTCGATCTGGCAGGTGACATCCAGGAAGTTCATCTGCGGAGATCCCATGAAGCCTGCGACGAACAGGTTGCACGGCTTGTCATACAGATGCTGAGGCGTATCGACCTGCTGCACGACGCCGTCCTTCATGACGACGATTCTGGTGCCGAGCGTCATAGCCTCGGTCTGGTCGTGGGTGACGTAGATGATCGTGGTGCCCAGTCTCTGATGGAGCTTTGCGATCTCGGATCTCATCTGGACACGAAGCTTTGCGTCCAGGTTGGAGAGAGGCTCGTCCATGAGGAAGACCTTCGGGTTACGGACGATTGCACGGCCCATTGCAACACGCTGTCTCTGGCCGCCGGAAAGAGCCTTCGGCTTGCGGTCAAGCAGCTGAGTCAGATCCAGGATCTTTGCTGCGTTGCGGACAGCCTTGTCGATCTCGTCCTTCGGAACCTTGCGGAGCTTCAGGCCGAATGCCATGTTATCGTACACGGTCATGTGCGGATACAGAGCGTAGTTCTGGAAGACCATTGCGATATCGCGGTCCTTCGGCTCGACATCGTTCATGACCTTGCCATCGATCTTCAGGGTACCGGAGGAGATATCCTCGAGACCTGCGATCATACGGAGGGTAGTGGATTTACCACAGCCGGAAGGTCCGACGAAAATGATAAATTCCTTATCCTTGATATCAAGATTGAAGTCCTTCACGGCTTCGAAACCGTTCGGGTATTTCTTGTAGATATGCTCAAGACTGAGACTTGCCATGGTTTTGTTCCTCCCAAAGTAATGCGGAAATATTGATAATATACCCGCTCCCGTTCTTACGTTGAAAATTATAGAAGAATCTATTTTGGGAAACCATGAGACAATTCAACAAAGTTTGCTTTATCATTCCGTCAAAAGAGCAAAAAGCGATCACCCTGTTTTCAGACTTCGTCATTATCACTATAAGACCATGCAAATCGTCGTGAATCTGTCCAATTTTCGTGCGAAACGCCCGTCGTCCTTCTTTCGGCGGTTTCCCCGGTTTTCCTTTGTTTTCGGCTATTTTCAGGTACATGAAAAAGGGCGTTTTCCTTCCGTTTTCGTCGTATTGCACAAAAAACGGCCCGGATTCCCGGAACATGACCGTTCCGAAAACCGGACCAAAATTCTCATATTTGGCTACCGATCGCCCCTATTTTGCCGAATCACTCCCCGCTGACGTCTCTTCCGAATTCGTCAATTCTGTATCATTATCTGACTCTTTGTTCCTCGGAACTGCCGTCTCGATGGCTTCCTTCAGTGCCTCGAGATCCGCGGGATCATCGGAGAGCTCAAAGTCCGCATCGGAGACCTCCTTCGGCTTCTCGGGCTCGAGCTTTTCAAAGACCGGGCTGTAGAGCATGGCCTGCAGGACCACCGGGAGTGAGATCCCGAACATCATGAACAGCGGGATCAGCGCATAGGTAAACGAGAGCAGCAGGACCGGAATGATCCAGACAAGGGTCATCACGATGGAGCGGAACAGATGCCCGATCCCGAGCAGGAAGGCGTTGCGGAACGTCCCGCTCACGGTGTTGACGAAATGGCAGAGCACCGGAAAGACCCACTGGGTGAAAATGAGCAGTATGAAGCACACGGCAAAGATCAGGATCCTGACCGGCGTCGGGAAGATCTCCATGTAGCGGCTCTTCAGCATCAGGTACGCATCAGCGCCCATGACAAAGTAGATCAGAAGGATGATCAGTCCCGTGCCGATGCCCTGCTTCAGGTTCTCCTTAAACGAGTGGAAGTACCCCTTGACGATGTAGGTGTCCTCCCCGCGCACGATCTTCAGGCACATGTAGTGGCAGGCGGTCATCGCCGGTCCGAATGTAATGACCGGGATGCACAGAGCCATGGTCAGCACGTTTATGATGACCAGGTTGCAGAGTTTCTCCAGAAACTGCATCACCGGATTGTCCACATCAAAGATCCGACTCATGGTCGTTTACCCTCCTTCTGTCAGTTGAATAGCCCGTCGATCCAGTCGTGGATTCTGTCCTTGAGCGACGTCGCAGCGCCGTCCACGGCCTTGTCCGCCGTATCCTTTGCCGCGTTCTGTGCCTTGTCCTTTACATTCTGCACGGCCGAATTCGCCGTATCTCCCGCCTTCGGGATGGGCTCAAAGAGCGATCCGGCATCTGCTGTGGCACTGTCCGTGCTCTCTTCCGGCGCACTCTCCGACACGCCGCTGTTCTCTAAGGCCTCGGCAGCAGAAGCCGCACCGGTGCTCACCTTTGTTCCGAAGATCCTGTCCACGATCTTCATCGGGGAAATCCCGAGGCTGTCCAGGTAGTCCATCGCCTCGAGGAACTTTTCCTTCTGACTCTCGCGGGTAATCCCGGTACCCGGTGTGACCGATGTGCTCTCCTCTGCGTAAACCGGCTGTGCTGTTACAAGGACAGCTGCAATCCAAAGGACTGCAGCTGCCATTCTGAACTGTTTTCCTGTCATTTCTTCTACGAGATCAGAGACCCTGCGGGCAGATCCTGCTCCGGGCGCATCAGGCAGGCATTTCCGTCCGCGTCCTCCGCGCACAGAAGCATGCCCTCCGACTCCACGCCGGCAAGCTTTGCCGGGGCGAGGTTGCAGATGACCATGACCTTCTTGCCGACCATCTCCTCGGGCGTGTAGTACTTCCGGATGCCGGAGACGATCTGCCTGACCTCATTGCCGATCCTGACCTGCGAGCACAGGAGCTTTTTCGACTTCTTCACCGCCTCGCACGAGATGATCTCACCGACGCGAAGCTCGAGCTTGTCAAAGTCATCGATGGAGACCTGCGGCTTATGCTGGGCAGGGGCCTCGTCCTTTGCGGGAGCACTGACGGGTGCATCCTGTGCCGCACCTTCCTTCTTCGCATCGCCGACCTCACCACGGGCTGCGGCTGCAGCGGCTTCCTCGGCCTGCTTCTTCTGGATGACCTCGACCTTTGCCATGATCTCCTTCATGTCGAGACGGGCAAAGAGGATTTCGGGCTCCGCGGTCACCTTTCCGCCGTTTGGATACAGGCCGAAGGTGCCGAGGGTATCGAAGTCACGAAGCCTGGTGCCAAGCTGAGATACGATCTTCTCACCGGTTTCGGGCATGAACGGAGCAAGTAGGGATGCCCCGATGGAAATGCCCTCGACCAGGTTGTAGAGGACGGTCGAGAGGCGGTCTTTCTGCGCCTCGTCGCGTCCGAGAACCCAGGGCTGGGTCTCATCGATGTACTTGTTCAGGCGGTTGAAGATGACAAAGATGTCATCGAGCGCATCGGCGATCTTATACTTCTCCATATCCGCCTCGACCTTTGCGTAGGCAGAGGTGCAGACGCTCTTTAAGTCATCATCAAACTGCGGGTCCGCGGCGCCCTTGTCCGCGACCACGCCGCCGAGGTACTTGTTCACCATCGAGACCGTGCGCTTGACCAGGTTTCCAAGGGTGTTTGCAAGGTCCGCGTTCGTTCTCTCCACCACGCGCTCCCAGGTGATGATGCCGTCGTTCTCATAGGGCATCTCGTGGAGCACGAAGTAGCGCGTCGCATCGACGCCGAACAGATCTGCAAGATCATCGGCGTAGATGACGTTGCCCTTTGACTTGGACATCTTCTCGCCGCCCTGCAGGAGCCACGGGTGTCCGAAGACGGTCTTCGGCAGCGGCTCGCCAAGAGCCATCAGGAAGATCGGCCAGTAGATCGTGTGGAAGCGCATGATGTCCTTGCCGACCAGATGGAGATCTGCCGGCCAGTACTTCTTGTACATCTCGGAGCTGTTGCCCTCCGCATCATAGCCGATGCCGGTGATGTAGTTGGAGAGCGCATCGAGCCAGACATAGACCACGTGTCCCGGTGCGAAGTCAACGGGGATGCCCCAGTCAAAGCTCGTTCTCGAGACGCACAGATCCTGCAGTCCCGGCAGAAGGAAGTTGTTCATCATTTCCTTCTCTCTGGACTCGGGCTGGATGAAATCGGGATGGGTGTTGATGTAGTCGATCAGGCGGTCCGCATACTTGCTCATCCTGAAGAAGTATGCGTCCTCCTTCTCCTCGTGCACCGTGCTGCCGCAGACCGGGCACTTGTCCCCGTCGACGAGCTGGCTCTTCGTGTAGAAGGCCTCACACTCGGTGCAGTACATGCCGTTGTAGGAGCCAAGGTAGATATCGCCCTGGTCATAGAGCTTCTTGAAGATCTTCTGGACCTGTCTCTCGTGGTCCTCATCGGTGGTGCGGATGAAGCGGTCATAAGAGGTGTTCATCAGATCCCAGATTCTCTTGACCTCGGCCGCCTGCTTGTCGACATAGGCCTTCGGGGTCATGTGCACCTGGGCAGCTCTCTCCTGGATCTTCTGGCCGTGCTCATCGGTGCCGGTCTGGAAGTGGACATCATATCCGTCCGCTCTCTTCCATCTCGCAATGGAATCCGCCATGACGATCTCATAGGTGTTGCCGATATGCGGCTTGCCCGATGTGTAGGCGATCGCCGTGGTGATATAGTATTTACCCTTGTTCTGCATCGTGTGATTGCTCCTTTCTTTCCGGGCAGTCAGTATCAGTAGGTCAGGACCTCACAGCCGGTCTCGGTGACCAGCACCTGAACCTCCCACTGGGCGGATGGCTTGTGATCCTCCGTGTAGATGGTCCAGCCGTTCTCCTCGTCCTGATAGATCTCATCGGTTCCCATGTTGACCATGGGCTCAATCGTAAAGCACATGCCGGGGACCATGAGCATCTCCGTGCCGGGTTTCGAGACATAGGAGACGTACGGATCCTCGTGGAACTCGAGGCCGCAGCCGTGGCCGCCGATCTGGCGGACCACCGTGTAGTCGTTGTCCAGCGCGTGCTGATGCACCGCGTTGCCCATGTCGCCCAGGAACGTCCACGGGATCACGTGCTTGATGCCGATCTCCACGCACTCCTTCGTCACCTGCACCAGCTTCTTCTTCTCCGGCGAGACGTCGCCGATCATGAACATGCGGCTCGAATCGCTGAAATATCCGTTCAGGATCGTCGAGCAGTCGACGTTGACGATGTCCCCGTCCTTCAGGATGACATCCTTTGAAGGGATGCCGTGGCAGACCTCGTCGTTGATGGAGGTGCACACGCTCTTCGGGAAGCCCTCGTAGTGAAGGTCTGCGGGAATGCCGCCCATCTTCACGGTCGTGTTGTAGACAATGTCGTCGATCTCCTGCGTGCTCATGCCGGCGTGGATCTTCTCCGCGATCTCATCGAGCACCGCGATGTTGATCTTCGCGCTGTTCCTGATGCCCTCGACGTCCTTTTCGGTCTTGATCAGGCTCCGGTCCGGAACCTCGGCGCCCTTGATCTCGAACTCGCGGATCTTCTCATCAAACTGCTCATGGCAGTGCTTGTACTTCTTTCCGCTGCCGCACCAGCACGGTGCGTTGCGGTCATACTTTACCCACTTCTCGCTCAACTTTGTCTCACACTTTCTATCCCCTGGTAAACAGGTCGTTGTAGTACCGGACACTGGAATACACGTCCCCCTGCTTTCCGCCAAAGACCGCAGAACCCGCAACAAGGCAGGTCGCTCCCGCCTCCATGGCGCGTCCGACGGTCTCCCTGTTGATCCCGCCGTCGACCTCGAGCTCAACTTTCTCCGAAAGACCCGCCTCATCGATGGCTTTCCTGGCCTCTTTGAGCTTCCGGTCCGATTCCGGCAGGTACTTCTGCCCGCCAAAGCCCGGGTGGACGCTCATGACAAGGAGCAGGTCGAGATCCTGCAGGTACGGCAGAGCTGCCGCGACCCCGGTCTCGGGATTGATCGCAAGTCCTGCCTTCTTTCCGGCGTCATGGATGATGTCGATGCAGTCCTTCACATGGAAGGTCGCCTCGAGATGGAACGTGATGATATCCGCGCCGCAGGAGGCAAACTCCTTCAGGTACCGCTCCGGCTCCCGGATCATCAGATGCGTGTCGAGCACCTGGTCCGTGGTCTTCCGGACGGCCTTCAGGATCGGCATGCCAAAGGAAATCTGCGGCACAAAGTCCCCGTCCATCACGTCGAAGTGAAGATAGGGTGCGCCGGCCTCTTTCGTCTTTTCGATGTCGTCTGCAAGGTGCAGAAAATCTGCCGAGAGTATTGACGGCGATAACCGGTATTCCATGTCTGTCCTGTCCTTTCCTCTTCTGAAAACAGCGTTCTCATTATAGCAGACTTGCGTACACGAAAAAACCTGACCGGTGCGATTTCACCCGGTCAGGCCTGTTTCCTGCTGTTCAGGACGGATTATCTGGTGCGGTTTACGAACGCGCGCACCTGATTGGTCACGCCTTCTGCGTCGAGCTGGTAGAAGTGCATGAGGTCTGCAGCCGATCCGGACTGGCCGAAGACATCGTTGATGCCGATGCGGCAGAGTCTTGTCGGGCAGTCCTCGGAGAGCACCTCGGCAACCGCAGAGCCGAGACCTCCGATGGTCCAGTGCTCCTCGGCCGTGACAACGCGGCCGGTCTTTCTTGCGGAATTCACGATGATCTCGCGGTCAATCGGCTTGATCGTGCAGATGTCGATGAGCTCCACCGAAATGCCCTCCGCCTCGAGAGCCTTCGTGGCCTGCATCGCGGAGTCGCACATGATACCGGTGGCAATCAGGGTGACATCGGTCCCCTCATGGAGGATCTGTCCCTTGCCCATCTCGAACTTCATCGAATCATCGAACACCACCGGGACCGCGGAGCGGCCGAGGCGGATGTAGACGGGGCCGACATGCTCGACGGCAGCTCTCACGCACCGTCTTGCCTCGGTGTCATCGGCCGGGTTCATGACGACCATGCCCGGGATCTGACGCATCAGCGCAATGTCCTCGAGGCACTGGTGGGACGCACCGTCCTCGCCGACGGTGATGCCGGCATGGGATGCTGCGATCTTCACGTTCAGGTGCGGATAGCCGATGGAGTTGCGGATCTGCTCATAGGCACGGCCCGTCGCAAACATGGCAAAGCTCGAGGCGAACGGGATCTTGCCCGCTGCCGCAAGGCCTGCCGCAATGGCCATCATGTTGCCCTCTGCGATGCCGCAGTCAAAGAAGCGGTCCGGGAACTTCTGGGCGAACATCGCGGTCTTCGTGGACCCGGACAGGTCCGCATCGAGAACGACGATATCCGGATTCTCGGCGCCGAGCTCCTGGAGCATGTGGCCGTAGCTCTCTCTGGTTGCAATCCTGCTTCCTAATTCTGCCATGGTCACGCCTCCTCCTTTGCGAGCTTCTCATCAATCCTGGCAAGGTCTGCCATTGCGACCTTGTACTGTTCCTCATTCGGAGCCTTGCCGTGCCAGCCGACGGCGTTCTCCATGAAGGAGACGTCCTTGCCCTTTACGGTGTGGGCGATGATGACGGTGGGCTGACCCTTCGTCTCTCTCGCCTCTTTGAAGGCTGCGCGCAGCTGATCGAAGTCATGGCCGTCGATCTCAATCACGTGGAACTTGAATGCCTCGAACTTCTGGCCGATCGGGTTCGGGTCATTGACGTCCTCGACGCGGCCGTCGATCTGCAGGTCGTTGTTGTCGATGATCGCGCAGAGGTTGTCGAGCTTCTGGTTTCCGGCAAACATCGCCGCCTCCCAGATCTCGCCCTCCTGCAGCTCACCGTCGCCAAGGAGCGAGTAAACACGATAGCTCTTCCTGTCGAGGCGTCCGGCAAGTGCCATGCCGATCGCCGCGGAGAATCCCTGTCCCAGGGACCCGGTGGACATGTCAACGCCGGGAAGCAGTGCCATCGAGGGGTGTCCCTGCAGACGGCTGCCCAGGTGGCGCAGGGTCTTCATTTCCTCAATCGGGAAGTAGCCGCGCAGTGCCATGGCGGCGTACATGCCCGGGCATGCGTGGCCCTTCGAGAGGACAAGCCGGTCGCGGTCGGGGTCACAGGGCTTTTCGGGGTTGATGTGCATCTCCTCGAAATACAGCTCGGTAAAAATCTCCGCCGACGAAAGGGATCCGCCCGGATGCCCCGCCTTTGCGGAGTAGACGCCCGTGATGATTCCCTCACGGACCTTGTTAGCAGTTTTCTTCAGTTCCAGGTTGTTCAATGGCCACCTCCTGTGATACCTCAACAACACGCACGCTTTGCTATTGTATCATACCGATTCCCTGCAAAACACCCAATATTTTCAGTTCCCGGTACGGTTCCGGTCCATATTTTCCACGACATCCCGGTCCCAGAGCAGGATGTGGAGCTTTTCCGCCATCCGCTTTGCGGGCTCCGTGAAGTACTGATTCGTCATCACGGCGCCGACCATGCAGTCGTACCAGTCGCGTCCCGCATAGATCTCCTGCACCGCAATGACACCGACCGCATCGTCGTAGCACTTGCACTGCACCGCATAGGTGACACCGCCCTTTGCACAGAGGATGTCCGCCCCGAAATCCCCGGAACCTCTCGTGACCTCCACGTCCCTAAAGCCGTTCGCCTTCAGAAGATCCGCGCAGTAGTACTCGAAATCATGCCCCTCGAGGTCATCCATCGCCGGGTGCTTCTTCCGGTACCGGTGTATGAAGAACAGGGCAAACGCAAAGAGGACCGCTGCAATCAGGGCGCAGGTGAGGGCTATTTCAGGATTCGTCATCGTGTCCTTTCTTCATCAGGGACTCCCAGGGCATCTGCCTTGCGCGAAGAAACGCCTTTGCAGCCCTGCCTACGCCGGAAGGAAAGACCGTCTTCTGCAGATTCATGTCATCGACGGTCTCCGGAAAGCTCTGCATGTCCGGCACGGGAAGATCCGTGAGGAACATCTGCGGGTGCACGTAGTACTCCTCCATCGTGTCGAGCTTCAGGGCCGCAAGCTGCGCTCTCTGTCCTGCCAGGTGCAGGGCGGGGTTCTCATCGTTCACATAGTCAAAACACTTTGCCCCGCAGTCGATGTCGAGGAACATTCCCCCGTGGAAGATCCTGCAGCGGGAGAGCTGCATGCCCGTCACGAAGGAGGGATTTTTTTCCTTCCGCTGCGCGTCCTCATAGTAGCTCGTGATCGTGTGGCCGCAGATGAAGTAATCGTAGCGCTTTGTCCCGGTATAGTCGGCAAAGGGATTCTCCTGCAGGTTCAGCCGCCGCCAGAGCGCCTCATGCCGGTGGTGTTCCTTCTCCCTCTCCGTGTAGTTCATGTCGTAGTAATAAGGATAGGCGTGGGCGAGCATCAGGTTCATGCCGCCGATTGAAACTGATGCGGACAGGGGCAGCCCCTTCAGCCACCGCCGAAGCGATGCCTTCTGCTCTTTGGGAAGGGAGAGGTACCCGTTCCAGGTGTCCAGTCCCCGGTTGTAGTAGAGCCAGTTGTCGAGGCTCTCCCGGTCGATGGTCCCCGCCTCGTCGTGCTCTGCCGCCGTAAGGAACATCTCCTCGTGGTTTCCCATCAGGCAGTGCACGAAGGGGTAGACGCTGTCGAGATGGCGCACGAACTCTATGGTCTCGAGGCTCTTCTTTCCCCAGTCGCCGTAGTCTCCGACAAGGTACAGCTCATCGGCTCCGTTGTATCGAAATTCGATCCTTGCAAGGAGATGCCGGAATTCGTCCAGCGCCCCGTGCAGATCGCTGATCGCATAGACCGCCATAATGTCAACCTAAATGAGGATCCCCTGAAGGTGATCCATCTCGTGCTGGATCGCCTCGGCCGGAAGTCCGAAATAGGACGCCTCATGTTCCGTGCCGTTTACATCCTGATAGGAGACCTTGATGTGCCGGTACCTTGTCGTCTTCCGGACACCGGAAAAGCACAGGCACCCCTCCTTAGTCTCATAGGGCGCACCCTTTTCCGTGATCTTCGGATTCAGCATGACAAGGGCACTTCCGTCCATGCCCCGGACACAGATGATCGCCTTCCGCGAGCCGATCATGTTGGCGGCAAGCCCGACGCACCGGTCCTCATTGGCATTCAGCGTATCCACAAGATCCTGCGCCACCGAAATGTCGGCCGGGGTTGCCCTCTCTGCCTTCAGCTGCAGGAACATCACGTTGGTCTGAATCGGCTGTACCATCTTTCGTCCTCTCTTTCGTTCTTCAGTATAGCACAGGCATAAAAAAGCCGCCCCGGGAACCGTACGTGACGGTTTCCGGGGCGGGAACGTTCAAATCAGAACCTGTTCAGTTCAGGACCTGTTCAGCAATCAGAGCTGAGGGCCTGCAGCGACGAGTGCCTTGCCGGCCTCGTTGCCTTCATACTTCTTGAAGTTCTTCTGGAAGCGGGCAGCCAGATCCTTTGCCTTTGCATCCCAGTCAGCAGCATCCTTGTAGGTGTCGCGGGGATCCAGGATTGCAGGATCGACATCAGGCAGCTCTGTCGGAACGACGAAGTTGAAGTACGGGATGGTCTTCGTAGGAGCCTTGTCGACAGCGCCGCTCTGGATTGCGTGGATGATGCCACGGGTATCCTTGATGGAGATACGCTTGCCGGTTCCGTTCCAGCCGGTGTTGACGAGGTATGCCTTTGCGCCGGACTGCTTCATGCGCTTTACCAGCTCCTGAGCGTACTTGGTCGGATGCAGCTCCAGGAATGCCTGGCCGAAGCAAGCGGAGAAGGTCGGAGTGGGCTCGGTGATGCCGCGCTCGGTTCCTGCAAGCTTTGCGGTGAAGCCGGACAGGAAGTAGTACTGGGTCTGCTCTGCATCCAGGATGGAGACAGGCGGCAGGACACCGAATGCATCAGCGGAAAGGAAGATGACGTTCTCAGCAGCCGGGCCGTGAGAGATGCCGTTCGTAACCTTCTGCACGATGTTCTCGATGTGATCGATCGGATAGGAAACACGGGTGTTCTCGGTGACGGACTTGTCCGTGAAATCGAGCTTGCCGGTCTTCTCGTCGATGGTGACGTTCTCAAGAAGAGCGTTTCTCTTGATGGCGCCGTAGATATCGGGCTCAGCGTCCTTATCCAGGTTGATGACCTTTGCATAGCAGCCGCCCTCGAAGTTGAAGACGCCGTCATCGTCCCAGCCGTGCTCGTCATCGCCGATGAGCAGTCTCTTGGGATCGGTGGAAAGGGTGGTCTTGCCGGTGCCGGACAGACCGAAGAAGATGGAGGTGTGCTTGCCCTCGAGGTCCGTGTTCGCGGAGCAGTGCATCGAAGCGATGCCCTTGAGCGGCAGGTAGTAGTTCATCATCGAGAACATGCCCTTCTTCATCTCGCCGCCGTACCAGGTGTTGATGATGACCTGCTCACGGGAGGTGATGTTGAAGACGACTGCGGTCTCGGAATTCAGGCCCAGCTCCTTGTAGTTCTCAACCTTGGCCTTGGAAGCGTTGTAGACAACGAAATCAGGCTTGAAGTTCTTCTCCTCTTCGGGAGTCGGCTTGATAAACATGTTGCGGACAAAGTGTGCCTGCCATGCAACTTCCATGATGAAACGGACAGCCATGCGGGTATTTGCGTTTGCGCCGCAGAAGCCATCGACAACATAGAGCTTCTTGTCGGAGAGCTCCTTCTTTGCGATTTCCTTAACGGCAGCCCAAGCTTCCTTGGAAGCCGGATGGTTGTCGTTCTTATACTCATCGGAAGTCCACCAGACGGTGTCCTTGGAGTTCTCGTCCATGACGATGAACTTATCCTTGGGCGAACGGCCGGTATAGATGCCGGTGAAAACGTCGACAGCGCCCAGATCGCTGACATAGCCCTTCTCATAGCCTGTCAGTTCCGGCCTTGTCTCCTCTTCGAACAGCTGCTCGTAGGAGGGGTTGTAGACGATTTCAGGGGTTCCGGTAATGCCATACTGAGTTAAATCAACCTGTGCCATTTTGTACCTCTTTCCTTGTCTTGAAACAACAATCACTTCAGGGCCAAAGCCGCGGTTTCAGGCCGGTCCCGGAATTACATTGTTACTTTTTTAACACCGCCTAATGTTTTACCATACCTGGCCGCAACAAATCAACCGGACACAGCCATTTTTAACCGATTCTTCATAAAAAAGTCCGGGGGATCCCGCTTTTTCAGGATCTCCCGGATTCGATTGGCATGCAGGCGTTCTTGTATCATGTCATTCCTTGTCCTTGCATGCCGGTGTCGACATATTCATCAGCGCAGATGCGCTTCCTTTTCACGCGGCTATTATACCACGTCTGTTAAACGCTTCTCATCGCCACATGGCTTCCGCTCTTTCCGGTGCTGGTCACCTCGATCTGTGTCGGGATGGCCTCGCGCAGGCGGTCGACGTGAGAGATCACGCCGACAAGCTTCCCGCCGCCGGTCAGGCCCTTCAGCACCGTCACCGCGTTGTCAAGCTTCTCATCGTCAAGGGTTCCGAAGCCCTCGTCCACAAAGAGCGCCTCGATTCTGCGGCCGCCCGCCTTTCTCTGGACGACATCGGAGAGTCCGAGGGCAAGGCACAGCGATGCCTCGAATCCCTCGCCGCCGGAGATCGTCGCCGTATCCCGCTCAAGCCCGGTCCTGTGATCGATGATCGAGATGTCAAGTCCCGCCTTGGCGTTTCTTGCCCGTCCGCTCTCGCGCCGCACCAGCTCGTAGCGCCCGCCGGTCATCGTATCGAGCCTTACATTTGCCATCCGGAGCACCTCCTCGAAGGTCGAGGAGAGGACAAAGCGGTCAAAGCTGACCTGTCCACCCTCGGCGTTTGCCCCGCCGGCAAGGCTTCCCAGCCGGTCGAGGATCGCATAGGCTCTGTCCGTCTTTGCAAGTTCCTGCACCTTCGATGCGGCAGCCTTCCTGGTCCCCTCGTGGCTCTGGCGGATTCCGGCTGCTTCTTCCGTCTCCTTCCGGGCTTTTGCCTGCCGCTCCTTAGCTTCCAGAAGGGCCTTCTCGTCAGCCTCAAGATCCGGCATCTGTCTGCCCTCGCACTTTCCGGCAAGCTCGTCCCGTTTCTGGATCGTGTTCTTTCTCTCGTTCTCGAAATCCGTGACGCTCTGCCGTCTCTTTTTGAGGTACGACTCCATCTCCTCCCCGTAAGGCGCCGTGGTAAGGACGAGGACCTCCTGTTCGTTCGAAAAGCCGAAGGACGTGATGGCCTTTTCCATCTCTTCCTGTGCCGCAGCAAGGCGCTTTGCTCTTACGGGCGCCTCCTCCTTCCTGGTGTTCAGCTTTCCGCTCTCACTGTTATAGGCTTCGAGTGCCTTCTTCTGCAGGGCAAGGTGCTGATCGATCTCACTCTGAAGGTTCCTTCTGGTATCGTCGAGAGTTTGTCTTTCCCGCACCGCGTCAGCCTTCTCCTTATAGGGGAGCTTTTCCTTTTTCCCCCGGATCTGCCCCGCCTGTTCGGAGATGTCTGCTCTCTGCCCGCTGATGATCTCCTCGCCCCTCTTTTCGTTCTTCTTCTGATCGTCGAGGATCGGCTCATACTTTTCAATGCCGGCCAGTGCCTTCCCGTACGCAGCTGCCCTTTCTGCCGCCTTCTTTTCCTCTTTTTCCGCGGCAGCAAAGGCTTCCTGAAGAGCGGTCATTGTCCGGTCGACTTCTTCCTCCTGCAGGAGCTGTTCCATGGCTGCTTCCGGCACCAGCTTCCGGTAGTCGGACAGAAGGCTGTCCTTCTCTGCTGCAAGGCGCGACTTTGCCGACTGATAGGCGCTGTCCAGATTTCCCCGCTCCTTTTCCGCGGTGTCCGCCTTTTTCCGTGCACTGTCCACCTTCTGCCTGGTGATCTCGCCGGTTCCCGCTGCAAAGTGGTGCTCCTGTCCCTTTACAAAGTGTGTCCCGCACACCGGGCAGGTCGCGTTCCCTTCCTTCTCCAGGGTGTTCTCAAGCTCCATCCCGAGAACGGCCGCCTGGGATGCGAGGAACTTCTGATAGAGGTCGTTTGCCTCCGTGGCAAGGCGCCCGGCCTCCTGCGTCTTCTTCTGAAGCGTATCCTTCTGCAGGTCAAGCTCCTTTTCCTTCTCCCGGATACTCTGAAGGCGTGTTTTCACGTCCTTTGCGGCATCAAGTTTCTTTCCCGCCTCTTCAAGAGCAAAGGAAGCCTTTTCCCTATCGGCCGGCGCATCCTTTAACAGATCCCTGGCCTCTTTCATCTGCTTCAGGGCATTCTCATTGGTCTCGATATTCTTCTTCAGCTGATCGAGTTTCTTCAGGTCGCTCTCCTGCCTGGTTTCCAGCGCCTTCAGTGCCTTTTCCCTGGTCTCGAGGTCGTCGTAGTCCCCCATGGAATCGTCGATTCCCCGGATCTTCGCCGCAAGATCCAGCACCTTTTGGGAGACCTCCGCATCACCCTTCACGGCAGCATCGCACGCAGAAACCCTGGCGCTTAATTCCGCGCAGCTCTTTGTGAGCGAAGCGATTGCCTCCTGCACCTTCCTGACCTCGTCCCTGTCCCGGTTTCTCTGAAGGATCAGGGGCAGGACCCTGTGCAGGGCAAGGTCGATTCGATCGTTCTCTTCCTTCTGTCTTTCGATCTCCGGTGCCTGTTTTTTCAGGCTCTCCAGCCTCTGATTCAGGGCCGCAAGATCGTCAAAGTTCTGTTTTACCTGCTGGTCGAGGGTCTTCTTCTCGGTCAGGGAAAGGACCGCCGCGCCGGCCTCATCCAGGGCCTTTCCGGCATCCTCTGCTCTCTTCTGATCCTTCCGGACAAGGTCGCTAAGGTGCAGGAGAAGGTCCGGATCCCCGGGAAGAAATCCCGCCCTCTCCTCGTCGGAAAGACCTTCCGGCACAAGGAACGCCTCCATCGTACTGGTGAGGGCCGCCCCGGCCGTCTGCCGCTGCCGGAAGAGCTCCTTTCTTGCATTCTCAAGCAGGGTCTCAAAGGCCCTGCAGGCCGTGTCATCAAAGAGCTTTCCGAGGATCTTCTGCCGCTCGTCACTTCCCGCGGAGAGGAACCTGCGGAACTGTCCCTGGGCGAGCATCACGATCTTCGTGAACTGATCCGCATTCAGGCCCGTGATCTCCTCGCACCTTGCCGTGACCGAAGTCTCCTTCTCTGCAAGGACCTGGCCGTCCGCGTCATAGAGGATGGCCTTCTTGCCGTTCGAGCAGTCGTACTCCTTCGTCTTCTGGTTCTTCCGAAAGTGCAGGGACCTCTCCACGCGGTACTGCTTTCCCTGCTCCGTGAAGGTCAGCTCCACCTTCATGTCCGTCGACTTGTCCGCAAAGTCGCTGTGCATCATCTCGGGCTTTCGCTCGCTCCCGCTGAAAGTGCCGTAGAGCGCGTAGACGATCGCATCAAAGATCGTCGTCTTCCCCGCACCGGTATCCCCGGTGATGAGGTACAGGTCCGAGGTCAGCTGATTGAAATCGATGACCGTCCGGTCCCTGTAGGAGCCGAACGCCGTCATGACAAGAATGGAAGGTCTCATTTCAGTTCCTCCGCAAAGGACAGCAGGGCTGCCACATCGTCATCGCCTAACGTCCCGCCGCTGTTTCGAACGATCTCTCCGGCCTTTTTGATGACGGCAAGCTCGTTATCATCGGGCTCCGCGCCCCCGCTTCTTGCCCTGTAGAACATCGCAAAGAGCTGCTCCGGGGTGCTGGACGCCGCATCCTCCTCCTTAAGGCTCCCTGCGTCCTCGCTGAAGGCCTCGTAGTCGGAGTGGATCTTCATGAGGACGCTCTCATGGCTGCCTATGATCGAGAAAATGTCGTTGTAGATCATCGACGTTATGATCTGATCCGTGATCTCCACGGAAAGGTACTCTCCCCTGTGGTCCGCGCGCACGAGATCCTTCCGGACCTCCTCATAGCTTCCCCTCACGATGCGCATCGGATGGAGCGGCGGGATCAGGATCGTCCGGATGTCCGGCTCCGTACCCTTCGGTCCCAGGGTCACGCACACGGGGCCCTTCTTTGCCTGTTTCGTCTCATCGAAGTGATAGCACAGGGGCGAACCCGCATAGCGCACGGACTCCCGTCCCACGGGATAGGCCGCATGGATATGTCCCAGGGCCACGTAGTCGAAGGCATCAAAGGCGTCCGCTCTCACCTCGCCGACGCCACCGATGACGGACTCCGAGCCACCGAAGATCTCCGTCTTTCCCGGGGTGATGACGTTCTGGTGGGCGACAAGAACGTTGCGCTGGGATGTATCGATGTCCTGCCGGGCAAGAATCGCACGCACGGCGCTGTCGTAGTCCGTGATGCCGTCGTCCTTGAGAAGAGCCCGCACCCTCTCCGGAAAGACATAGGGCAGAAGATAGACATTCACCGGGCCGCAGGCATCGGAAAGCATAACTTTCGTCAGCTTCTCCGTGAGCGTTCCCGCGGCATAGACGTTGCTCTTTGCAAGGAAGGCGTCCGCATAGGAGATCCGCTCCGGGCTGTCGTGGTTTCCCGCGATGAGAAACACACAGAGGTCCCGGGAGGAGAGCTCTGTCAGCAGTCGGTTTACGGTCTCCACCGCATCCCCCGAGGGGAGGGCTCTGTCATAGAGATCCCCCGCGATGAGCACAGCGTCGGGCTTTTCCGAATCGCAAAGCTCCAGAAAGCGGTCGATCCAGTAGGCCTGATCGCCGCCACCCAGCATCGATACCCCGCAGACGCACTTTCCGATGTGCAGGTCGGATACATGCAGAAACTTCATTTTTCCCCCTCTCCCGAGAGCAGTGCCTGATAGATTTCCCGCTTCGAGACACCGCGGTCCTTTGCGACCAGCTTCATCGCGCTCTTTCTGTCGATCCCCTGGTCCTCATAGCGCTTCATGTGCTCCTCAATCGTCATGGAGGAGAACGCATCGATCTTTTCCTGCCGGTTTTCCTCCGGGTCCCGTCCCTCGATCACAAGGACGTACTCGCCCCTTGGCTCGTTCGTCTCATAGTAGGCGATCGCCCCCGAAAGCGTTGTCGGCATGGCCTCCTCGAAGCGCTTCGTGAGCTCCCGGCAAAGGGTGATCTTCCGATCTCCTGCCGCATCACAGAGCTCCTTCAGGGTTGCCTTCAGGTGGTGCGGCGCCTCATAGAAGATCGTGGTGCGCTCCTCGGTCCGAAACACGGAAAGAACCTTCTGCCGCTCCTTCTTGTCCGGAGGCAGGAACCCCTCAAAGCAGAAGCGCCGTGCGCTCATGCCGCTCATCGTGAGCGCAACGATGAGGGCACAGGCCCCGGGAAGGGAGGTCACCCGGATTCCGCTCTCGATGCACTTCTTTGCGAGCACCTCTCCGGGATCCGAGATCCCTGGCGTTCCGGCATCGGTGACGCAGGCGATGTTCTTTCCTGCAAGGAGCTGCGATACGAGCTCGTCAGCCTTCTCGTACTTGTTGTGCTCGTGATAGCTTGTCAGCGGCTTCCTGATGCCGTAATGATTCAGGAGCTTTAGGGTGTTTCTCGTATCCTCGGCCGCGACAAGGTCGCAGGTCTTCAGCGTCTCCAGTACCCGGAGCGTGATGTCGTCCAGGTTTCCGATCGGTGTTGCGCAAAGGTAGCAGGTCCCTGCCATGTCATTCTCCTTTAAAATCCATACAGATCTCTCACCTCATCGGTGTAGACGTTCTTTTCCCGGAACACGATGAGCGGCTTTTCGACCCTGATCCCGGAGTTTCCGCCCCGCACGCAGTCGAGAAGGACCATGTTCGGGTCGCGGTCCGCAAAAGGATAGACCAGCCGCATGCGCTTGGGTTCCAGATGGTGCCTGGTAAGGCACAGGAAGATCTCGGTGAGCCGGAACGGGCGGTGCACCATGAAGACGTGCCCGTGCGGCCGGACCAGTTTTTCTGCGGCACTTGCCACGTCATCCAGCGTGCAGCACACCTCGTGGCGTGCGATTGCCTTGCTGTCTTTGGGATTGGTCAGTCCGTGGCCTCCTGTCATGTACGGGGGATTGGTCGTCACCACATCAAAAGAGGCAGGCGCAAACAGCGCGCCTGCCTTCCTGATATCTCCCTGTACGATGGAAATCCGGTCCGAAAGGCGGTTCAGGGCAACGCTCCTTGCGGCCATGTCGGCCATGTCCTCCTGCAGCTCAAGCCCGGTCAGATGAGATGCCTTTGTCTTCGCGGACAGAAGGAGCGGGATGATGCCGGTCCCGGTCCCGAGATCCAGCACTGTGCCATCGTCCGGAACTCTCACCCAGCCGGTGAGCAGCACCGCGTCCATGCCGAAGCAGAACTTCTCAGGATTCTGAATGATCCGAAGACCCGCTCTCTGCAGGTCGTCTGTTTTCTCCCCCGGCCGCACCAGCGCCCTGTCCCTGGCCTCTTCTGCCATGGCCTCGTCTTCCATGTCCGGAACGTCCTCCGTTCTTCTTTGCATTCGGGTTTGACGCATCGGGTGCGCCGCCGTTTGTGCCGCCTCCTGCATTACCGCCGTTGCCGCCGCGTCTTCCCTGCGGTCTTTGCTTCTCCGTCTTCTCCTGTCCGGAAGCGTTCTGGGATCCGGATCCTGCAGGAGCTCCCTGCTGAGATCCTCCCTGGGATCTGGAGTCCGGTCCGTTCTTTCTTTGCGGTCTGCGTCTTCTCTTTTCCCTCGGATCGCGCTCTGGCTTTCCCGTTTTCTCCGGTGAAGGCTGCGCATCCGGCGCTGCCTGTGCCGTAAAGTCCGCTGCCGCGAAGTCGTGGTCCTTCGGAGCCTGAGACGCTGCATGGTCCGCCGTGTGGTCGACGCGCTTTGCCACGTGCTCGTCGTTTCTTGTAAATCTCGGCTTTGCCTGACCTCTCTTTCTGCGGCGCAGGATGGTCAGATCCTTGGCGTCGTACTCGTGCAGTTCCTTCTCGTCGTTGACCTCGACGATGATGCGCACCTTCTGCCGGAGGATGTTGATGTTCTCGACGTCTCCGGTCAGGCCGTCCGAGGCCTGCACCTCATCGCCGATATGCGGCAGCTGGCGGTTCAGCTCCTCGTAGGTTTCCTCCTCGTTCTTGAGGCAGCACATGAGACGCCCGCACACACCGGAGATCTTCGCCGGGTTGAGCGAGAGGTTCTGCTCCTTGGCCATCTTGATGGAAACCGGCGCAAAGTCGGACAGATAGGTGTGGCAGCAAAGAGGTCTTCCGCAGGATCCGTACCCGCCGAGGATCTTGGTCTCATCTCGCACGCCGATCTGGCGAAGCTCGATTCTCGTGTGAAACACCCCTGCAAGATCGCGCACGAGATCGCGGAAATCGACGCGCTCCTCGGACGTGAAGTAGAAGAGAATCTTGTTGTTGTCAAAGGTGTACTCGGCATCGATGAGCTTCATGTTGAGGCCGTGCTGACGGATCTTCTGCTGGCAGATCTTATAGGCTTCATGCTCCTTCTGCCGGTTCACCTCATGCCGGTCGATGTCGTCCTGATCCGCGATGCGGACGATCCTGCGGGGTCTGACCCGGAACTTCTTCAGGTCGATCTTCATCGGGTTGTTGACGCAGGTGCCGAACTCCCGGCCGCGGGACACCTCGACGATGACGGGGACGCCCGCCCGAACCTGAAAGTCCCCTGCCTGGAAGTAGTAGATGCGCCCCGCTCTGCGGAACCGGACGCCGACCACCAGGGCAGGCTCCGGGGTATACCCGGGCTCCTGATCGTTCTCCTGTGTCTGCTCTTCGGGCTCTGCTTCTTCCGGCTCATCGATGTCGTCCTCGATGCCGCCTTCCTTCTCGTCCTGTTCCTTCTCCTCGAGGGCCTCGAGCTCCTGTTCCTCCTCGGCGGACGTCTCCTCCTCCGCTGCAGGCTCCACCTCGGCGTCCTCGTTCTCTTCGAGGACTTCCTCTTCCTGATCTTCCGTATCAGTGTCTTCTGTCTTTGTCTCCTCGGCAGGCCCGGTAAGCGCCTTCTTCTGAGGCGCGGCAGGCAGGTTCTTCTCCGTGGTGACCTTCAGGGTAAAGGTCGCCTCTTTCCGGAGAACTTCTCCGTCCTGTTCCTCTTTTCTCGTCGCATTGACGTAATAGGATGTCCTGTCCGCGTCCTTCGTCAGGATCTGCCCCTGCTTCGTGATCGCGTCATGGGCCTCCTTTGCCTTCTGCACGGCCTTCGGATCATCGAGAATGCCGTCGAGGATCTCATCTACGGAGAAGGCACTGGACTGACTGTTCTTTTCTTCGTTATCCATGTATCTTGCTTTCTAACTCAAGGCGTCCCGCATCGACAGGAGCATCAGCTCACAGGTCATCACGGGATCACCGTTTCTTGCTCTTCGCTCTCTGGCGTTTGAGACGGCAAGGCGAAGCCTTTCCACCTGATCAAATGTCAGAAACGACTCATTTTCCACAGTATGATTACTATACGTTATCAGGGAATGGAAAATCAAGGACGGGGCATTTGCAAGGCCTGCCGCAAGGTCCCTCACATACATTTCCGCAAGAAAGTAGAACTCTTCCTCCGCGTCAAAGTCCGCATCCGTCCCCAGGATCCTTGCTGATGCAAGGGACAGATCCCCGGCACTCTTTTTGGGCAGGTCCCGGAAAAGCTCCGTCACCTGCCGGAAGAACTCCTCATAGTTCTCACTCTGCGAAAGAAGGCGCGCCCGCCCGGGATTTCCGTTTGCAAGAGAAGCGTACCGGTGCGCCTTTTTCGGATCGATGCCGCGGGATACGAGATCCTTCTCGATAAGGTCCGACGACACCGCCTGCAGGCGCAGGGTCACGCTCCTCGACAGCACCGTCGGCAGAAGGCCGTCCGTACTGCCCGCAAGAAGCAGCAGCACCGCGTAGGCGGGCGGCTCCTCGAGGGTCTTTAACAGCGCATTCTGGGCCTGTGCCCCCATCTTGTCGGCAAGGGGCAGGATGTAGACCTTGTGGTCCGCATAGTAGGGAAGGATCGCCACGGAATCCCTCATGCGCCGTATGTCATCAACCCCCGGGGGCTTCATCTTCCCGGTCTTCGGATCGACGTTCCGGACGGTGATGAGGTCCGGATTTGCCCCCGACTTTGCCTGATGGCAGGAGCGGCACTCCCCGCAGGCCTCGAGAAACCCGTCCCGCTCCACCGGGTGCTCGCAAAGAAGCGCCGCGCCGAAGGCCTCGGCCAGCTCATGCCTGCCGGATCCTGCGTCTCCAGTGAGGATCATCGCATGCAGAATTCGCCCGGTCCGCACCATGTCCGAGAGATGCCCCGCGGCTCTCTTCTGTCCTGTGACGTTGTGGAAAAACAGCTCTCCCATCAGTGCTCCCCGTATGATCGAATAAAGGCGGCAAGCTCTGCCGTGCAGGCATCAAGGTCGTTGTTGACAAAGCGCCTCGTGATGCCGGCAGAAACAAGGTTCTCCTCCGAAAAGTCCTTCTGATCGGCAAGAAAGCGCCGGCACATCTCCTCATAGTGCGGTGTCTTCTGTGCTCTTTCCCGATGAAGCGCTCTTTCAAGCCGCTCCCCGTCGTCAAGCTCGATGTAGAGGGGAACAACGCTCTCCCCGCCGAGGGCTACCCTGAGTGTGAGGTATGACTCCAGCGTCTCAATCGCAAGGACCGATCCCTTCGACAGATCGAGCTGCCTGTCTTTTACCGTGTAGTAGTACCAGGGCCCCGCGATCGTCTGATAGCAGCGGGACTCGAGAACCAGTCCCCTGTCCTTCAGGGACTGATATTCCTTAACGCCTGTAAAGAAGTACTCCCGTCCGTTCTCCTCCCCGTCCCGCATCGGGCGGGTGGTATAGGGAACGAGGGGACGAAGGGACAGTCCCCTGTCCCGAAGGAGTTCTTCATAGATCGTATCCTTGCCGGATGCGCTTTTTCCCATGAGACAGAACAGCCTGCCGCTCATACCCTGCTCCTTTTTCTCTGAATTCCGGAATCATTCTACCACAGAAAAAGAGCCTCCCGGGGCATACGCTCCGGAAAGCTCTGGAATCATGTCTTACTTCGGTAACAACCTGCAGCTGGAAACCAAACTGCTTGCCAGTTTGGTTTTTGTTACCAGACCTCGATCACGCGGATCATGTTGGTGTTGCCGGATACGCCCAGCGGCACGCCGGCGGTCAGGACGATGCGGTCGCCGCTCTTGACGCAGCCCGCTTCCTTTGCGCGGTTCACGGCCGCCTCAAAGAGCAGATCGGCACTCGGCTCCTCCTTGATCATCAGGGGCTTGATGTCGAACAGAAGGTTCATCTGGCGCGCCACCTGGGCCTTTGTGGAGCAGGCGATGATCGGGCAGGTCGGGCGGTAGCCGGAGAGTCTCTTTGCGGTAAAGCCCGAGATCGTGACCGTGATGATGGCATCGGCCTTGATGTCGTCCGCGATCTGCACGGTCGCGTGGGAGATCGCCGTGGTGATATCGCTGGAATCATCGATGTGGCGGTTCTGCATGCGGGATGCGTAGTCGATGTCGGACTCGGTTCTCTCTGCGATGCGGCTCATCGTTGCCACCGCCTCCACCGGATACTTGCCGTTTGCGGACTCTCCGGAGAGCATGATGGCCGTGGTGCCGTCATAGATGGCGTTTGCAACGTCCGTGGTCTCGGCTCTGGTCGGTCTCGGGTTGTGGATCATGGAGTCGAGCATCTGGGTTGCGGTGACGCACTGCTTGCCCATGCGCTCTGCCATGCGGATCATCTTCTTCTGCAGCACCGGGACGTCCTCGAGGGGCACCTCGACTCCGAGGTCGCCGCGCGCGACCATGATGCCGTCCGCGACCTCGAGGATCTCCTTGAGGTTCTCGACGCCCTGCACGGACTCGATCTTTGCGATGATCTTGATGTTCTGTCCGCCGTGCTCGCCCAGGATGTGGCGCATCTCGCGGATATCGGAGGCGGTTCTCGTGAAGCTTGCCGCAACGTAGTCAAAGCCGGTTTCGCACCCGAAGATCAGATCGTCCCTGTCCTGCGGGCTGATGAACGGCATCGACAGGTTTGCCCCGGGGACGTTGACGCCCTTGTGGTTCGAGATCTTGCCGCCGTTGCGCACGGTGCAGACGATGTCCGTGTCCGTGACCTCATCGACGCTCATGCCGATGAGACCGTCATCGATGAGGATGGTGCCGCCGACCGTCACATCCTGCGGAAGGCCCTTGTAGGAGATGGAGCAGCGGGTCTCATCGCCCAGGATCTCCTCGGTGGTCAGGGTGAACTTCTGACCGGCCTTGAGTTCCACGGAGCCGTCCTTGAAATCGCGCAGGCGGATCTCCGGCCCCTTGGTGTCCAGGAGGGTGGCGACCGGAAGATTCAGCTTCTCGCGCATCTTCAGCACCTTGTCAAAGCGCTCCTTGTGCTCCTTGTGGGAGCCATGGGAAAAATTGAAGCGGGCGACATTCATGCCGGCCTGCATCAGTTTGCCGATGGTCTCCTCGTCATTGCTCGAAGGTCCGAGTGTGCAGATGATCTTGGTCTTTCTCATTCCGTCCTCCAGTTTTCTTCTGATCTGATTTCTGTTCTTCTCAAAAATGGGTACGCTGAACATTAACACGCGCCCTGCCGATTGGCAATGATTTATTCTAGCACCTGAAGGGGTCTGTCCGCTGAAAAATTTGGGTAAACCGCAGCCCGCGTCCGCCATCCTTTGCTCTCACATGTTATACTTTTGGACGGAAAAACCGGAAGTTCAATTTCCTTATATTTTTTGGAGGTTACGGAATGATTCTTACACGTGAGGTTGCACAGGATACCGTCTGGATCGGCGCGTCCGACCGCAGACTTGAACTCTTTGAAAACCTGTTCCCGCTCCCGAACGGCGTCTCCTACAACAGCTACGTGGTCCTCGATGAGAAGATCACCCTGTTTGATACCGCCGATGTCTCCGTCGCGGAGCAGTACTGGGAGAATCTCGATGCGGTGCTTGCCGGCAGAAAGCCCGAGTACCTGGTGATCCTGCACATGGAGCCGGATCACTGCTCGCAGATCGCCCACGTCGTTCGTGCCTTCCCCGACATCACGCTGGTCGGCGGCATGAAGACCTTCACCTTCCTGTATCAGTTCTTCCCGGAGCTGAAGGATCAGAAGAAGCTCGTGGTCAGGGAGGGCGATACCCTGACGACCGGAAAGCACACCTTCGCCTTCGTCTGCGCTCCGATGGTCCACTGGCCGGAGGTCATGATGGCCCTCGATACCACGACCGGTGCCCTCTACTCGGCAGATGCCTTCGGCACCTTTGGCGCCCTTGAGGATTCCATCTTCGCGGACGACTATGATTTCGAGCACAAGTACCTCGACGAGGCACGCCGCTACTATGCAAACATCGTCGGCAAGTACGGCCAGCAGGTCCAGATGGTCCTGAAGAAGGCGGCAAACCTTCCGATTAAGGAAATCCTGCCTCTCCACGGCCCCGTCTGGAGAAAGGCCGACGGCATCGCCTGGTTCATCGACAAGTATCAGAAGTGGAGCACCTACACGCCGGAGACCGACGAGGCAATCGTTGTCTACAACAGCCTCTACGGCCACACCGCAAGCGCTGCGGAGACGTTTGCCACCCTCTACCGCGAAAAGACCGGCACGAGAGTCACCGTCTATGACGTCAGCAAGACCGATGTCTCCTACCTCATCAGCGAAGTCTGGCGCTGCAAAAAGGTGGTGCTCTTTGCCGCAACCTACAACAACGGCATCTATCCGAAGATGCTCGGCTTCATCGATGACATGGGTTCCCTTGCCGTGCAGAACCGCACCTTTGCGATCGCGCAGAACGGCACCTGGGCTCCGGTCGCCGGAAAGCTCATCGCTGACAAGCTCTCCGCCTTCAAGAACGTGACCCTCGTCGAAAACATGTTTACGTTCAAGTCCGCCCTGCACAGGGAGGATCAGCCCGCCCTGGAGCAGTTCGTTGAGGACGTCGCGAACGCATAAGGAGTCCGTGCTGATATCTGAAATCAGCCGTTTTATGGAATCCAACGATTGATCACGGAGTCGTTACATAAGTAAAAGCCGGAGAAAAGCATCTGTGACAGAGCTTTTCCCCGGCTTTTGCCATATGCGCTGCCAGCCCATCTCCTCTCGATCTGCTCCCCGGCGCCGCAAATCCAGATCGTATCCCTGCCCTCTGGCCTTTGTCAGAGGGCAGAAAGGCTGTGCTATTGTCCGCCCTTTGTTCCGGCGCCTTTCTCAAGTTCCTCATTCATTCTGTCCACACTTTTTCTTGCGGAAAGCGCCAGCAGGCACCAGATACCGGCATAAATCGCAAAGAAGATGCCGAAGTAGGAGAGCACGCCCGCCGTGGTATGGGTCATCCAGTGCATCAGCCAGGCGATCGGAAATGTTGCCCCGGAGCAGATCACAAGGTGCACGAGGGTCTGCTTCAGAAGGCTCCAGTCCAGCGTCCAGATAAGCCCCGCACCGCCAAAGGCCGCGCCGTAGAGCAGGTCAAACAGTGTCTGCAGAATTATCGCTTTGAGCTCTGAACCGCACGCTGAGACAAGATCCGGACTGACCGGGTAATAATTTCCGTCCCCGATGATGGCAGAGATGAAAACCGTGATCAGGGTGCTGGCGGCGACCCCGATGAGAGCGCCGGTAAGGCACCGTATGACAAGGATTTCCCCGATTGCTTTTTCCTGCTTTGCCTGTTTACTCATGACATTCCTCCTCTCACATGCCAAGCATCCGCTTGATCTTCGGCACGTAGCGCCTCGAAACAAAGGTTTTGGTACCATCCGTCAGGATGACGCAGATCGTTCCTGTAAAGCTCAGGTCAAAGTGCTGCACCTTCTTCAGGCTGATGATCTCCGAATTCGAAATCCGAACGAAGGAGAAGCTCCCAAGCCGCTCCTCGAGCTCATAGAGCCTGAAGTGCAGCTGATATTCCCCAAAGTCCGTTCCCGCATAAACCCTGCCATTTTGGGCATAGATCCGCAGGATTTTCTCCGGCGAAAGCACCCGCACCGTGTCGTCCCGAAAGCCTGCGAGCATCTGCTGTTTCTCCTTCGAGAGCTTCTGAAGGATCTCCTCCACCTCCCCTGTCATCTGGTCGGACACAATGATGACCTCCGGCTCTCTGATGTTCTTCTCGATGCGGACACTGACTTTCATGTAGCACTCCTTTCCTTCTTCCTTACGCTGTTATCCTAGGCGATGAGGGGGCTGATTTCCACCTTTTTGCGACAGACGGTTGTCTTCGGCACACAGTCGGTATCCGCAAAACGGGCAGCGTGTGCACAGACAAAGGAGGCGTGCCACTCACAATGGGGTGTGCACGCCTTCGGTTTATTCTGTCATCTGATCTCTACCTTATCCCAGGTATCGTCCGGGATCAGCGCGATGTAGGTCTTCCCGGGGTTCATCTTGATCTGCTCCCCGGTGCCGCCGATGTAGATCGTATCCCCCGACTCGGAGTCCTTCTTCCAGAGGATCGGAACGGCCTTTCCCTCCGTGATGTACCAGCCCTCCCCGAGGCCGATGCAGTTATAGATGAGGTATCCGTTCTTGTCATACTGGTGGTAGGTGACGTCCTGCAGGATCACGTTCTTGAAGTCCATCGTGGCATTCGTCTCCGCGTCCTTGTGGGTCTTCCCGTACTCGCTGTAGGTGTAGGTCTTCGTCTTGCTGTTGTAGGTGAGCTTTGACTTGTTGTGCCAGAACGCCCCGGACAGATCAACTTCCTTCCCCGCCTTCGAGACCGGGCCGTCCAGCTTCAGGTCGACGTGGCCGTCCGGGTCGAACACGAAGTGATCTTTGTCAAATCCCTTCGGATAGGTGGAGGAAAGACCTGCGCTCTTGAGCTTTTTCGCGACAAGATCTCCGCCGCTGATGTAGTCCGTGAACTCCCTTGCCTTCCCGTTCTTGTAGCGCTTGAAGTCCCCCGCATAGTGATCCGGATAGCGCTTGAAGTAGACGTTGTTGTAGAAGGGGCCTCCGTCATGCAGAAGGACGGCATCGTACTCCTGTGCAACAAGAATGTTGGTCGGCCGTGTGCTCCTTATATTTCCGGTGCGCGCAAGGTTTCCCCAGTCCTTGTAGACGCACATGAGCCTTGTGATGCGCTGATTGGCAAGGCTGTTCACCATCTCGTAGACGATGTCCGCGTTTGCCGTGTTGTAGTGCGGCAGAGCGATCGTCTCGTTGTCAACTATCACCGCAATCGGCCGCTGGTTCCGGATCGAGGTGGAGATCTCCTCCCCGGTAAGCTCCGATCGATACGTTTTTGCCGCTGTCTTCTTTTCCGCAGCCCCCGCCGGCAGTGCCATCACCGCGCACAGAACAAAGACAAGGACCGCTGTCCACACTCTCTTTTTCATAGACTCCCCCGTTTCACTTAATCTGGTAGACGGGGATTTCACCCGCCTCCAACACCACCGTGCGTACCGTTCGGTACACGGCGGTTCAAACGTTAACGTGAACTTTGTCATACTCGT
>OMXP01000070.1 GCA_900315055.1 uncultured Lachnospiraceae bacterium
TTAACGCCCTTGGCTTCGGCTGTACTCTTCCCACTGCCGGGCGAGTTAGGGACTTTCACCCATTAGAGCGTGCGCCCGCCGGGCGCACAAAAAAGGACCGTCGGCAGGTACCGGCGGTCCCAGGGGAGAAAGTTGTGTTTCAGTCGGCAGATTGCGGCTGCCGCCTGGAACAGGCGTAAAATCATGAAGAGGATCTCCTCCTCTTCCGCAGCAGAAGGTCCTGCTGCGTATCCGAAATCGGGGGTCGTTTCGAAAAACTGCGGCTCCCTCATAGATTGCTGATGATATTATACCGTGCCTATCTTGCCTTGTCGAACGAATTTTGTTTCGTCTTCCCGGAATTTACGCTTGTTTCCCTCGTTTTGTACTCCGCCAAAGTCCCCGTATTTCCCCCGGCATTCTGCCATATTAACGAAATTTTCATGATTTGCCGGTTCCATTTTGTCCATCTTCCATTATACTTAGGGAGAACAAACGTCCACCGGAAGATCAGAGCCGGCGTACTCAGAAAAGGAGGCCATCATGGCAGATAAGAGCAGAACAGGAAAGATCCTTGCAGGACTGTTCATCGGTGCGGCCGCAGCCTGTGCCGGAACGTTCGCCTATAAGAAGTATAAGGAAAAGAAGGAAATCGAGCTCGAGCGCGATGACGATGACGACATGGAAGAGACGACGGAGCCCGAGACCGACACCGAGGGCAATGTCCTGGTGCGCATCTCGATCCCCGGTATCCTGACGAAGATCAACGTCGCCGAGGGCGATCATGTCAACGAGGGTGACACAGTGGCAACGATCGGCAATGACCTGCCCGTCGAAGCTCCCGCAGCCGGCACGGTCACCAAGATCCTTCTGAAGACCGACACCATGGTCTCGATGGATGACATCCTGATGACGATTCAGACCGACGACAACGTCGACTGAGCACAGAGAAACAGATGATATCCGACAGCCGCGTGAAGACCGTTTTGATCTTCCCGGCTGTTTTTCATGTTTACGGAGGAAAACCATTGTCCGACGAAATCGTAAGAGGCCGCTTTGTGCGGCACCCTAAGGCGGGAAGCACCGTGATCGAAACTGCCATCACGCTCCATCGGAAGGGGAAGAGGGAAACAGCGCTTTCCCTGTATCCGGAGGAAGACGGCACCTCTCTTCCTCTTGTGACCTTTGATGCCTTCCAGAAGCTGTCCTTCCTCTCCCACGGCTTTACCACGCGCTACGGCGGCGCATCGAGCGGGATCTTTGACAGCATGGATCTCTCCTTTACAAGGGGTGATGACAGGGAGCTGGTCTGTGAGAATTACCGGCGCGTTGCCGGGGCTCTCGGGACAGAGCCCTCGAAGATGTGCCTTACCCGTCAGGTGCACCACACGAATGTCTGCCGGGTCACGGAGGAAAACGCCGGAAACGGCGTCACGATCCCGCAGAAGTTCGACGATATGGATGGCTTTATCACGGATACGCCGGGGCTGTTTCTTGTGACCTCCTTTGCGGACTGCGTGCCGCTGATGTTCGCGGACCCGGTGCACCGCGCCATCGGCTCCTGCCACTCCGGGTGGCGGGGAACCGTCGGGAAGATCGGGGCGGTGACCATTCACGCCATGGAGGAGGCTTTTCACACGGACCCGAAGGATCTTGTCTGCGTCATCGGCCCCTCGATCTGCAGGGACTGCTATGAGGTAAGTGACGACGTCGCGGACGCATTCCGCAAGGCGTTTCCCGGGCATGAGGACGAGATCCTGTATCCCGGCCGCCCGGGACATGCACAGCTTGACCTCCCCGCTGCCTGCCGCATCACGATGACAGGCTGCGGGGTACCGGATGAGCAGATCCACACAAGCGATCTTTGCACGAAGGAAAACAGTGAGCTTCTCTTCTCCCACCGGGCAAGCAGGGGGCAGCACGGAAACTTCTGCGGGATTCTGGGGATCCGTCCATGAACTTCGTCTTTCATGTCGACGTAAACTCCGCGTTTCTTTCCTGGAGCGCCGTAAAGCGCCTGAAGGAGGACCCTTCCGCGGTGGACCTTCGCACAATCCCCTCCGTCGTCGGCGGCGATGAAAAGACCCGTCACGGCATCGTGACCGCAAAGTCCCTGCCCGCAAAGAAGTACGGCATCCACACGGCGGACACCATCGCGTCCGCAATGAAGCGATGCCCCAACCTCACCGTGGTACCGGCGGACTTTGCAACCTACCGGTCGTACTCGAAGCAGTTCATCAGGGTTCTGCACACCTACAGCGATGCCGTCGAGCAGGCATCCATCGATGAGGCCTACGTCGCCATCGGGGCAAAAGACCGGGACGAGGCCGTCCGGACCGCGCATGCGATCAAGGACGAGATCCGGGACAGCCTTGGATTTACCGTCAATGTCGGCATCTCCGTGAACAAGCTCCTTGCCAAGATGGCATCCGACTTCGAAAAGCCGGACAAGGTGCACACGCTCTTTCCGGAGGAGGTTCCAAAGAAGATGTGGCCCCTTCCGATTTCCGAGCTCTACGGCTGCGGGAAGAAGACGTCCGAAAGGCTCCAATCCCTTGGCATCCGGACCATCGAAGATGCCGCAAAGGCGGATCCCGCGTTTCTGAAATCGGTCCTCGGGGAAAAGTCCGGTGCCTACATCCACAGCGCAGCCAACGGCATCGGCTCCGCGATCGTCGAGACAGAGCGCGACGACCGGAAGAGCTACTCCAACGAGCGCACGACTGCCGAGGACATCACGGCCCGGAACTTCCGCACAGCTCTTCCGCCCTTTCTGAAATCCCTCTCAGAGGGAGTCTCCTCGCGCCTTCAAAAAGATCAGCTGCGCGCGGGGACGCTCTCGGTCCTTGTGAAGACCTCCGAATTTCAGAAGCGCTCCATACAGTGCCCTCTCCCCGATCCGACCAACGACGGGAGTATCTTCTATGAGCAGAGTCTGGTCCTTGCCGGGCGGCTCCTTGCGGGGAATCCGGACGCCCTGACAAAGGGAAAACCTGTCACCGGAGGGCTCTATGAGACGGTGAGCGGTATCCGTCTCATCGGCCTCAAGGCCAGCGACCTCACCTCGGACGTCTATCACCAGATGACCTTCGAGGATCTTCTGCAGAATCAGCAGAAGGAACAGGAGGAGAGCGCCAGAAAGAAGAAGCTTGAAAAACTGAAGGCCATGGAGAACGCCATCCGCACAAAGTACGGGGACGGCGCAATCCACCGGGGATCGGACGATTCCGGTACCACATAAAAACTCCCTTTCGGCAAATACCGGAAGGGAGTTTCTTATTCGTTAATTCTGTTCAGATCTCAACTTCAAAGATCAGATGTTCAGGAGCTTGCTGTACTCGGTCAGAGCACCCTCGGTGTTGTGGGCCAGAACGCGCTTTGCAAGGACCTTGCCGAGCTGTACGCCTTCCTGATCGAAGCTGTTGATGTTCCAGACAAAGCCCTGGAACATGACCTTGTTCTCGAAGTGTGCAAGAAGGGCACCCAGCGTCTCAGGGGTGAGCTGCTCGCCGATGATGATGCTCGACGGACGGCCGCCCTCGAAGTTCTTGTTCGGGTTCTCATCGTCCTTGCCGCAGGCGAAGGCGACGATCTGAGCGGCGACGTTTGCGCACAGCTTCTGCTGGCTGGTTGAGCCCTCGATGTCGACATCGACGCCGAGCTGGCTGTTCTTAAAGCCGATGAACTGCAGCGGGATCAAGGTCTTGCCCTGATGCAGGAGCTGATAGAAGGAGTGCTGGCCGTTCGTGCCGGGTTCACCGAAGATCACAGGGCCGGTGACGTAGCTGATCGGCTCGCCGAAGCGGTTGACGGACTTGCCGTTGGACTCCATGTCGAGCTGCTGCAGGTGTGCCGGGAAGCGGGACAGAGCCTGCGAGTACGGCAGAACCGCGGTGGTGTCATAGCCGAGGAAGTTGCGCTCATAGACGCCGATCAGGGCATCGAGCATGGCGGCATTCTTCATCGGATCCTTCTCGGTGGCAGCCTTATCTGCTGCTGCAGCGCCGTCGAGGAAGCGGGCGAACACGTCCGGTCCGAAGGCAAGAGAGAGCACGGTGCAGCCGACGGCAGAGGATGTGGAGTAACGGCCGCCGATGTAGTCGTCCATGTAGAAGGCGGTCAGGAAATCGGTGCTCTTTGCAAGAGGGGAGGTTGCGCTGGTGACAGCCACCATGTGCTTTGCAGGATCAAGGCCGTCCTTCTTCAGGGCATCCTGGACGAAGGCGTTGTTGGTCAGGGTCTCAAGCGTCGTGCCGGACTTGGAGACCAGAATGAACAGGGCATGGGATGCATCGGTCTGTGCAAGGACTGCAGCCGCATCGTCCGGATCCACGTTGGAGATGAAGCGGGCCTGCATCTTCAGGGTGTTGTTCTTCTTTGCCCAATTCTCCAGGGCGATGTACATGGCGCGGGGGCCGAGGTCCGATCCGCCGATGCCGATCTGGACAACCTGCGTGAACTTCTCACCCTTCTCGTTGGTGATCTCACCGCTGTGGACCTTGTTTGCAAAGTCCGCAACGCGTTTCTGCTGCTCCACGTAGAACTCGCGCTTGTTGACGCCGTCAACGACGACATCCTTGCCGAGCTGTCCGCGGCAGAGCTGGTGCAGAACCAGTCTCTTCTCACCGGTGTTGATGACAGCTCCGTTGTAGAGCTCCTCAAACTTCTCGGACAGCTGTGCTTCCTTTGCCAGATCGCACAGATCCTTCAGCACCTCATCATCAACGGCCTTTGCCGCGTAGTTGTAGGTCAGGCCTTCCGCCATCGGGACGGAGTACTTCTTCACGCGCTCTGCGCCGTTCTCGCCTGCCATTTCCTTGCGGATGTCCACCTTCTTGACGGACTGCAGCGTCTTGTAGGACGCGAGCTCATCGAAATTTGTCCACTGTGCCATGAATCATTCCTCCTGAAAGAGTCCAAAGATAAGATCCCGGTGCCGGAAACGTTACCTGTTTCCCGGCACACCGGTTTAAATATTACAACATTCCCCCTGGCGGTGCAATAAAAACAGGCCTTTCCGGGGCCTGCCGCCGGTTGTAAATCGAGGGGGAACAGGGTATCATGAGCAGTAATAATTCCGTAACAGAAAGGACATTGTATCCATGATATACAGAACCAGGGGGACCTGCTCCACGCAGATCGATCTTGATGTTGATGAGAACCATATCATAAAGCACGTCGCCTTCACCGGCGGCTGCAACGGCAACCTGAAGGGCATCTGCAAGCTCGTCACCGGCCGGAAGGCCGAGGACGTCATCGAGACCCTGAAGGGAACCACCTGCGGCTTCAAGTCGACCTCGTGTCCCGATCAGCTTGCAAGAGCGCTGGAAATCGCAATCGGGCAGGAGCAGTGACATGGGAAAAAAGATTGTTCTGACCGGCGGCGGCACGGCCGGCCATGTGACGGCGAATCTTGCGCTGATCCCGCACCTTCAGGAAGAGGGCTATGAGATCACCTACATCGGCTCCATCAGCGGCATCGAGCGAAAGCTTATCGAGGACTATCACATCCCCTACGTGCCGATCGAGACCGGAAAGTTCCGCCGCTACTTCGATCCCAAGAACTTCTCCGATCCCTTCCGCGTGCTCAAGGGCAAGGCGCAGGCAAAGAAGTTCCTGAAGGAGTATCAGCCGAACATCGTCTTCTCGAAGGGCGGCTATGTCTCCGTCCCCGTGGTCCAGGCGGCGGCTTCTCTGAAGATCCCCGTCATCTGCCACGAGTCGGACCTGACCCCCGGACTTGCCAACAAGCTGTGCGTGCCCCATGCCGTCAAGGTCTGCTGCAACTTCCCCGAGACCGTCAATGATCTGCCCTCCGACAAGGCCGTGCTCACCGGCACGCCCATCCGTGAGGAGCTCTTCCAGGGCGATCGGAAGAAGGGGCTCGAGTTCTGCGGCTTTGATGAGAGCAGGCCAGTGCTCATGATCATCGGAGGAAGCCTCGGCGCCCAGTCCGTGAACCAGACCGTGCGTGACAACCTCGATGCACTGCTGAAGTCCTTCCAGATCTGCCACATCTGCGGCAAGGGAAAGATGGACAACCTAAAGCTCACCATCCCCGGATACCGTCAGTTCGAGTACGTCAAGGACGAGCTCAAGGACCTGTATGCGATGGCGGACGTCGTGATCTCCAGAGCCGGCGCCAACGTCATCTGCGAGCTCCTCGCCCTGAAGAAGCCGAATCTCCTCGTCCCGCTTCCCACCGGCCGCGGCGACCAGAAGCTCAACGCTGCCTCCTTCGAGCGCATGGGCTACAGCATGGTGGTCCAGGACGACGACCTGCCGGACTGCATCGTCGAGAAGGTCACGGAGCTCTACAACAACCGGGAGACCTACATCAAGGCAATGGAGAAGTCATCCCAGGTGAACTCCATCTCCATCATCATGGAGCTCATCGACAAATACGCAAGGAAATAAGCACCTGAACATCAAAGGCGCCGGGAAACAGGATCTCACCTGTCTCCCGGCGCCTTTTCATATGTTCCGGCTCTGATCCGTTCCTCTCAGACCTTTCCCCTGCCGCAGCACTTCTTGTACTTCTTTCCGCTCCCGCAGGGGCAGGGATCGTTCGGATAGATTTTCTTTGGCTTCTTCGAAGGCTGCACAGTCTGACTCTTTCTGGAATTTATCCGAACCTTTTCAAGCTCCACCAGAAGATCCCGGTAATGCCTGCTCTTTTCCTTCTCCCCCTCAAACGAGTAGAAATCCTCTGCCCGCTCATACAAGGGAGTGTAAGAGGGATCGAGCCTGTCATCGTCGGGCAGATGCTCCTCCAGAAGCTTTCGTGCCCCGTCGATATCGCCCCTCATCTCCAGGAGGAGAACGTAGAACTGCACCGCATTGAGATTGTCAGGTTCTCTCCGGATCCAATCCCTGTAATATGCGTCCGCCTTCTCTTTTTCTCCCTTTCCCTCCAGGGCTTCTCCAATGGCCGAAATGCAGTTGTCACGATCTTGTGCGTCAAGTCGGAAGGTCCTTAAAATCTCCTGATTCCACGTAATGCTGTAGTCATAGTCTTTGGTGTTGTTAAACAGGATGTCCGTCTCCCGGATGACATTGGAGAGATTTATTCCAAACGACCGGTGCTGCGCGATCTCATCCAGAGAGCAGCGGACAATCCCGTCCTTCGTCTCCCGGCAGTAGTTGTCATCCAGATACTCCTTCAGGGACGGCCAGAGGTCCTTCAGCATCGCTGCTGCTTTCTTTTCCGAGTCCCCATGATAGTCATTGGCGAGATCATCGATCTCCTGAAGCTCCTCATCAAAGAGGTGCTCCCGCCCGGTTTCAAAGTCGATGACCGAATCCGGATGATACGGCTCTGCAACGACCTCCTCGATTTTTCCCCGGTAGAGATCGTCCGAATAGTCGACGTTGTACTTCATCATCTCGAAGATTGCATTGGACATCGCAACCTCGATCTTGATCTTTGCCTGCTTTTTGAAGTAGCCCTTCTCCTGCAGCTTCCGGTAGGCCTCCCGGACATACCCACACTTTTCCTCATCGGCAAGCTGGGTCTCCACTGCGCGAAGAAGCAGCCTCCCAACGAGAGGCCTTGTCTCATTGCCGTACTCATCATAGTGCGGCTCGGTGTCAAAGTACTCCTCCTCATAGTCCAGGTCCTCGTCCCCAAAATTTCCGGCAAGTCCCTGCAGCATATCCATTGGATTCTGCTTTTTACTGCTCATCTTTGTATCCCCTCTCTGTGGCTTTTCCTGCATTGTACCATGATGTGTCGTGTATCTGCGTTCCTGCAGCGCAAGAAACTCTGCTTTACTGTTCCGTTTCCCGTTCCGGAACCCCCCGGGGGGCTTCCGCAGTGATTCATCTGCCGTTAAAATTCGTGGTAACACTCTCAGCTGACAGAAAATGGAGGTTCGATATGCATATTCCGGATAATTACCTGAGCCCGCAGACCTGCGCGGTGATGACCGCCGCCATGGTCCCCGCCTGGACGCTGTCCATTCGGAAAGTGAAGAAGGAACTGTCAAAAGAGCAGATCCCGATGATGGGAGTCGGCGCGGCCTTCTCGTTCCTCGGCATGATGTTCAACGTCCCGCTTCCCGGAGGTACCACGGGCCATGCCGTTGGCGGCACACTGATCGCATGTCTTTTAGGTCCCTGGGCAGCCTGTATCTCGGTCAGTATCGCTCTCCTTCTGCAGGCGCTGCTCTTTGGTGACGGCGGCATTCTCTCCTTTGGCGCGAACTGCTTCAACATGGCCTTCGTTCTGCCGTTTGTGGGCTATGCCTGCACGCAGGCCTTCATGAAGCTCTCGAAGGCAGAAACCAATCATGGCAAGGCTCTGTGCGCGGCCTTCGGCTCCTATATCGGCATCAACGCCGCTGCCCTGTGCGCCGCGATTGAGTTCGGCATTCAGCCGGCTCTCTTCCACGATGCAGCCGGTAACGCCCTGTACTGCCCTTACGGACTGTCCGTCTCCATCCCGGCCATGATGGCAGGGCATCTGACTCTCTTCGGACTTGCTGAGGCACTCTTTACAGGTCTGATCTATGCCTTCGTCCTTCGGACTTCGCCGAATGCCGGCTTCCTCTCCGAAAAGACCGGCAAGACCAGCACCCCGGTCCGGATCCTGATGGCAGCTCTGATTCTTGCCGTCCCGCTTGGCCTTCTCGCTGAGGGCACTGCCTGGGGCGAGTGGGGTACCGATGAGATCGCCGCAACCGGCGCCGGCTATACACCCGCAGGCATGGCAAACGGCTTCAGCTTTAATGCGCTGCTCCCGGATTACTCCGTCCACGGCCTTCCGGATGCCGTCGGATATATCTTAAGCGCCGTGATCGGCGCCGCCATCCTGATCATCGTCTTCAAGCTGATCAGTGCCGGAAAGAAAGAGGGCTCTCCCGCTTGAACATGAATCTTCGTGTGATGCGGCTCATCGCCGCATTTACGGACGCGGAAACCAGAGGATCACAGAATGCGCAGAGCAGGATTTCTCCCGCTCTGCGTCTTGTTGTCTGTATCCTGACGATTCTCCTGTGCTCCCTCTCCCGCAACGCCTTCTATACCGTATGCGTGATCGCCGTTCTCCTCATGGTCCTGGCCATGATGCCTGCAAAAGCCGTGCGGCGCGCAGCGGAAAAACTCCCGCTCCCCGTCCTCATGACAGCCCTTCTCATGCTCCCTGCCGTGTTTCTCGGATCCCCGCGTTCCCTTGTCACCGTGACCATGAAGGTTTTCTGCGCGATTCTGTGTCTGTCTCTTCTCAATGAGAAGGCCAGCTGGAAGGAGCTCACCGGGGCACTGGAGCGCTTTCACGCGCCGGAGCTGTTTATCATGACCCTTGACACCACGGTCCGCTTCTTCGTGCTCCTCGGACGCTGGTCAAACCGCATGCTCGAGGCCATCTCCCTTCGCCGGGTCGGAGAAAAGAACTGGAAAAACGCAGGCATGGGCGGGGTCCTCGGGACCACCTGGCTGAAATCGCAGCGCATGGTGCAGGCAAGCACCGAGGCGATGGTCTGCCGCTGCTTTGACGGCACCTACAAAAAGACGGGCTTTCCGAAAGAGACAACAAAACAGGACCGCCAGCGGAACGTCCTTGCAAACGCCGTCTTCGCCCTTGTGATCCCGGCCCTGATCGCAGGCTTTGTCCTCACCCAGAAGGCCGTCTGAAAGACAGAAAGAGAGTGCAGCCTCCATGATCGAATGCAGAAATATCACCTATACCTGGCCCGGGAACCGCGAAAAGGCTCTCGACGACATCTCCTTTGTCATCGAAGACGGTACCTGTGCGGTCTTTGAGGGGCCGAACGGCTGCGGAAAGTCGACCCTGTTCCGGATTCTCCTGGGGCTCTCCTTCCCGGACCAGGGGACCTATCTACTGGACGGGGAGACGATCACGCAGGAGAAGCTGAAACACGAGGATTTCTCCCGCGCCTTCCATCAGAAGATCGGCTTTATCTTCCAGAACAGCGAGGTGCAGCTCTTCTGCGACAGTGTCGAGAACGAGATCGCCTTCGGTCTTTATCAGCTCCATCTGCCGCAGGAAGAAATCACAAATCGAGTTAAAAAAGCTCTCGGAGAATTCCATCTGGAAGACCTCCGGCAGCGCGCCCCGTTCAACCTAAGCGGCGGCGAGCAGAAGCGCACCGCCATGGCAGCGGTCTTTGCGATGGAGCCGAAGGTCATCGTCATTGACGAACCGCTCTCGGGGCTTGACGAGGACGGGCAGGCGTTCGTCCGTTCGTTCCTCAGGGCAAAGCGAGACGCCGGTACCACGCTCATCGTCGCGACCCACAACCGGGAACTTGCAGACGACCTTGCGAATGTCCGCATCCGCATGGACCGCACGCACAGGATCACGGACATCCGGAAGGTCTGAGCCGCAAAACGAATCAGAAATCAGTGCTGCTTTGAAACTCTTTCTTCTTTTTCCGCTTCCCTGGTTTGCAACATATCCCGGATCCGCAGCATCTCGGAAAGGATCAGCCGAAACGCTTCCTTCCGCTGTGCCTGGTCCGGAAAGTCCCGGATAATGTCCTTCCGGATATCCCCCATGAGTGCGTTCACAGCTCCGATTTCGGGCGGCAGGGCGTCCTTTGCAAGATCCCGCACCATCTGTGAAACCAGCGGGGAGTTTCCGCTGCTGGACACCGCAACGACAACCTCCTCGTCCCGCGCAATACTCGGGAAGACAAAGGTACACAGCGGCGGCACATCTACGACGTTGACCGGAATTCTTCGCTTTCTGCAGACCAGAGAAACCTCTCTCTCCACGGCGGAATCCTTCAGCGAGATGACAACAAGAAAGGGATCTTCTTTGTCCAGTAACGGCTCGATCTCACCGCATGAAAGACTCAACCGCCGGATCACCTGTGCTCCGTATTCTCTGAGCAGTTCTTCCTTGTGGGATGCCACCTTTCCCTGCCCGATGACAAGGACCTTTTTCCCTTCCAGGTTTACGAACATCGGAAAACATGCTGCCATCTTCTAGTCTCCTGTTTCTTCTGTACTTCCATTTACAAGCACATAATCCACCAGCTGTCCCGGTATGCAGGTCCTTACGATTCCTGTTCCGACACATTTCTTCAGAATCTCCTGCTGATGAAGGATCTCGTCCGGGGTCCCGGTCGCAAGAACCGTGCTCCTGGTATCCGCAGCTTCCCTTCCGATCAGCACCAGATGATCACTTACCGTAAAGGCTTCCGGGATATCATGGAGTGTCATGATGATGCCGATGCCCTTCCCCGCAAGGTCCTTCAGGATGTTCATCACTTCTTTCTGGTGACCGATATCCAGTCCCGTCGTCGGTTCATCGAGAAGCATCATCTTCGCTTCCTGCGCAATCGCCATGGCAAGAAAGGCCCGCTGCCTCTCTCCGCCCGAGATCTCCTTCAGCGTACGGCCTGCAAGGTGAGAGACGTCCGTCTGCTCCATCGCATGCTTTACGATGCGGCGGTCCTTCTCCGACAGGATCCTGGATATGCCAAGGTGTGCAAAGCGTCCGTGACTTACCAGTTCCCGTACCGTGAGATTTACGGCAGGAGATACCTGCGGCAGATAGGAAATGAGGCACGCCCGCTCCTTTGGCGTCATGCGTGCGCTCTCCTTTCCGTCTATGGTAATGGACCCCTCATAGGATACCAGCCCCTCTATGGCGCGAAGAAGCGTCGATTTTCCGCTCCCGTTTGCCCCGATGATCCCCGTGACCTTCCCCGCCGGAAAAAGCGCGTGTTCGCAGAAAAGGACCGGCCTGTCCTGATAGCCGCAGCACATGTGTTCGATTGCGATCATGTGTTCTCCTCTCCTACTGTGCGGACAGGTGCTTGCGCTTCCGCACCAGAAACCAGATGAAAACCGGAGCCCCGATGACGCTCATGATCAGCCCCACCGGCAGTTCATACGGATAGAACAGAAGTCTTGCCAGCGTGTCCGAGAGCAGGAGAAACGCAGCTCCGTAAATCATGCAGTACACCGCCATCGTCCTGACAGAGCCATGCACGAACAGACGCACGAAGTTCGGAACGAGGATTCCGATAAAGGACAGAAGACCCGCCACGGATACCGAAGCTCCTGCAAGGCAGGAGGCAAGGACAAGTACCACCCTCCGGCAGCGCGCAACGTTCAGGCCAAGTCCGTGGGCTGTTTCATCAGAAAGCATCAGAATATCCAGATCCGGAGCAATGAGGAGGGTGAGAAGAAGACAGATCAGAATCACCGGAACAGCAAGATACAGCTGTCCCCGGACCACGTTGGAAAAACCGCCCAGGCTGAATGCCACCCGGTCCGCCACAGCCTCCGGGACAATCGTGATGATGACATCAATGAATGCGTTGCATACCGATGACAGCGCAATACCGGCAAGAAGGAGTGAGGACTTTGAAATTCCGGTCCGGTCACTGATGAGGTAAATGATTCCCATCGCCGCCATGGCCCCAAGAAAGGCAAAGAGACTCTTTGTCAGAAGCCGGTACGGAAAGAAGACCGCGGACAGCAGCACAAAAAGTCCGGCCCCCGCATTCACGCCAAGAACCCCGGGGGAGGCAAGGGTATTGTTGAGAGCGGACTGCAGAAGAAGACCTGCCACCGACAGTGCGGCACCGCAAAGAAGCGCGGCGAGCGTTCTCGGGAGCCGGACAGAAAAGACAATCAGATTTGCCTTCCCGCTTCCCTGTCCCGCAAGAACACGCAGTGCCTCCCCTGTTCCGATCCCGGATCGTCCGAGTGTCAGAGACAGGAAAAAACCTGTGATCAGTGCCGCGATTCCGATGACAAGCCACAGGGGCTGCCACAGGGACTGCTGGGAGTGTTTATGAAGGTTACTGGTTTTCATCCGCATCGATCCCGCTGCCGTACACCGTGTCAAATGCCTTCTGATAGGACTCTGCCCAGCGATTATTCGGCTTCAGCCCGAACAGATCCCTCGGAAGAATGACCACATGGTTGTTTTTCACGGCCGAAAGCTCTGACCAGGCGTCCTGGGTCTCAAACTGATCCGAAAAACTCTGCAGGGCGTCCTCTTCCTTTCCTCTCGGAATCACGAAAATCCAGTCCGGATCCGCGTCCGAGATCGCCTCCAGGCTCATGTCGTCCAGGGCTGATGTGTCCTCTGCGACATTTACCATGGAAAGGTTATCGAAGATCTCTGTCGTGAAGTCATCGCCCTTCAGGACCTTATTTTTTGTCGCCGAAACCCTGAGCGTAAGATACGTCTGCCCCTTCTGATCCTCCGGCACTTTTTCGATCACCCGGTCGATCGCGCTCTGCACGTCCGTCACGTTCTTTTCATAGAGGTCGTCTCTTCCGGTGAGGTCCGTAAAAGACTTCATCGCATCGGCGTAATCTGCAAAGTTGTCGATGTTCATGAACGCAACGTTGAGGCCCAGATCCTTGAGCTGCTCCCCGAGGGCGTTCTGAGACGGATCCGTCGAAAACAGGATCACAAGATCCGGGGAGAGATCCAGAACCGCCTCCGCAGAAACCGAGTCCATGTCTCCAAGGTCCGTAACATCGTCCGTAATCCCCTCAAGACCCATGGCATCGTCCGTTGTCCCGGCAAGCTTCCCTCCCGCAAGGAGCCAAAGAGATGCGTTGGACTTGGAGAGAGCGACGACATTTTCCGGCGTCTTATCGGCCTGTACCGCTTCTGACATGGTGGTTGCTGCCGCAGTATCTTCTTTCACCGCCGTCTGTCCGCAGCCAGGCAGCAGCACCGCTGTCAGGATCAGAGCCGCAGCTCCTGCAAGTTTATTTTTCCGTCTTTGCATACGCCTTCCTTTACAACACAAAGTGGCAGCTGATCCTGCCAGCCGCCACTTTGACATTCCCTGAATCGTGACTCCGGAAGCGCTTCCTCATTTGCGCTTCGGCGTTGTCTCGCTGAAATCCGTAACGATCATTCCGTTCTCCTGGTACTTCTGATTGCCGAAGTACTTGTTGTGGGCATACTCCACCCCGCCCCAGTTGAGCGGAGTATATACTTCCGCAATCGCCGGAAGATGCACGTCCTTCAGCGCCCAGCGCAGATACTCCTCTGTCCCGGTCCGGTCGACGATGTAGCCGATGTGCTCCTTGCCGCCCGGGGAATCCGGATTGATGTAATGACGGACATAATCATAGGTGTTCCTGATGATCTGGATCACGCTGTCCTCATCGGCCCATTTGATGAAGTCAACGCCCATCCTCGGATTCTTCTTTCCGGTCCGTCCAAGCAGGGTAATCCGGAAATATTTCTGCGAGCTTCTCGTCCAGGCAAGGTTCGGGCATGCATTGACACACTCTCCGCAGCCGATGCACTTGTAGGTATCCCGCTCCGGGCGGAAATGGACTTTCGTCAGGGCATCTACGGATTTCGAGCGGCACGCCTTGATGCAGGCGCCGCAGCTCACACAGCGCTCCGGATCAAACTGGGGCTCTGTCATTCCCATGATGCCGATATCGGCCATTCTCACCTTCTGGCAGTCATTCGGGCAGCCGGTCAGGACAATTTTAACATGAAGGTCATCCGGGAAAATGATCTTCTCGATCTTCTGGGCAAGTGCCGTCGTGTCATAGCAGGCATACGGACAGACACGGTTGCCGACGCAGGCGGAAACATTTCTGGTTCCGGATGCCGGGTACCCTTCTCCGCGCTCTTTTCCGGTCTGATTGACACCGGTACCGTCTATGATCTCCTGCAGAGCCTTGTTGACCTCCGGTATTTTCTCAAACGGAATGCCGGGAATCTCAAAGCCCTGCCGTGCCGTCAGATTCACGGTCCCGTTCCCGTATTTTTCCGCAATTTCCTGGATCTTTCCGAGATACTCCGCTTTCAGCAGACCTCCCGGCACACGAATTCTGGAAGATGTAACCCCGCGCACTTTCGTGACACGGAACGCATTCTTTTTCAGTGCCTTTGTATCGATATCCATGTCAGCCCCCATCAGTCAACCATCGACTTGCTCTTTACGTACGGGAACACCGGTCCGTCGAGACATACATAGGTGTTTCCGATCTTGCAGTGTCCGCATTTCCCGAGTCCGCAGCACATCTTTCTCTCCTGAGACAGCCAGATATTCTCCTCCGGAATGCCAAGCTTCAGGAGGCCCGCGATGGTAAACCGCATCATTGGCGGCGGTCCTACGACAATGGCCTTTGTATTGGCAAGGTTCTTCGGAGTCAGCTCCGGAACGACTGCTGTCACAAACCCCTCGCGGTATCCCTGCTGTCCCTTTGCGCTGTCCACTGTCATAATAGAGAATCCAGGCCGCAGTAGAAACCACGGGGCTTGCCCCGTGCCGCGAAGCGGTGCGGCCATCCCTTCCTTCAGGCAAATACAAGCCCC
>OMXP01000005.1 GCA_900315055.1 uncultured Lachnospiraceae bacterium
TTTGTACGCCCTGTGCAGAGCGGGCAGCTTGGAATCACCGCCCGGTGCAGACGTATCATGGCTCTGCTCACTGACGCCGCGTCGCTTCCGGCGCAGAACTGATCAGGCGTTCCCTTTTAAGGTTCCCCAGATCAATCCCCTGGGCTTGCCCAGGGGTCAGTGAAATTCATGGAACAGGAATCAGATTACCACTGATTCCAGGGGAACTGGTTGTAACCGCCTGCATTCCCGGACTCGGAAGACTCCTCCGTGGATTCCTCAGAGGAACTCTCATCGGACTGCTCCGTGGACTCATCGGAAGAGCTCTCATCGGAGCTGTCGCCCGATGCGCTTCCGTCCCCGGTCCTGCCGGACTGTCTGCTGCTGCCCTTCTGCGCGTTCTCGATCGTCGAGGAATCGCCGAGGGTCACGTCAACCGACGTCTCCTTGTAGCCGCCGCTCGTCTGGCGCTCCACGGTCAGGGTGACCGTATCGCCTGCCGCATAGTAGGTCAGCTGCTTCTGCAGATCCTCCATGCTGGTGACCGTCGTCTTGTCGATGGCCGTGATGATGTCGCCGGCACGCAGATCGGAGTCTGCCGCACCGCCGCCGTCAATGATCTCGGAGACATACACGCCTTCCGGCATGTTGTAGGCACTTGCCACCTGGCTCGTGACGGAAACACCGCTGATGCCAAGATAACCTCTGTCAGCCTCGGCGACCTTGGTCTTCGTGGTCTCGTTCATCAGGTTCTCGATGATCGGGATCGCTCTGGAGATCGGGATCGCATAGCACATGCCCTCGACCTGGGTTGCGGAGAGCTTACTGGAGTTGATGCCGACCACATAACCGTTCTCATCGCAGAGCGCACCGCCGGAGTTTCCGGGGTTGATGGCCGCATCGGTCTGGATATAGGTGTTTGTGAGGCCATCCTCGGTCTCAAGCTCACGGTTCAGGGCACTGACTACACCGACCGTCACGGACTGGCCATAGCCCAGTGCATTGCCGATGGCGATGACGGACTGGCCGACCAGCAGCTCATCGGAATCCCCAAGCTCTGCCACGGAAATCTTATCCAACGTATCCTTGTCGAGATCCTTGAGGGAGACGGCGATGACCGCAAGGTCATTGTCCGAATCGGTTCCCTTGATGTTTGCCTCTGCCGTCGTCTCATCGATGAACTGCACCTGCAGGGAATCCTCATCGGCGACGACGTGGTTGTTGGTCACGATCAGAAGCTCATCGGAGGTCTTGGCGATGATGATGCCGGACCCCGTTGCGGTCTCCTCGGAGGAATAGGTCTGTCCGAAGAAATCCTGGCTCTGCTGTGTGTAATTGTTGTAGACGGAGACGATCGAAGGAAGAACCTTTGCGGCGACCTTCGTGACGTTGCTCTCCTGCCCTGCCTCATGGTGCTGGGTAAGAGAGGTGCCGTCCGACTCATCGGAAGACTCCGTGCTGCCCTCGGTTGCCGCAGCCTCGGTGTCCTCATCGGTGGAATCGATCGTGGTCTCCTCTTCCTCGGTATCCTCGGAAGTCGTGTCGGAAGACTCTTCATCGCTGTGATCGTCTGTGATCTCCCGCGATGTGGACGCACCCTCATCGGCGCTTGCCTCGGTCTTCGTGTCCTTCGTCAGGCTGTTGGTCGACAGGCGGCTGATGCCGTATCCGCCAAAGCCCGCGCAGAAACCGAAGATCACGCACAGAAGGACGGCGAACCATGCCTTCTTGTGTTTTCTCTTCTTTCCGCCGTTATGATTGCCGTTGTTTCCGTTGGTATTCCAGTTATTGTTTGTGTTCCAGCCGTTGTTGTTATTGCCGCCGTTGCCGTTCCAGCCGCCGTTGCCGGCGTTGTTGTTATTCCCGTTCCAGCTGCTGTTACTGCTGTTCGCATTACCGTTTCCGCTGTAGTTTCCGGCATTACTGCTGCTGTTCTGGGCACCGGTATTGGCGTTGGCACTGTTCTGGGCACCGGCAGTATCGGAATTCGTCTGCTGCTGGTCATTTGCCGTGTACTGATAATTGCCGTTTCCGGTCTGGCTTGTCGTACCGGATTCGGTGTTTTCTTTCGGCTCCTCGTTCATTCCGGAACCTGTGGTATTCTCATCCATCGTGGTACCTCCCTGAGATGTAAGGTCAAAATCAATGTCTGCGCACTTTTCTTTCTGCAGACACCATGAGTATACCTGCCATTTGTGTCCATTCTGTGATAAACCTGAAATTTCTCCAAAGGTCCTGTCAAAGTTCAAAAAGAGCCGAAATCCCGCATCTGCAGGACTCCGGCTCAGGGGCAATCCGTCATAAACCTGAAGACTATTTCGTACTGAAATCGATCTTGTCCGACTGCGTGATCGGCATGTACGTATCCGCATCCGAGATGTTGAACACCAGCTGCACGTCGTCGACGCTCGTGATGCCGTTCTCGTCGAGATCGCTCTGCAGGATCGTGATCTCGTCTACAGCCATCTTCCCGGCATAGACCGTGCTGGAAAAGTACGGCGTCACCATGTAGCCGTTGATGGACATGTCGTCGCACTGAATGACAACGTTTTTGTCCGTCTTGTTCTCCAGATAGAGCACGATACCGGTCCCCCAGATGTCATCCTCATCCACGTACCGGCCGACGATCCGGATGCCGTCCTGATTGTAGAGCTCCTGTCCGTCATCGTTCGGGCTGGTATCCATGTCGTCGAAGTGGTTGGTTTTGATCGTCACCTTGTCCGCGGTGTAGGTGGTCTCGTAGGTATCGGGATCATACAGATGGAAGTAGATCTCGATCTGTCCCACGTTCGAGATGCCGGCGGATTCGAGCTCGTTGCTGTAGAGATCGAGCGTCTCGTTGGACTTCTTTCCCGCAGCCACCTCTTCCGCGAAGAGGTCGCTGATCATGTAGTCGTTCACGATGAGCGCCGTGCAGCCGACCCCGACGTCCTTGTCCGAATCGTTGTCAATCTCCAGTCTGATCCCGTCGCCGAAGACCGTATCGGTCACGTACTCCTTTGCGATGACCGTGACACCCTCTGCGGAAAACAGGGTCTGCTCCTCGATCGTGGTGTCGGAAGAAGCCGTTTCCTCCGCGGCAGTCTCCGCTGTCGTCTCCGCCGCCGTGCTATCCTCGGCCGGTGCCTGTGCACTCTCTGCAGTGCTCCCCACAGACTCCCCCGCTGTCGTCTCCGTCTGCTGCGTGATCTCCTTCGTCCCCCTCTCCTCATCCGAAGATGAGCTGCCGGACGAGAGTGCCGCACAGCCGATGAACAGGACGATCACAAGAATCAGAACGACAATGAGCCCCGTGTGCTTTTTCTTCTTTTTCGCATCCCCCATGATGTCTCCTCCCTCTTTGTGTAAGGTTTAAGACAAGTATAGGGAATATCGCGGCATCATCGGTGTCCCCAAAGGACACCTCACCAGGGAAGAAGTTTTTCGAGACTTGCCACCGCTCCGACAAGAACGAACACCATCAGGAAAAACCAGAGGAACCTCGAGAGAATGCGCACCCACCGTCTCCTATCCTGACAGCCCGGAAAGTGCGGCGAAAGGAAGGGTCCGTCGAAGAAAAGGTCCACACCGCACAGGTACAGCGCGATAAATACGATGCGATCCAGTATCGCCGTCGAGAGCTTGTGATCCGCCGGGCTGTAGGTGACAAAGAACAGGACAAAGATGGCATCGGAAGCAATCGCCACGGTCATCTTCCAGTCAGTTCCCGACCGAAAGCCCGGAATTCCAGGCTTCCGGTGCTGTGGCAGAGAACCCAGGATCCTCAAAATCGCGGTCTTCATCTCCAGAGCGCTCTGATAGCGCTCATCGGGGTCGAGGCGGGTTGCCTTTGCGGCGGCCTTCTGCAGGGGATCGGTCTCCCGGAAAAGTTCCCGGATCAGAACCCCCATCGCATAGAGATCCGTCCTTGCATCGCTCTGTCCGAAGCCGTACTGCTCCGGCGCGGCGCTTCCCTGCGTACCGATGAGAACCGTATCCCTTGTCTTTCCCTCCTGCGGGGTCTTTGCCGCATTGTAATCGACAAGCTTTACCAGTCCCTCGTCGGTTCGGATGATGTTCGCGGGCTTGATGTCCCGGTGAATGATCTGCGGCCTTGCCGCATGGAGAAAGATGAGGGCATCGAGGAGCTGCAGGATCACGTCCGCCCGCTGGTTCCGGTTAAGGAGATCGTTTGCAAGGATATAGTCGAGACCGCACCCGGAGACGTACTCCTCCACCACGGTGAGGACACCGTTCTCCTCCTGAAGGGCATAGATCGTCGGCACGTGGGGATTTGCATGGTCCTTCAGGTACTGATAGATCGCCGTGCTGTAGAACGACAGACGCTTGACCATGACCACCCGCCCGGAGACCTTGTCCATCGCAAGGCTGTTGCGGGCGGATTCGTATTGATATAATGGCGTCAGGAAGAGGTTCTCTTCCTGAAAAGAGGTATCTTCCATGAAAGACTCCGACAGCATGAAAACAACACGTACCCTCGAGAACACACTCCATACGGTCTCGGATCTCGAGGGCCTTCAAGGGTATCTCACCGATCTTCCGAAGAAGAATCTGTCCTTTTCCGAGCTCTTCTTTTCCCTCGACAAGGTGAAGGCGATCGCCCCCGCAAAGCTGCAGAAGGACGCCGACATCGAGCGCTCCCTCTACTATCACATCAAATCCGGTGCGAAGACGCCGGGGCGGGACAAGATCCTGCGCCTGTGCCTTGCGGCCGGCCTTGACCTTACCGAGACCAGGCGCTGCCTCGAGGCGGGAAAGGCACCGCTTCTCTATGCAAAGAACCGGCGGGACGCCGTCATCAGCTACGCGATTCAGCAGGGAAAAGACGTCCTTTCGACGAACCTGCTGCTTACTTCCTACTCACTTCCCCCGCTCGAGTGATTTTATCCGTCTCATCAAAGGGAAGAAACAGGGACGGATCGCAGGTGCTGCCCTCGTCGAGAGCATGCCTTATCAGGAACTCGTCCGGGGCATGAACGATCTTCTCCTGTCCCTTACTGTCACGGAGAACCACCCGGTCCATGTCCGCGGTCCGAAGGACCTTTCCCTGCACGACCTCATCGGGCACGCCCTCGCACCCGTAGTCCGGTTCCTCAATCCGCACAATCGTCCACGTTTCCATTTCAGCCTTCTTTCAGAAATACCACTATCGTGTTCAGATCCGCATTCGTCGAATACTGAATCGCATTCACTCCGCCAAGGTACGAGTAGATCTCCTGCCGGTCGATGAGGTGCTCCACCATGCTGTTATAAATATCGTCATCCGCCGCCCGAAGCCGGATCACCCCGGAGCCGTCGGAAAGTTCCCCTGCGATCATGGATTCGACCTGTGCCCCATCCCAGTCTGTAAGGCAGAGTCCCTCGTACACGTAGTAGTTGAGGGCGGTTGCCGTGCACTCTGGCAGGGCAATACTGCTGTCCGCCTGATGGGTCGGTGCAAGATCGTCCGTGGTGATCATCAGGTAGTCATAGTCCACCCAGTTGTCCTGCATCTCAATCCCGGTAAAGGATCCGTCCCCGAAGGTCGGATCCGCATAGTAATAGTCCCCGCCGGCATACACAAGATCCCAGGCGTGCCCGTCTCCGTTTGCCTCTCCCGTGACCAGCGTGCAGGGAATCCCGAGCCGAAGGCAAAGATACTGCATTGCCTTCGCATACCCGTTGCAGACCGAGGCGCCGTTCAGGAAAACCGAGAGAATGTTCTGGTTGTCCGGGGCGGACGTATCGTAGTCCGTGTGCTGCACGACATAGTCGTAGGCGGCGCGGACCTTCTCAAAGTCGGAAAGATCCGGGGAGAGGGAGGAGGCAAAAGTCTCCACGATATCGTCCACCCGGCTCTGGTCCGCTTCCTGCGTCTCCTTGTTCACGCTGAAGTTTCCGGAGACGGTAAGACGCGTCACGACGCCGTTTGCCATGTAGGAGTTCCACACATAGCCGGTGAGATAGAACAGCTCCGGGTGATCGGCGATGACGGCGGAAAAGACGGGTCCGAGATCGTTCTGGTTCAGCGTTGAGACCGTCACTTCCTGCCGGGTCACAAAGCTCTCCATCATCTGCCGGTACAGCACCTGCCCCGCATCGCTCAGCTGTTCATAGCCATAGCCCGGGGTCTTCAGATACGGGACGAGATAGGAGTCCGCCTGTCCGGTGCTTTCCTCTTCCTGCTCTGTCGTCCCCGCCGGCTGCTCCGTCGTTTCCGTCTCCTGCGTCGTCTCCTGCTGCGGGATCGGTTCGACAAAGTCCGGAACCGCGTCCCCGCAGCCCGCAAGAAGAAGGGCCGCGGCGGCAAGAAGCGCCACGCTCTCTTTCCATGTCCTGTTTGGTTTTCGCAGGTCTGTTTTCATACACAAAAAAGCTCCACGGGGAAAAGTATACCCGTGAAGCAAAAAGAACGCCACTGTTCGATTGTCAGGACGCGGTCAGGGCTCGTCCTCCTTCAGGACGCGGAAGTCCAGAAAGTCAAACGGAATCTCCTCGACGAAGGAGTCCTGCGTGAAGCGGCATCTGCCGCGCTGCCGGAAGTCCTTCTCATTCTGCGAGAGCCAGATCGGAACCGCCAGATCCAGCTCATGGCAGACTTCCTGCAGACAGCGCAGAACCTTGTGGGTTCTGGTATCGTCCGTGACATCCTCCGCCACGGCATCCCGGATCACATGTCCGTCCTTCATTTCTCTGGCCCAGAGTTTCATAAATCAATCAGTCGTCATACCCGTTCGGGTTCATCTTCTGCCAGCGCCAGGAGTCCTCGCACATCTGACGGATGTCATACTGTGCCTCCCAGCCGAGCTCATCCTTTGCCTTCTTCGCACTGCAGTAGCAGGTCGCGATATCGCCCGCACGTCTCGGATCAATGACGTAGGGGATCTTGATGCCGGTTGCCGCCTCGAAGTTCTTCACGATATCGAGCACGCTGTAGCCGTGTCCGGTGCCGAGGTTGTAGATGTTGAGGCCGGAGCCGGGGGCAAGCTTCTTCAGGGCTGCGACATGTCCCTTTGCAAGGTCCACCACGTGGATGTAGTCGCGGACACCCGTTCCATCCGGCGTGTCATAGTCATTGCCGAAGACATGAAGCTTCTCGAGCTTTCCGACGGCCACCTGCGTGATGTAGGGCATCAGGTTGTTCGGGATGCCGTTCGGGTTCTCGCCGATGAGGCCGCTCTTGTGCGCGCCGATCGGGTTGAAGTAGCGAAGCAGCAGCACGTTCCAGGTCGGATCTGCGTGGTGCAGGTCCATGAGGATCTGCTCGATCATCCACTTCGTCCAGCCGTACGGATTGGTGCAGGTGCCCTTCGGGCACTCCTCGGTGATCGGGACAAATGCGGGATCGCCGTAGACCGTTGCGGAAGACGAGAAGATGATGTTCTTGCAGTCATGCTTTCTCATCACATCGACAAGGGTCAGGGTTCCCGTGATGTTGTTGTCGTAGTACTCCCACGGCTTCTTCACGGACTCGCCGACGGCCTTGAGTCCTGCAAAGTGAATCACGGCCTCGGGCTTCTCCGCCTCGAAGACCTTGTTCAGGCCCTCGCGGTCGCGGATATCGACCTCGTAGAATGCGGGTCTCTTTCCCGTGATCTTCTCGATGCGGTCGATGACCTTGGGATTTGCGTTGTAGAGGTTGTCCAGGATCACCGGCTCGTGACCTGCCTCAATCAGCTCCACCACGGTGTGGCTTCCGATAAAACCTGCTCCTCCGGTTACCAGAATCTTCATGTCTGTTTCCTCCTTTTCACCCACTATCCTGCGCTTTTTAAGCTCCCTTTACAATCCACCTTTGTCCCGGCGGTTTGCACTTTTGATGCATCAAAGAGAAATGCCGCAGCCTTTGCACAGCTCCCGTGCGCTTTCGACGGAATCGACGCCCGTCCTGTTCTTGATCGGGGCAAACTCCCTCTTCCGGTCCACCTCAAACGGCAGGCAGGAATCCATCTCGTGGATCATGTCGAGAATCAGCTGCTCGAACTTGTAGCCGTTCGGGCTCTCCGGCTTTATGTGATTTCCGAAGGGATCAAGGTACGGGATCTTCTTCTCCACCACGTGGACCGTAAGCTTCTCGTTCATGATCTTCTCAAGGTCCTTCTCTGAGAAGAGATAGTTCAGGATCACGCCGAAGTTATAGGCGGGATCGCCCTTCCCGTTTTTCTCTTCCTTCAGCTCCGGCGTCATGTCGTAGTACTCGATGATCGAGGGCTTTCCGTCCTCGAGGCACATCGCGCCGACCTTCTCATCGGGGCTTACCTTGCGGACCACCTTGGAGGCGCAGGCGCACTTCTTCTCGATCATTGCGCCGACAAAGACCGGATCCGCAATGCGCTGCAGCACGTTGTCGACGGCAAAGCAGTTGAGGTACTCGATGCCAAGCTCATGGCAGGTATCCACAAGGCCCGCCCTGTTCATCGAGGTAAACCAGCCGCCGTTTCCGTTCGGGCTTGTCGCGATGGTGTCCTTCTCCTCCATGTACACGCGCCCGTTGTAGTCACAGGCAGGCGCCATCTCCTGCTCGAAGAAGTACACGAACGAGGGATCATAGCCGAAGTAGTCGTGCTCCTTGAGAAATTCGCGGGTCACGGCGTCGTTCTTCTTGCTCGTCATGATAAAGAACGGGATCATGTGCCCGTCCGCTTCCCGGACAACATCCAGCGTGTTCTCGATGAGACGCTGCATGATGAAGACCGGGTGCGTGATGCCGATGTCATACATGCACTTCGGATTGTCGGAACCAAGGCGGGTTCCCATGCCGCCGGCAAGAAGCACCGCGCCGACCTTTCCCGCGCGGATGGCCTCAAGACCTGTTGCCTTAAAGTGCTCTTTGTTTTCTTCAATCTCCGGAAGCTCCATCGCCGTAAGCGGGGTGATCTTTCCCCTCGCCGCGGTCGTCTTCCTTCTCACCTTCGGGTCTGCAAGCGCAAGGACCGAGAAGTCCAGCTCCTCGATCTGCTTTAACAGATGCTGCTTTCCGGCCTCGTCCAGTTCGTCGTAATACGCAAGGACATGCTCCTGCCCGTCCTGCTGCAGTTTTGCCATCGCTTCCTCATAGGTTATCATGGTTCTTCCCCTTCCGCCCTGTGCGGTCCCCTTCCCTGTAAAGTACTATCTGTTGTTCCGGCCCTCTTTTGCGAGCTCCTCGTCGAACATCTTCTGCTGGTCCTCGATCAGCTGCTTATCCTCAAAGTAGTTGATCTTCATGTGATCTTTCACTTCGGAGAGCGTCTGCGCCGCCTTCTTCTCGCCGGCCTCGGTTCCCTGCTTCAGGATCTCGTAGACGTAGGCGATGTCCTTCTCGTACTCCTTGCGCTTGTTGCGGATGGGCTCGAGGGTCTCCTGCAGGACGTTGTTCAGGAACTTCTTCACCTTCACGTCGCCAAGGCCGCCTCTTCTGTAGTGGTCCTTGACCTCATCGAGGTTCTTGTACTCCGGCCAGAACTCCTCGAAGTGCTCCGGCTTTGCAAAGGCATCGAGGTAGGTGAACACGGTGTTCCCCTCGATCTTTCCGGGATCCTCGATGCGAAGATGCCCCGGATCCGTATACATGCTCATGACCTTCTTCTTGATGTCCTTCGGCTCCTCGGACAGGTAGATGCAGTTGCCAAGGGACTTCGACATCTTCTCCTTGCCGTCCGTTCCGGGAAGGCGAAGGCAGGCCCGGTTCTCGGGAAGCGAGATCACGGGCTCCACAAGAGTCTCTCCGTAGATCGAGTTGAACTTCCGCACGATCTCTCTTGCCTGCTCGATCATCGGCTCCTGATCCTCGCCCGCGGGGACGGTCGTTGCCTTGAAGGCCGTGATGTCCGCCGCCTGGGAGATCGGGTAGGTGAAGAACCCGACCGGAATGGAATCCCCGAAGCCTCTCATGCCAAGCTCGGTCTTGACGGTGGGGTTGCGCTCCAGGCGTGCCACGGTCACCAGGTTTGCATAGTAGAACGTCAGCTCCGTGAGCTCCGGCACCGCGCTCTGCACCACGAAGTGCACCCTGTTCGGATCAAGCCCGACTGCCAGGTAATCCAGTGCCACGTTGATGATGTTCTGGCGGACCTTCTCGGGGTTGTCCCAGTTGTCCGTCAGTGCCTGTGCATCCGCGATGAGGATGTAGATCTCGTCAAATTCGCCGGAGTTCTGCAGCTCCACCCTGCGGCGCAGGGATCCCACATAATGTCCGATATGGAGTTTGCCGGTCGGCCGGTCTCCGGTCAGAATAATTTTTCCCATTTGTTTGAACCTCTATCCATGATAAAAATGAATACAAAGCTATCTTAACGAATGCTCCCGTCCCGGTCAATGAGGACGTACCCGGGCCAGAGATCGTGCAGAACGGACGGCTCCGGGACCTGGTTGTTCCGGTGACGGAACGGGCGGATCCGAAGAGCGTTGTCTCTCGGGTTCAGGCGAGATCCCCAGAAGGAAAACGTCGAGTTTGCCGTGATGTTTGCACGGCAGAAGGACTGCAGCTGCATGTCCAGCATGTTGTCGTCCCCCTGATTGAAGTCGCAGAAGAGAACCTCTTCTCCTTTGGTTCCGAAGGTGCAGCTTCTTGCATAGTCCATGTCGTCGGAGAAGACAAAAAAGAGAGGTGTCTTTCCTTCTTCTTCGGCCCTGTCTTCCGCATAGCGGCAGGCCGCATCGTAATACTGCCTCGTGCAGATCCCGCCAAGAATCGCCGCATTGGCGCTGTCGAGGTAGTCGCCGCGCCGAAGGTGCACGCTCACCGAGAAGACGTCCGGGTCCTGCATGCGCTGCCTTACCTCTTCATTCTTTTTCCTGACGGCAGGATCGGCACTTTCCGGGAACACGAAGTCTTTCCGCAGCTCTCCCATGATGTCCCAGTAATACTTGTTGCACGCAAAGTACCCGGACAGGTACACGTTGTCCATCGAGAAGATCTCCCCGTGGTACATCTTTGACTCGGTAAAGACACGGCTCTTTCCAAGCTTCTTCTTTACCCTGTCGAGGAACGACCCTGTCCCCGCAAGAGCATCCCGTTCCTTCTTTGTGGCGACATCCATCGGCAGGTTCACGAACCGGGAGAGCTCGAGGGATCTCGGGGCAAGGACCTTTTCCTGTGCCTTTTCGTCTAAAAACCAGGAGGTGTCGAGCTTTGCGTCTTTCCCGAGATCCTTCAGCTTCCGGTACAGGGCGTACTGCTGCATCTGATTGCCAAGGCCGCCCATCACACTGACAACAATCATGACGTCTCTCCAAGACGGCAGGACAGAAAGGCGAGCACCGCGCCCTGTCCCCAGGGGTAGGTGCCGTACTGCTGCCGGTACTCTCCAAAATCAATGCACTCCGCAGATGACTGCAGGACCCTGCCGCCAAAGATCTGCCGCGTCAGAGCCGATGCGACATCGGCGGCAGATCCGAGGAGCTCCCTGTCCAGGATCCCGGCATGGCACCCCTGCATCATGGCCCACCAGAGCATCCCGGTGGCCGAGGTGTCCGCAGGGCCCTCGAGGGCGGTGAGCTGCCAGGAGAAGAGGCCATCCTTTCTCCTGCACCTCGTGACATTCCCCGCAAACTGCCTGCAGTCGCTTAAAATCTTCGGATCCTTCGTGTGCACGGCAACCGCGGTCAGGCCCATGAACAGCCAGGCGGCGGCGCGTCCCCAGCCGATGATGCCGTACTTCACACCGCTCTTTGCGTCAAACCCGTGGTAGTTGAGGCCCGTCGTCGCGTCCATCCCCTGCTGCAGGAAGTTCTCCACCTGGACTTTTGCCAGAGACATCGCCTTCTCATCGGAGAAGGCCGCGCCGTAGGATGCGAGAAACAGACTGCTCTGTCCCGCGCCGTCCGCAAAGATATACGCATTCCCGCGGCCCGCGTTGTAGATGATGCTCCCCCTCTCATCGACGGGGAGGGCAAGAAGAAAGTCGCGGATCTTTGCGGCCGCCGTTTTCCACTCCTCCTTTCCGGTGAGCTGAAAGAGCCGGACCAGCACGTACCCCGTGAGGGCATCGTCGACGAAGTGGAGGGGACTTCCGGATTGGATCCAGGCCTCCAGATAGTTCTGTGCGGCAGAGAGTGCTTCCTCCTGCCCGGATTCCACAAGCCCCAGGAGCAGGAGCCCTGCCGGCCAGAACACCGGATCCTTCGGGTCCTGACGGCGTCCGATCATTCTCTTTGCCAGTTTTTTGAGCTTCTCTTTCGTGCTCTCCTCAAAGAGGCCGACAAGCTGCCGCCCGGCCTCTTCGCACAGCTGCTGGATCAGCTCCTCTTCCGCCAGTTGTTCCATGTCTCCCCCTTTATCCCTTTTTCAGTCTCTGCCGGACCAGACCGAACAGGTACTGCGCCTCCCCGGATCGTCCGAACAGAACAAGAAAGATGCCGTTGTAGATCAGCGTGATGAGAATGACCATCAGAAGGAAGGTTCCGATGGACAGGTTCGCGATCACATGATTTGCGATCACCTGGCAGAGCCCCGTGCACAGCACCACGACGGCAAGGTATTTCACCGAGTCGATGAAGTACCCGGAAGCCTTCCTGTCAAAGCAGACGCGGTAGATGATGAACGGCTTTGTCACGTTTGCGATAAGACCCGAGATGACGGTTCCGACGTAGATCCCGGCAAGGCCGATCACCTGCACAAGCCAGATGGAGAGCACGAGGTTCACGACGCCCTGGATGATCGCAAGATACCGGTCCGGCTCGAAGACGCCGGCCGCGGTCTTGTAGTTCGAGAGCACCGTCCGCTCTCCCTTAAAGTACAGGTCCGTCAGGATAAGCCCGATGACCGACATCGGAAGCACCCAGGAATCTCCGAGCCAGAGCCGGATCAGCGGAGTCAGGAGCACGAAAAAGCCCGTCACGATGAACCCGTAGAGCCAGACCGCAAAGAAGCGGTAAACCTTGAAGAGCTGAAACTGCTTGTCCCGGCTCTCCGTCGCGATGAGATTTCCGAAGCCCGAGATCACGTTGTTGAAGATCACGTTCACGAAGTTCGCGACCGCGTTGATGATGAGGTTGTAGTTGTCGACAAAGCCCGCAACGGAGACCTCGATGAACGAGGAGATGATGAGGCTGTCGGTCTGCAGTCTTGCGACGTCGCCGACCTTGTGGAGAACAAGGGCCTTCGTCTTCGTCCAGATCTGTCCGGACTCCTCCTTCGAGAGGGGCTTTACGTTCTTTTCCTTCAGGTACGGATAAAGTTTGTTCAGATACCAGGAGACGAAGATCTTCTGGGCAAGCTCGATGATCATGTCCGTGACGAGGTAGAACAGGAAGTTCTTCGTCACGATGATGACCACGATCTGCGCCACATCGACGATGATCTTCGTCACCGTGTTGATGTTCGTCTGGATATAGTTCTTCTGCTGCGCATTGCACAGACTGTACTTGTAGGCGACGAAGTAGGAGCTGACGGTGTTGAACAGAAAGATCAGATAGAACAGATCCAGCTGAAAGACGGAAACGCCGGGGTTCTTGACAAGGCGCGGCAGAAACGGCACGAGAACCAGGCCGATCGCCGCGACGACGCAGGCGATCACGCGGTAGCAGATCTTGTACATCTGCATGTACGACTTGATCTTCTCCGTGTCGTTCTCCGCGACCGGCTTGTAGAGCGCAAAGTTCAGCGCCGTGCCGATGCCGAGCTCTGCCATGGACAGGATCGAGAGCACGTTCGAATACGTACTGTTGATGCCAAGCAGCGACTCCGACAGGTTCCGGATGAAAATGGTGCGCAGGACAAAGGACATCAGGGACGTTGCAGCCTGACCGATGTAGCCGAACGCGATGTTCTTTTCCGCAAGTCTGACTCTACCCATACAAAGTACTCAATCTTTCAGGAGGGAGAGGATCTCCTCCCCGTTTTCTCTGGCACGGTTCATGAACAGCGGGATGGCCCCCGCAAGGTCGAAGTGGATGGCATCCTCACAGGCCATCAGGTGGTCGAAGGCTTCGATCACCTGAGAGGGATCCCGGATCGCCTGCACCGGGAGCACGAAGGACTCCCCGCCCCGAAACAGATCCTTTGCGATGCCGCGGGCCTTTACGGAGTAGCCGATGACAAGCGTCGGCACAAGGGAGGAATAGGCCGCAATCGTCGCATGGGTCCTTGCCCCGACAAAGAAGGCGCAGTTTGCGATGATCCCCTTGAGATCCTGCGCCGGCATGTCGTCAATGAGGCGGACTCTCTTCTCGTCCGAAAAGACCGTGGCAAGCTTCCTTAACGGCACAAGGTCGCAGCTTCTCTCCCACACGACATGCGGAATGAGGGCAACGTCCATGTCCGTTTTCTCGAGAATATGCCGGATCAGCTGCACATACCCGTTAAAGGCAGCCTCCCTGTCGGTTGCATAGTCAAGCGCCATCGGCGAGAGATTGATGCCGACGGTGTTTCCGCTCTTGAAGTCCGCAGGGAGCCGGTCCTCCGACTTTGGAAGGCAGAATGCGGGGTCCGGGACGAGGCGCACTTTCTCCTTCGGAATGCCGCAGTGTACCAGGGCCTCATACGTGATGCTCTCCCGTGCGAGGATCCTGTCATAGCGGGCAAGATCCTCCCGGATCTTCGCGTCCTTCTTTAATAGCTCCGGCTCGATGGAGCAGCCAAGGAGCATCGTCCTCGTCCCCTGACGCTGAAACATCGAATTGGCGAGCATCAGATCGCCAACCATCTCCGGATAGCAGTAATTGTCTCCCCCGATGGAGACCGCAAGGCGCGGCTTTTCCTTCGTGAGAGGGCTGTAGCGGTAGCGAAGGAAGGACTCCTGATCCCCCGTGGCCTTCCGGTAGGCGTAGTAGGCGGCATGGGTGAGGAAGTGGTCATTCATGTGCTTCTCCTCGATAATGTCCGCCTGTTTTTTTACGTTCTCCGGAAAGTAGGAAAGATCCTCCTGTCTGCTGTTGGTCATCAGGGTGAACCGCTGTCCCTTCAGCATACCCGCAAGGCTCTCCACGATCGCCTCACAGCCGTGGTTTCCGCTCCCCGCATGCATATAGAACGCAAGATCTTCCATCGCTCTTCCTCAGACTTTCCTTTCCGGTCACAATGAGAGTAGTTTAGTCTCGTCCTCTTTGTCTGTCAAAATTACTGCCCGATCCGGACCACCCAGATGCCGTCGATCTGTCTGATGCTCCCTTCTGCCGGGAAGATCGCCATCTCCTGATAGTCACTGCTCTCCTCGAACGCTTCCCTGTCAAATCCCTCCGGGTAGGACTCCGCAGATACCCCGAGAAACAGCTCGATATAGCGGGAGCGGTTGTCGGGAAGAAGGTACCCGTCCTCCGTCGCCATGCCCTCCATGTCGGCAAACTCAATGCTCTCAAGATCCCTGGCATCGATCGGATTCGTCCCCTCTGTGATCGAGACATCCCCCGCGACAAGGATCGGATCCCCGTAGGTATAGCCGTCCTGCTGCTCGAGACTTGCAAGGATCCTCGTTACAAACGACTGCATCCTCCGGTCTGCAAGGTACATGCGGTAGTAGGCCTGCCCCGCAAGCCGCACCTGGAAGAAGGAGGCCGCAGAAAGGACGACCACAAGAACAAAAGACAGCACGGAGACGGCCTTCTGTCTGCTCCGCTTTCCCGGGACGGCAAGGTTCGTCAGAAGAACCACCGGGAGAAGATAGAAGCCGATGTAGCCGTAGACCATGACGGTGGTCGCCTTCTGCGTCTGAATGCTCATCACATAGACGAGTCCTGCGGACAGCGGAACGAGCACGAGAAGGAGCAGATACAGGACAAGATAGACGGGCTTTCGATAAAGTCTCTTCTGTACCAAGACAAGGATCGCAAGGACAGCGGTCAGCACAAGAACCAGAACGCTTACAGCGGTTGCCCCGCCCTTCATGTAGCTGTCCGGGGACGTGGAAAAGTACTCGAAATAGCGGTGAATCGCCCGAAGCGCCGCCACAAGATAGGACCCCGGGGAGTTCTGCCCGATGCTCCCCATGCCCTTGTAGTCCGCAAGGCTGTAGCCGGAAAGGACGATGGAGAAGAGATAAAGCACCATCCCGAGGGCAAGGCAGAGGATCTCCCGAAGACCCGTGCGGAGGATTTTTGCAGGCTTTTGCTCCTTCAGGACATCATCCAGGGAGCCAAGCACCAGAAGCACCACCGCAACCGGAAAATAGGCCTGATAGAGGGCCATGGAGAGGACAAGGAATCCCGCGCCGAAAAGAAACCCGAAGCGAAAGCGCCTTGTAACATACGCCGCAAGGCAGGCAAAGAGCATCGCCATCATGAACATGGGCACGAGGTCCATATAGAACATCGCGCTTGTCAGAGGCGGAAACGTCGTCATGAGAATCCCGACAAGAACCGCAAGGGAAAGGCTCTGCACCTCAAGCAATGCCACTACAAAGCAGGCGGCAAGGGAGGCGAACAGAACTGCAGCCACCCCGTTCAGAGCCGGCGCACCCCACTTCGAGAACACCTCATGAAGAGGAAGCTGAAGCCAGCGCCCGAAATACGGCCCGCCGCCGACGTCCGGCTGGGTCATGAGATCGTCCCAGTTGATCATCTTGTTTGTGATCATAAACAGGTGGCACAGGATTCCCGCACAGAAGGCGGAAAGAAAGCAGGCCTTCAGAATCTTCGGCACCCGGTGCCAGATGGAGCGGATCGGGTCCTGCAAGGTTGTAAGTGATGATTGTTCCATTCGATTGATCTTATCTTCCAGAATACAGTTTCCGGTACAGGGACGGCATGGACAGGAGCAGGGACGATTTCACCTTGTAATCCCGCGGCAGAAAGGACAGTGCCTCCTTTGTCCGGTTCTTTCTTACATAGTCCCTGCAGCGCTCAAACTCTGCCGAGTAGTGCCTTGCCTCATCGGACGGCAGCTTTGCGATCTTCATCGCGGTCAGCGTCCCCGAGACGACTTTCTTTGCAAGAAGCCGTCCCCGGATCTCGCCTGAAAAGGCACCCGGCATATTTTCCTCCACCGTTTTCTCCGCCATGTCCCAGCAGGTCAGCTGATCCATGAAGGACGGGGTGAAAGGCTTTTCCATCGCACCCTCCGGGTTTACCGTGTAGTGGTAGAGGGGGCTGTCCACCAGAGCATACCTGGTTCCTGCAAGGACAAGAGAAAAGAAGAAGAGCATGTCCTCGCCGATGGTAAGTCCCCCGGCAAATCGACGCTCCCCAACCGTTTCTCTTGTAATCAGCTTGCTCCAGATCCTGGTATCGTTTCTTTGGAGTGCCTCGAGACAGATGTCCTTTCCCGTAAAGATCTCCGTCTTCCCGGTACCGGTTCTCTCTCCCGTCGTTGTAAACGTGCACCCCGTGATCCCGGCACCGGTCTTTTGCTGCAGATGATACAGCGTTTCCACAAGCTCTGGATCCATCGCATCGTCCGCATCAAGGAAGGTCACGTACTCCCCTCTCATCGCCGAAAGGCCGGTGTTTCTCGCATCCGAGACGCCCTTCCCCTCACAGGAAAGCACACGGATCCTCGGATCGGCCCTGGCAAGAGCCTCTGCCCTCTTTCTGGTCCCGTCGGTGGAGCCATCGTCGATCACGAGGATCTCGAGGTCCGGATACGTCTGCGCAAGACAGCTTCTGAGCGCCCTTTGAATCGTCCCCTCCGCATTTTTACAGGGGATGATCACACTGATGTTCGGTTCCATTTCAGCCTTTCCTTAAGAAGAGCTTTCTCGCAGCAAGGATCACAAACGGCTCCGGAAAGCGAAGGACAACTTCCAGAATCTTGTTCGCGGGATCCCTGGGGCTCCTCTTCTGCAGGGAAAGAAGGCGCCTTCCGTTCTGCTCGTGGCAGATCTGCTGCACTCGCCGGGTGACCTCCCTGTCCCCGCACTCCGTTCGCCGAAGCTCGTTTTTGAGAACAAGAAAGAGAAGGTAGAGGCTCTCGCGCTTTACCATCTCCTCACCGCCTTGCACGCCCTTATCCCGGACAATGCCGGACAGAGTGCCGACAAGCAGCTTTACGTTCTCATAGAGCCCCGCATCATAGTGATGCACCATCGAGCCCTCGACAAAGCGGTAGTGGTAGAACGCATCGGGAAGGAGCACCACGCGCTTTGCATCGAGAAGCACCGGCACCGTGATGTTCACGTCCTCTGCCATGCGGATCTTCGGGTTGCAGTAAGGAAGGTTTGAGATAAGAAGCTTCCTTGAAAAGAGCTTCATGCAGCGGGAGAGGATCACGGTCCGCTGCTCGTTCCCGAGAAGGTCCTCTTTGATCTGCCTCTCCAGATAGAGTCCCGTATAGTCCCCGGGAAGTGCCCTCGAGGCCTGGACCTCGCCCCGAACGGTCCCGTCCTGCCCCGTTCTCTCAATCACGAAGTTCGACGAAATCACCTCGGCTTCTTCCACCGACGGGTCCGCGGGATAGGGAAGGTGGGATTCCATGGAAGAGAGGGTTTTTGGCGATAGGAAATCGTCGCAGTCAAGAAACATGACATACGGCTCTTTGGTCTCCTTCAGCCCCCGCATCCAGGTTGCCATGAGGCCCTCGTTCTTCTTGTGGATGACGCGAAACCTCGGATCCTTCTGTACTGCCGCATCGAGCAGGGCAGGCGACCCGTCCGTCGAGCCATCGTCGACAAAAAGAACGGAGAAGTCCCTGCAGTCCTGTGATGTCAGGCTGTCGATGCACGCGGAAAGGTATTTCTCCCCGTTGTAGACGGGGACGATCACTGCAATCCTTTGTTCCATTTCACACCCAGTAGCGCTTTAACGTTTCGTAGATTTCCTTCCCGACCACCCGGTAGGAGTAGGAGGCCGCATGCTCATGAGCAGCCTTTGCATAAGTTTCATAGGATCCCTGAATCATCCGGACCCCTGCCGCGATGGAGGCCGCCGATCCATCGGATTTTTCCGCATCCTTTCCGAATGCCACCGTCTCCGGGATGCCGCCGACCGGGGTGGAGATGACGGGAAGGCCGTTTGCAAGGGCCTCGAGGATCACCATCGGGACTCCCTCAAAGTCCGAATTCATGAGGAGGATGTCCGACTGCTGCATGATCTCCTGCACCCTCTCCGGCGTCACCGCGCCGGTAAACTCGACCCGGTCTGTCAAAGAAAGTTTCCGCACCATCTGCTCGAAGGTTCCTCTCTCCTCGCCGTCTCCCACAATGGAAAGATGACAGTCCGGAAGTTCCGTCATTGCCCGGATAATCCCGGCAAGTCCCTTGTCATTCGAAAGGCGTCCCGCAAAGAGGAGGCGTCCCGCAAAGGCGTGGGGTGTCCAGGACTCATACCCTTCCGGCAGGACGACCGAGTTGGTCACCTTCTCCAGCCGGTCCGTATAGGGCAGATAGTCGTCAAAGCTCTTCTGATCGAGGACAAAGATGAAGTCCGCATAGCGAAGGACCTGCTTCAGGTACTGCACAAAGCCTGTCTTGACGAGGGGGTTGTGTTTGTAGAAGCGAAAGCCCCGGGCCATGTTGGCGTAGGAGCCGTGGGAGAAGAGAACGACTTTGGTGGGCGGGCAGAGGACCCGAATCGCCATGACAGCCTCCGGGGTCTGGACATAGCAGCAGTCGATCCGTTGAAGGTGCAGCTTCCTCCCATAGTGAAGAAGCCCCTTCACATAGGCCGCGCGAAGAGAGTGTGCCGTGTGCGCAAGATCGGTCTCTACGGAGGCGACCGGAAGAAACGCGAGTTTCCTTCCCGCCTTCTCAACGCTTCCCCACTCTCCGACCCTGTCTTTGTCCTTTGTCACGCCGACAAGCAGGATGTCCTTCGTGCGCTCTTCAGGCAGGCTCTCACACAGAAAGGTCAGAAAGTTCCCGACCGATGTCAGCTGACCTCCGATCGGGAAACTCACAAAGTCCGATGTATCAAAAACAATCAGTCTAGCCAAGACATACTCCTATCGAAACAGCTCATTCCAGTACAGCGGAACTCTGCTGTCCCAGCCAAAGCGGGTGATGTTTTTCTCTCCCTTTTGAACAAGCTCTGCGCAAAGCTTTTCATGCGTCTGCAGATACAGGAGCTTATCCGCAACGTCCGGGCAGTTGTCCGGATCGACGAGAAGACCCGCATCGCCGATCACTTCCTTCAGGGACGTCCGGTCCGAGGAGACAACCGGCGTATCGAGCTGCATCGCCTCTAGCGGCGGAAAGCCAAAGCCCTCGATGTAGGAAAGAAACAGGAAGATCTTTGCGTTTTTTATCAGGACGCAGAGCTCACTGTGTTCCTTCACAAATCCCTTCAGGATTACATGGGAGGCTGCCTCGGAAGAAAGTCCCGCCTGTTCCCGGTAGGGAGCAAGGTCATCGATGCCGATGACAAGAAGGGAGAGCGGCGTTACGCCTTCCTTTTTTGCCCGCTCATAGTAGATCCCGTAGGATTTCAGGATCCCCGCGGCGTTTTTGTGCGGAAGAGAGCTTGTCACCGCCGCGATATAGCCCTCCTGCAGCGCCGGATCGTGCACCGCGGTATCCTCCGGCAGCACGACGTCATTCAGGCCGTTGTAAATCCGGACCGTCTTCTTCTTGCTTCCCGGAACCCGTCTCTCGATGTCGTCCCTCGAATAGTCCGAGATCGTGATCACCCGGTCCGCGCCTTTAATGGAGGCAAGGAGCCGGTTTGTGATGTAGAAATTTTCCGGCTTCGACACCCAGTCCGGGTGATGCTCCCTGTACCAGAGGGGGATCAGGTCGTGGATCAGGATCGTATCCTTCCCGTGATAGACAAGCGGCCGGTATCCCCGGGGAAACAGCACCCTGTCGGGATCAAGGTCCTTTAATACCTTCGTCACCCCGAAGAGTTCCCACAGCGTGTATGTCTTCCGGTCGAGGGGATCCCCTGAGCACCGGTGAAACTGCACGCCCGGCACCTCGAAATCACTCCGGTTGTAGTCGTTTCCGAGGACGATGATCTCGTTTTCCATGCCCCGTGCGCAGTTCTCCGCACCGAGGTACTCGACAAGACTGTAGGTGAGGTTGTAGATGCCGATGCTCTTTCCCTTGCCCTTGACCAGCTTGAAGGCATCGATCACAAGCCGTTTGCTCATTCCTTACTTGGCTCCCTTGTGCCGGAACACCACCGCGACCGTCTTCAGAAGAATCTTGAAATCCAGAGACAGGCTCCAGTGGTCAATATAGCTGAGGTCCAGCTTTACCACCTCGTCGAAGTCCGTGATGTCGGACCGCCCGGACACCTGCCACATGCCGGTAAGTCCCGGCGTCATGGACAGTCTTCTGCGGTAATGCTCGTTATACTGTTCAAATTCCTTCTCGGTCGGCGGGCGCGTGCCGACAAGACTCATATCGCCCTTCAAAACGTTCAGAAACTGCGGGAACTCATCAAGACTCGTCTTGCGGATGAACTTGCCGACCTTCGTAACTCTCGGGTCGTCGTCCATCTTGAACATGAGGCCGCTCACCTCGTTCTTGCTCTCGAGATCCTTGAGACGTGCCTCCGCGTCCTTATACATGGACCGGAACTTGTAGATCTTGAAGCGTCTTCCGTTCTTTCCGACTCTCGTCTGGGAGAAGAACACGGGCCCCGGAGAGTCGATCTTAATCGCCGGGGCAAGGAAGATCGTGATGATCCCGGTCAGGATAAGGCCCACGATGCCGCCGATGATGTCAAACAGGCGCTTCACCATGAGCTTCTTGACGCTTGCCTTGAAGCGGGAGTAGGTGATCACCGTGTAGTCCCCCGCAAAGGTCTCGACCCGGGTCACGGCTCCCTCTTCCTCGAGACCGATGTTGTAGTGGGTCGTGACGCCCATCTCCAGGAAGCCGTCGATGAGAGGACGCAGATCCTGCTGTGCCATGCCGGGGGTGTTGATGAATACCTCGTCAAAGGGCACCTGCACCAGCTTCTCGATGACGTTCTTGAAATCGTCCTTTGTCTTCAGGTCATCCACCGTGATCGAGCCGACGACCTGATAGGCCTCGTCGCTTCTCTTGTGGAAGGCGGCGATCGTCTCCTCCTGCTTGTCGCGCCGTGTCACGATGACGATCTTGCTCGTCACCTTGTCATCGGACAGATACCGCTTCAGGAGCTTCTTCACGATCAGGTGTGCCACGTACATCATGCACACGTTGATCCAGACAAAGTTCGCGATCACGATGCGCGAGAGGATATACGCCCACTGGGCAAAGAAGACAATGACCAGGGTGGACACCACAAGGATCAGGTTGAACTTCAGGATGGCAACGAGCTCGCGCCCGTAGCCGCGCTTCAGGATTGTGCTGTTCCAGTCCTGAAAGAAGTTGACGACCGTGCAGACCATGAGCATGACAACCATGACCAGGTAGTGAAAAGTCCGGTTGCCATAGTCTCTTGCCACCGCATACCGCCACTGCGTGGCGATCAGATACGAGGCGATGATGCAGAGCATGTCAACGATCCACAGTACATACGTCTTGACGATCTTGGATTTCGGATTCATCGTGTTCGGTTTCTCCCCCGTTTTCACTCAAAATGATTCGAAAATACGCTGCAAAAACAAACAGCAGTACATCCCTACCAATATACACCGAAACTAGGTGTGCCTCAAATAAAGTATAGAGAATCAGTACACCAAAGAAAACAAGCGTACGGACATCGCGCTTTTTCCGTACCGCATGGAAGATCTCGAAGATAAGCCACACCATGGCAGTTCCCGGAATCAGGCCGTACCAGTAGAACAGGCGGACGAATCCGAGATCAAAGAAATAGCTGCTTGCCGGCGATGAAAACAGGCTCCAGGTCGCGATCGTCCCCTCATCGTAGATCGTATCCCAGAGGGCGGAGATCCGCCCGGTCATGATGCTGTCTGCCCGATGCAGAAGCGCGTGCTCTGCGGGATTCCAGACAGCCCCCGCAAGGCAGATGCAAAGACCTGCCGCAAAGAGCGCCTCGAGGACGATGTACGGTGCGTTTTTCTTCCAGACCGGCGCCTTTTTCGTCAAAGCAAGGACAAGCGCCGCAAGAAGCACCAGAAATGGCATGGCCGCCCGGGCCGTCGCGTACAGGGCGCCGTTCAGCAAAAGAAGCAGGACAAGCTGCCAGGGTCTTACCTGATCCCACCAGATATAGAGCCCGAGGAGGATCACCACCATGTACATGCAGTACATCGAGTTCGGGTGGCCCATGCCAAGGCAGAGGCGCGTGACCGGGCTGGTCCCGTCGATGACCTCCGTCACCGTGACCGTGCCGAGGACCCCGAAGATCGAGAGAAGAGCAAGAAGAACGCACCCTCCAAGAGTTCCGAAAAAGGAGATCTTCTCCACCTTTCGAAGATCCATGCCAAGAAGAGCCATGGCAAACACGGTATAGCGGAGGATCTCATTCCGGCCGCTTGCCCGGTAGGAGATCACGGACAGCACAAGGGCCGCAAAAAAGAAAATCCGCTCTTTTCTTGTGTACCTCGTTCCGAAAACAGCCTTGGCACCAAAGAGCAGGAACGTCAGCCGGAAGAGGTAGCTCTCATACGGATTCAGGATCGCGCTCTTGTCGATGATGACGATCGAAAGCTCGATGAGAAACGCCAGAACAAAGAGCCCGTCCCAGAGGCGGGACAGGAACCCGCGGTTCGTAACGGAAAGGAGTTTTCCGTAGAGATACTCATTCGTATCAAAGCGCCGCTGCAGCTTTCTTTTCCTCTCTTCCCTCTTTGCCTCCCGGAAGACATTTTCCTCCAGGTGAAAGGCAGCGGCTGTATCTCCCCGTTCGGGATTTTCCGCAAGGACAGACGCAAGCTTTGCCTTACAGGAAGGCACCTTCCAGAGCTCAAACTTCTCATACACGTGGAGGTACTCCCGGCGAAGGATCTTCGGATCCGTTCCGACCGACTCGGTGAGCTGCCCTTTCGATAGATGAATCGTAACAAGCGGCTTTTCCGAGAAGGCAAAGTGCGGGTTCTGCCGCAAAATCTGCATGTAGTAGTCGGAATCCACAAGCCAGGTGAGCGTCTCATCATAGGTGATCTGATGGGATAACAGAGCGCTTCGCCGGACCATCACCGCTGACGGGGCGCCGATGGTGTTTCCGGTGTACAGAAGGCGGTAGTCTCTCCGGAATCTCTCAATATCTTCCTCCGGCGTGCACCGGTCTCTCTCCACGACACCGTCCCGCATCTGTCTCGATCCCGAGAAGGCAAGATCCGCCTCCGGGTTTTCATCGAGAAGATCGACGAACGTCTGCAGACAGTCCCTGTCCGTAAAGGAATCGTCCCCGTGCATGATCTTGACATAGTCTCCCTTTGCCAGGGCGATCGCCGCATTCCAGTTCTTCGGAGCTCCGAGTGGTGTTTTGTTGTGCACGTAGGTGATCCGTCCCGCAAAGGGCGAAAGGACAGAGGGGTCACAGGGCTCTTTCGAGTCATCGGTAAGGATGACCTCGAAGTCCTGAAAAGTCTGCATGGAAATCGATGCAAGAAGGTTCTTCAGCCCCTCCGGATTCTCATAGACCGGAATACAGATGGATACTTTCATGAGCGGCGCAGCATCCTTTCCGCCTTGTGCAGGGCCTTGTTCATCAGGTTTTTCCGCTCGTTTCTCTTCTTCACCCGAAGCACCTCCGGATCATCCTCCGCGCGTTTTTTTGTCTCCGGCACCTTATAGGCGCGAAGTTCCTGCCTGCACTCGTCCGCCGTAAAGAGTCTTCCCTTCCGGTCGAGGTAGGTGAAGATGGAATAGATGTTCTGGGCGGTGCACCAGTAGCCGTCGGAGACGTTGTGGCGTGCCCAGTATTTCGGCGCGATTACCTTCCGGACGTTCTTCGAGGTATACACCGGGAAAAACGCGAAAGACGAGTTGGAGACAATAAGATACCTTGCAAGATGGAGCGCCGCATAGTCCTCTTCCGGCCTCCCGTGGTGCACCGGAATCCCGGGAAGGAGCTTTTTTGCAGCCTCCACGTCCTCGGTGATGATACAGAAGCGCATCGAGGGATTCTCCCGCCGCATCAGAGCCATGGCGTTTGTCCAGTACCGCTTCTCGAGAAAGAGTTCCGGGCTGTCCGCATACTCGCTGCCGCGGACGTTCAGGAGGCACAGGTCCTCCGCCCCATAAGAGGGGTCAGCCAGGTTTTCATCGACAGAAAGCCAGGAGCAGATCTCTTCCCTTAAGGCTCCAAAGTACGCCTCTGCCTGCAGATTTCCGGAGAGAAGGATCTTCTCCTGTCTGTGACTCCTTAACAGATCCAGCATCGTCCCGTCCGTCCCCCGGATATCGATGCCCCGGGTGAGGTCCGAAGCGGCAGTCGGAAGATAAAGCCGTTTGTCCTTCTCCTCAAAGGAGAGATACGAAGTCTCCTCTTCGACAGGAGCCCCCAGGTCAAGTTGCAGGAAGTCCGCGTTCAGGAACTGCCTTCCGCCGGTGGCAAAGGTATAGCCGTACGTCTTGGCAAGGGCACGCGTCGAGACATAGCAGAACAGCCGGTTGCCAAGTCCCTGGCCTTTCCGGAACACGGTTCCCAGTACGTTTTTTGCCTCTTCTGCCATCAGCTGTTTTTCTGCCCTTTCAGCCTTGCCCTGACCTTCAGTGCCCACTCCAGGAGCGCATCGGCAATCTTCCGGTACCAGGCAGGCTCCCGGTACAGGAGATAGTCGTACTCCTTCAGATGCTCCCTTAAGTATGCGGGATAGGAATCGTCGATCTTTGCAACGACAAGTTCCGCGTCCCGGCCGAGGAAGTCCTGCTTCGAGCGAAGCTTTGCCCCCACCTCTGCGAGCACGTGCCTCGAGTTGTACTCCTGGTGTGCTGCGCTTTTGATCTTGTAGCGGATCCTCTCCTCCACGGACTCGTTCTTTCCGCCGCCCATGTAGGAAAAATGCCAGCCGCCGTTGTCCACGCGAACACCGATCTTCTTCTGCTGTGCATTCCGGAGCTCCTCGGTGGTATAGGTGGAGAGCAGGCTGTAACGGCAGATCTTCGTTCCGAGCCACTTCTTCCTCTCCACGCCGTCGAACTCCCCCGTCACGGAGAGGTTCTTTCCCGAGATGTCCTCGAGGTTCAGATACCCGTAGAAAAGCCGCTGCGCAAGCATGTAAATCTTCCCGTCTTCCACCTTCGGCAGAAGCTCTTTTAAGACCTCCGGATTCGGAATCTCGTCGACATCGGAGAAGATGACGATATCTTCCGGCTTGCATCCGACAAGTCCTCTTGCCACCGCGCACTTCTGGTGATGGTCCCGGTCAAAGGCGGTGCCCGTCATCGGTGTGTCGTCTACCACGACGTGGATGATCCGGTCCTCAAACTCCCGGAACTCATCCTTGTTCTCCTCATAGAACAGCGGCTTCTTTTCGCCGGAGAACGTCACGGTCGACTCGCTGATCACGAACTTATCGACCACATCCGAGAGGATGTGAAGTCTCATCTTCAGGATATCCAGCTCATTGAAGAACTGAAAGCAGTCGTAGACCATTCGCTACCCTTTCCTTTTCATGGCATCGAGCTTTTTTCTCACCCGGCCGATCGTCCCGTCATAATCCATGCGAAAGCGGGGATACTGCGCGTTGTCCCCCTCCCACTTGTGGAAGAGAAACGGCGTTGTCCCCTTCTCCTCGGGGATCGGCTTCTCGTGTCCGAAGTGCACCGCCACCTCGAGCGGCGCATAGGTCATGCCGGCCTCGAGGAACCTGTGGCGCATCTTCACGCAGATGAACCCGTCCTCGTTGAACCACCCGTGGTCCGCCTCGAATGGCATATGGACCTTGTCGGGGTACTCGAGGAGCCGGTACGAGCGGATTCCGACGCTGTTGCCGACCCGGATCAGGTTTCCGTTGATGTCGCGATAGGTGAAATCATCGTGCGGATCCGGCCAGGGGGATCCGATATAGTCGTAGGAGAGGAAATCGTCGCGCCAGACTTCCGGATGAACGACAAAGCCGTCCGCGTGCACGGTCAGGCAGAAATCCCTGTGCACGTACTTGTACAGGGAGTAGACCATGTTGTAGTTGAAGCTGTTGATATCCGTCAGGGGATCGATATGCTCATAGGTAATCCCATCCGGCAGGTGGAGCGGCTTTTTGTCCGAGATGAAGACCACCTCGCCAAAGTCGATTCCCCGCATCGAGTACTCCAGTGCCTTCAGCGTCGCCTGCCGGTTGACGCTCGTCATCGCGGCAAGCGTCACGTTCGGAAGCTGCAGTTTTCCGTTTTTAATCTCTGCCATGTTTTACCTTTACAACGGTCTTTGTATAGAGAGCATCGAGGTCATCGAGTGCCTTCGGCGACTTCAGAAACAGGCGCATCCGCGCAAGATCCCCCTTCGTGGCACAGGGAGCCTGTTCCATGACCGCAAGAATCCGCTCTTTTTTTGCCTGCATCTTCTCCTCGAGGCGCCTTGCATACGCTTCACACCCGGCACTTCTTCGAAAATCCAGATCGTAAAAGAGAAGACGACGATAGTAGTAGTACTCGGCCTTCAGAGAGATCTCCGGATACCCGGACGTCCGAAGGAGAAAAATCTGCTCCTCAAAGAAGGGGAACTCGTCGCGGAATCGCCGCTCCCCCGCCTTCTCATTCATGATGCTGCCGGACCGGTTCGTGACATAGTTGTAGAAGGGCTTTGTGCCGACCGCCACCGACTCAGCAGACAGCAGTGCCCTCGTCGTGTAGAGGATATCCTCTGAGTTATGTCCCTTCGGGAAGGTCAGCCCCTCCACCGCTTCTCTCCGGAACAGCTTGCTCCAGACGCTGTTGTAGATGATGACGGGCGCCGCGTTTCCGGTAAGGCTCATGGAAACGAAGTTATCCAGGGCTTTTTCCCGGCCCAATAATACGCTTGCAGAAAGTGCATCGTCAACGCGGCCGGTTCCCGGTATCTTTGACAGAGGAGCATTCTCGTCTGCCTCCCGGTAGCGGACCGTAGCGATGTCCGCGCCGGTTCTTTGAATGGCCTTCACCAGGTATTCGATCATGTCGGGATCGTAAAAGTCATCCCCGTCAAGATACCCGATGTACGCTCCGCCTGCGATTTTGAGTCCCGCATTTCTCGCATCGGAGAGGCCACCGTTCTCCTTGTGGATCACGCGGACTCGATTGTCTTTTTTGGCATACGCATCGAGGATCTGTCCCGTAGCGTCCGTGGAGCCGTCATCGACGGCGATGATCTCGAGGTTTTCATAGGTCTGCAAAAGGCACGAGTCCATCGCCCGGCGGACGAAGGCGTCCACGTTGCAGCAGGCAACGATGACGGAGACGAGAGGTTCTTTCCTCTCCTTTCCCGTAACGATCTCTCCCCGGGGACTTACGAGGGTCATGTCCTTCGTGTAGATATCCCTTGCGGAGAGTTCCCGCCCGTTCCGCCTGTGAATCCAGAGGGACGGTGCAAGGACGATCTTATCCTTCGCCTTCCCAAGCCAGGCTCCCCACCAGGAAAAGCTGCTGTTTGCGATGATGAAGTGATCGCACAGCTGCATGAGATACAGGTCAAGATCCCCGTTCTCCTCGTTGTTCCCGGTAAGGAGCGTAAAGTCCTCTGCCTGATCCTGCTGCCGGATAAAATCTCCTGCCTTCTCTTCATCATTGGAAAAGACAAAGAAGTGAACGCCCGGCACATGGGAGCGCATATACGCGATCGCAGCATCGTAGTACTCTCCCGTCGTAATCCCGCCGTAGACGTCCGCCTTTGCGACATAGTCCCCGAAGCGAAGATGAATCGCACAGGAGGGCGAGCTGCCAAGAATCCGATCCCCCGCCGCAAGAGTTTCCGGTGATTGTTCCACCCGCTCCTTCCGGAAGGTGAATGCCTGCCGGACGTCCTTCTCCACCGCATCAAAGTATTTCTCACTCTGAAAACAGCCGGTAAAATACCCCGTCTCATCGGTCAGGAACGAGGGATCAAACGTCATCTCCTCTTCTCTTTTTTCGAGGGAGTGCCGGCCGGTGAGCTTCCTCCGGATGCGGGAGGAAAGATGCAGATCCCCGTCAGTAAGCCGGATCAGATCCTCCCTTGAAGCCTTCGGGTACGTGATCCCGAAAGCCTTCTCCAGCATGGGCTTTCGCTGCACATAGCGGGAGTCCGTGTCCTTTTCGCGAAGAGCGTATTCCGTGAAGTCATCGATTGTGACGTCCCGGTGCAGCGCCTTCAGGTGAAGGAACAGGGCATACTGGAACATCTGGTTGCCGAGTCCCCCCGACAGCTGAAGAATGATAGTACTCATCGTCCTAAATAGTGCTCATACCACTGCTGGAAGACAAAAAAGCTCCAGCAAAGCTTTGAATAATTGCGTCCTGTCGCCGGCCCCGCATCTCCGGTATCCATAAATGCCCGCACAAGGTCCTGTGTGTATTCCGGATCAAAGAGTCCCTGCTTTCTCAAATATGCGGGGTCCGCATAGGACAGAAGCTGCTCCTTCAACGGTCCCCGAAGCCATTTCGAGAGCGGTACGGAAAAGCCTTTCTTCGGGCGATCGAGCAGGTCTTTCGGGATGTAATCATAGGCGATGTCCTTGAGGATGTACTTCTTGATACCGTTGTGGTACTTGAAACTGTGATCGATCCGGAAGGAATATTCCATGACATCCCGGTCGAGGATCGGGCAGCGGCACTCCAGGGAGTACTTCATCGAGGCCCGGTCCACCTTGGCGAGAATGTCCCCCGGCAGGTAGGTATCCATGTCAAGGAGCATGCGTCGGATCTGCCAGTTTGAGACCCCATAGCCCGTCTCCTGCGGATAAAGTACCGGGACGGAGCGCCTCTCCCCGTCGATGACCATCTTCCTTGCCGCGCTCACATAGGAAGAGCCTGCGAACTGCGTCTGAATCTCCGGGATCCGGTTTTTCGAGATGACCTGCACCTTGAAGGGATAATGATCCTCCAGACGGGTCTCTCCCAGCGGGATCTGTCCGACAAGATGGGCAAGGGATCCGAGTGTGTCAAAGCGCTGTGCGCGTGCTACATAATCATAGATGCTGTAGCCGCAGAAGAATTCATCCCCGGCATCCCCGGAGAGGGCCACCGTCACGTGTTCCCGCGCAAGCTTTGAGACCAGCATCGTCGGGATCTGGGACGAGTCCGCCATGGGCTCGTCAAAGTACTGCGGCAGGCTCTCCACAAGGTCGAACATGTCCTTCTCGCCGATGTAAAGCTCCGTGTGATCGCAGCCAAGGTGATCTGCGACCTTCTTGGCATACTCTGCCTCGTTGTATTCCTTCTCGGAAAATCCGATCGAAAACGTATGCAGCGGTGTGGATCCCAGGTGCTCCTGCGCAAGGGCGGAGACAAGGGACGAGTCATAGCCGCCCGAGAGGAAGGCTCCGAGGGGCACATCAGAGATCATGCGGTAGGCGGTTGCCTTCTGCAGAAGGGCTTTGAGCTGTGCCTTCGCCTCCTGATAATCCGTCACCGGATTCTTCTGCATCTCATGGTAGACGTCCGCCACTGTCCAGTAGCGCTCCTGCGTAAACTTCGTCCGGTGCTCCGTCGTCTCGACGGTCAGGATACAGCCGGGCTCGAGCTTGTAGACGTTCGTGAAGATCGTGTCGATCGCATTGATGTACTGATGGTAAAGAAACCGCGGCAGAACCTCCCGCCGGATGCTCTCGGAAAAGCCCGGGCAGGCAATGAGAGGTTTCAACTCACTGGCAAATACAATTCCGTGGCTCGGCCTGTCGTCCCAGTAGTAGAGGGGCTTTACGCCCATGCGGTCCCGGACCAGATAGAACTTTTCCGTCTGCCGGTCATAGAGGGCGAAGGCAAACATTCCGTTGAACTTCTCCACGGCCTTCCGGATGCCCCACTTCAGATACGCGGCGATGATCACCTCGGTGTCACAGTTTGACCGGAAGGGGTACTCCGGCAGTTCCTTTTTGATCTCCTGATAATTGTAGATCTCCCCGTTGTAGACAAGACTGACTCTCCCGTCCGGGGAGTGCATCGGCTGATGGCCAAGCGGCGAGAGATCGAGAATCGAGAGCCTTCTCTGTGCCATGCCGATCGTATAGCCCGCAGGGCCCTCGAACACCTCTGCTCCGGAATCATTCGGCCCTCGTTTGATCATGGTGTCGTTCATGGCGCGAAGATTTTCCAGAGGAATGACACGCTGTTCCATGTAGCCGCAGATTCCGCACATTGCCCGCTCCTTTCTCGTTATACCAGATAGTAATGATCTGCATCCTGTGTGGCAGCAAGGTACCACTTCTCCATGCAGGGAGCTGCCGTCTCGATATCAAAGCCTGCTCTCTGAAGGGAGGTCAGTGCCTCGTCCGAGCACTCCTTCCGATCCCCCGGCTTCTCAATGACCTCCCGGATCCTGTCGACCCATTGGGATGGATCCGAAAGCGGAACCCGCATCACCCTCTTCGTCACACAGACCTCGTCGGTGATGGCATCGGAGATCACGCAGGACAGGCCGGAGGCCTGCGCCTCCACCACCGTTCCGGGAAGTCCCTCGTAGAGAGACGGAAACACAAAGGCATCAAAGGCCTGATACATCTTCCTTGTTCTCTCCCTGTCGCACAGTCCCGCATAGATCACCTGATCCGTGAGATGACGCTCCGCAAAGGCTTCCTTTGTCTTTGTCTGATCTCCCCGTCCCACAAAGAGGATAACGATTCTCCTGCCCGGAAATTTCTCCTTCAAATCGGATAAGACCGGCGCCAGATACGCCTGGTTCTTAACCGGGTCAAAGCGTCCCACATGGCCGAGGACAATGTCGTCCTCTCCGATCCCGAACTCTCCCCGGATCGCAGCTCTTGCAGCAGAATCAAAGGCAAAGCTTCTGACATCGAGCGCATTCGGCACAACCTGCACGGCGCCGAGGCGCTTTGCAATCGAGGCCGTATTGACTGCCTCTAGAGGCTTCGCCTCACAGGCCTTTTTCCCGAAGACCGAGAGGGCGGCAGGGCGTGAGCACGAGAGCATGTAGCCGCACTTTTTGAAGAGCGATGCGCGGAACAGTCTTGTCGCAACGCCGCGGATTCCCGCATCGACCCCGGCAGACCTTGCATGGGCGATCGTCACCGGAACGCCCGCCTTCTTTGCCGCGGGCAGATAGATCGAAGCCGTACTTGTCATATGCCCCTCCACGGCGGCAAAGTCGTGATGGGACGCAAAGAAGGCCGACACCGCCCTCTCATAGGCCGGAAGGTTCGTCCCGGTAAATCTTGGCAGCACAAAAATCCGACCCCCGAGGGATCGGATCTTCGCATCAAAGTCCTCTGCCGGGCGGACTTTGCTGAGTTCCTCTGACGAAGTTCCGTGGATCTTTGCAAGGTCCTCCTTCGTCGGCGCATAGTGGCAGAGAAAATCAAACTGAACCTTCGTCCTGTCGATGTGCTCGTACAGATCCATGGTTCTCGTCTCTGCCCCGCCCATGTTCAGTTTTCCGAAGACATGAAGAATACGGATCATCGTTTTGCCATCACCTGTACCAGCGTGCGCTTTGAGAGAGCCTGCAGATGCTCCAGAAAAGCCCCTGCCGCTGTCCGCTCCACGGGTTCCATGGAGAGGTAGTCCCTGTAGTTTAACAGGTTTCCTCTCCTGAACAGATCCCTGTAGAAGGACAGTTCCCCTTCTGTCATCGTGTTCGGATGGATCACAAACGTCGTCGGATCATCGGATGTATCTTTCAGGCACTGTCCCCGGTCAAACGAAATCGGATAGAACGTCATCCCCCTGTACCGGTACGGTCTTCTCCCGTAGCCATCGGTCATGCGGGTAAAGCCGTTTGCAAGAAGCGCCTGCAGCGTATTCTCATCGTAGGCATGCGCCGGGGCCATGAAGAGGTCCGTGTAAATGCCATGCCCCGCAAGGATCTGCTTTCCCTCCCGGATCATCGAAGTCTGCACTTCAAGGGGGAGAGAAGCATATTCCGACTGGCGGTTTAAGGGAAACAGGCCGCCGTCCTTTGTCGTGTAGACATGGTGGAGCCCATGCATCGCGATGGTCCATCCCTTCTCCTGCAGCTGCTTTACATAAGACCAGAAATCCGTGCGTTCCGGGTCAATGGCAAGCTTCGGATCCTTGCAGTCCGGCACCACGCCGATCAGTGGCAGGACATCTGCCTCATCGAGGAGACCCTTGATCTTCCCGAACTTTTCCCAGTCCATGCCGGGCGTGATGTCGTCCATTCGGATGGCGATGCGCATCAGAGGTTTTCCCGGTACCAGTCGATCGCAAGTGCGATGCCGGCCTTGAAATCATAGGAGGGATCGTAGCCAAGGTTCTTTCTTGCCTTCGAGATGTCCGCATTGGAGTCGCGGATATCTCCTGCTCTCGGCGGCCCGAAGACAGGCTCCACATCAACGCCCAGAGCATCACACAGGTCATGGTAGACGTCGATCAGGTACTCGCGTCCGCCCGCGCCGATGTTGTAGGCCATGCCTGCCGCCTCGGAGGGTGCAAGGCAAGCCCTGAGGTTCCCCTCGATGACGTTGTCGATGTAGGTAAAGTCTCTGCTCTGTCTGCCGTCGCCGTTGATCGTCGGCCGCTCGCCGTGCATCAGCTGGCGCAGGAACTTCGGGATGACGGCCGCATAGGCGCCGTTCGGATCCTGGCGTCTTCCGAAGACGTTGAAATAGCGAAGGCCGTAGGTATCCAGGCCGTACAGCTTCTTGTAGAGCTTTCCGTACTCCTCGTCGGTTCTCTTGGTCAGGGCATAGGGGGAGAGAAGCTCGCCCTCATTCCCCTCCTGCTTCGGGAGCTTTACGGAATCGCCGTAGACGGAGGAGCTCGACGCATAGACGAACTTCTTTACCCCGTTCTCGCGGGATGCCTCCATCATGTTCAGGGTGCCGCGGATATTGATCTCCTCGTAGAGAAGCGGCATCTCGATGCTGCGGGGAACCGAGCCCCAGGCGGCCTCGTTCATGACATAGTCCACGCCCTCGGTGGCCTTCTTGCAGGCATCAAGGTCGCGGATATCCTCCTTCAGGAACGTGAACCTGGGATTGTCCATGTGCTGCTGGATGTTTTCGATATGACCGGTGGAGAGGTTGTCCAGAACCCGGACCGTGTAGCCCATATTCAGGAGTGCCTCTGCGATGTTCGAGCCGATAAAGCCCGCACCGCCGGTGACAAGAAAGACCGAATCCTTCGGAAATGTCAGCTGTTCAAAACTCATAGTACTCTCCTTTTCAGATGCCGGAGAGCTGCTCTCCCCGGGCACCGCCTATTCTATCAGATTTTCAGACGATCGGATACGGAACGCAGGAGATCGTGACATGGCTCTCCTGCACCTTCTGCTCCCCCGCAAAAAGATCATAGAAGACCTCGAGCTCGATCTGCCGGTCATCGGAGGTGCCGACCAGTGCGATTTCCTTTGTCTCCACGGCAAAGTCCAGGGTCCCGGCCTCCGTCACACAGGGGAATTCAAAGTGACGCCCGACCTCAAAGTACATGTCCGAGTAGAGACCTCCCTTCCGGTGCATGGAAAGGCTCTTCTCGTCGAACTTTGCAAGGCAGGACTCCCCGCTCTTTTCATCGGTGTATCGAAGGAAGTGCTTTCCGTTCCGGAAACAGTAGCTTCCCCTCGTCTTCAGAATCACCGGCTCGTCCGTCACGCCTTCCTGCGTGTGCTCTCCCCGGATGATGATATAGACATCCTGTGTCATGAATTACTGCTCCTTTGCCTGCTCATACAGGCTGCTGTAGTCAAAGTTCTCGTAGAAGCCGATCTGCGCCTTTGCGTAGGAATCGACGTTGTCCTTCGTGATCTCGTCGTTTCCCGCTTTGAACTGCGAGAGCATCCACGAGTTGATCTTAGGGCTGTAATGGCCGGCGTCCATGTAATTGGAAAGATCCGTTATGATCTCCGTTTCCATGTTAAAGGAAAACACGCGGATGTTTCCGACCTCCAGCATCAGCTTTGTCGCAATCCTCTCCGCCTCCACCTGCTTTTCCAGTGTTCCCTCGCACAGAAGATTTCCCCACCAGATGGCGGAGTAGGGCGTAAAGAAGCAGTAAAACGTGGTATCCGGATTCTCCTTTGCGATCTCGACGATGTTCTGTTCGACATTGTCCGTCAGGGTCTGAATCTCCTCATCGGTCAATGCCTTCTGCTCTGCCTTCTGTCCCATGTCCGGACTGGCATCGCCAAGGGCTGCCGCAGCACTGTAATTTTCCCCGTAGGTTGCGCTGTAGTCGTCAAAGCTCGTGATGCCCCCGCTCTCTCCTCTGAGGTACCGAAGGAGTGTCGGCAGCGCATAGACCCCGAGTGCCGTGTTGTTGAACAGGTACTTGACGTCATTGAAGAGGTTATTGTCGTACAGATACGTCGGGAACGTCCCCATGTCGGTGCGCATCGCGTCCTTGTCCTCGACAAGGTGACTGTAGTCCAGTCCCCGCACGACGATCTGTATGTCGTCGTGCGTTGCAAAGGCAGTTTTCAGGTTGTCGCCGATCTCCTTATACGTTCCGCCGGGATATGGCACCTTGATGGACTGCGTGCCGAGGAGCAAATCCAGCTCCGAGGTCTTGAAGTTCTCCGTCATGCTGGTGCCGGTAATAACCGCGTTGTAGGAAAAGTGCTTTGTAATGCCGTCGTTCTGGGACCTCTGCTCCCCAAGCTCATAGTAGAGCCCCTGGAGAGGTGCATGATAGTGAAAGAACGGATCGATCACGACCATCAGGGCGCCCACCGCCACAAGGAACATCAGAATCAGGATCAGGAACGTTTTCAGCCATTTCTTTGCTCTCATATCCGCTCCCTCAGAAATTGTTGTAGATAAAACTCGACACACTGCTGAGCGACAGGATCGATGCTGCAAACAGCACAAGGGTCAGAAGAAGACTTCCCGCAGTCGTCGGATACTGCCGCTTTTCGGCATTCTCCGGGACAAAAACAAGGAACAGAGAAAAGCCAAACATCAGAACCGTGGAAAGAATTCCTGCGCTGTAGTCGGTAAAGGGAAGATGCAGAATGGAGAGCACCGAACGAAGACCCGGGATACTCAAACTCTGGGCGAGTTCGGACCTCAGTCCCCAGTGCCAGGTCTTTGCCCCGAGAAGATGCATCACCCAGGTAAAATCGGAGAAACTCTCACACCGGAACACCATCCACAGAATGCTGACCGACACAAACATGAGGACCTGACGGATAAGGCGCGGGATCTTAAAGTACCACTTCCGGTTTGCCCGCTCGAAGACCTGCAGAAGGCCGTGGACAATGCCCCAGACGATGAAGGTCCAGTTTGCCCCGTGCCAGAAGCCGGAGACCAGGAACACGATGAGGATGTTGACATAGGTCCGGACGGTCCCCTTCCTGCTCCCGCCAAGGGGGAAGTAGATGTATTCCCGGAGGAAATCCGTCAGCGAGATGTGCCAGCGGCGCCAGAAATCCGTGACGGAGTCCGCCTTGTAGGGGGAATTGAAGTTTGCGGGCAGGTCAAAGCCCAGCATCTTCGCGGCTCCGAGAGCCATGTCGGAGTAGCCGGAGAAGTCAAAATAGATCTGCAGGGAATAGGCAAGAATCGCGACCGCCGCCTCCAACGAATTGCTGCTGCCCTTCAGTTCAAAGAAGGTCGTAAGGTAGTTTCCGAACGTGTCCGCAAGAAAGACCTTCTTGGCAAGCCCCAGGGTAAACATCTGCAGTCCCGATGCGACGCCGTCCGCGTCAAAAATCCTGGACTTCTGATCCTGAAACTGCGGGATCAGGTCCTTCTGCCGTGTGATCGGGCCCTGGGTGATCTTCGGGAAGAACGCACTGTAGAGCGCAAATTCAAGGAAGGAGATCTCCTCTGTCTCTCCCTGGTACGTATCCACGAGAAAGCTAATCTGGGTAAACGCAATAAAGCTGATGCCGAGGGGCAGCACGATGTTCCTAAGCGTGAAGTTAGTCTTCAGCAGCGTGTTCAGGTTTTCGAGAAAGAAATTCGTGTACTTGAAGTACAGAAGAAGACCTGCATTGACACAGATCCCGAGAACCAGGGGAAGCTTCTTTCCCGGTCGTTTCCGTATGGCAAGGCACAGGGTCCAGTTCACGAGAATGAGAGCCGCAAGGAACAGGGGAAGGTACCAGCCGCCGGCAAAGTAGAACAGGAAGGAGGCCGCGAGAAGAAACACATCCGCCGCCTTGCCGCTCTTTTTGTTCAGCAGGTACCAGCCGAGCATGACGGCCGGCAGAAAATACAGAATAAAATAGAGGGAATTAAACTGCATAGATGCCTCTGCCTGTTCCTTGGAATCAACAACTCAATAATGAATCCGAAAGCAAACAAAAATCAATACGCGAAAAGGGGCATCGCTGCCCCTTTTCCATAACCTGTCAACAAATCCGATGCGGGATCAGAGTCTCCAGTAATCCCAGCCGTCCTGATAGCTGTCTTTGTTGTACATGCCCTTGAGGTCGATGAAGACCTTCGTCTTATGGGCCGGATCGTAGAACTTCGCGATGTCCTCCGGCTTGAAGTCGACGAACTCTCTGTGCTTGACCGCAATGAGGACCGCGTCCATGTCCTTCACATCGTCCAGCGTCTTGAACGTGATGCCGTAGAGCTTCTTTGCCTCCTCGGCGTCCGCTTCCGGATCCACGACGATCGGGGTGATCCCGTACTCGCCGAGTTCGTTATAAATGTCGATGACCTTCGTATTTCTGGTATCCGGGCAGTTCTCCTTGAAGGTAAAGCCAAGGATTGCAACTCTCGCATTCTTGACCGGCACATCGTTGCGGATCAGGAGCTTGACGAGGCTCTCTGCCACGTACTTGCCCATGTCGTCGTTGATCCGGCGGCCGGAAAGAATGATCTGGGAATGATAGCCGAACTGCTCTGCACGGTAGGTCAGGTAGTACGGATCAATGCCGATGCAGTGACCGCCGACAAGACCCGGCTGGAACTTCAGGAAGTTCCACTTGGTGCCTGCCGCCTCGAGCACGGACTTCGTGTCGATGCCCATCTTGTGGAAGATGATCGAGAGCTCGTTCATGAACGCGATGTTGATGTCGCGCTGGCTGTTCTCGATGACCTTTGCGGCCTCGGCGACCTGAATGGACTCGGCGCGGTAGACGCCTGCCTTGACCACCAGCTCATAGACCTTTGCCACGGTGTCGAGAGTCTCCTGATCCATGCCGGAGACGATCTTCGTGATGGTCTCGAGGCGATGAACCTTGTCACCGGGGTTGATGCGCTCCGGAGAGTAACCGATCTTCCAGTCGACGCCGCACTTCAGGCCCGACTCTTTCTCGATGATCGGCACGCAGGTCTCCTCCGTGACGCCCGGATAAACCGTGGACTCGAAGACCACGACGGTGCCCTTCTGGATGTTCTGACCGACGAAATGGCTTGCGCCCTCCACCGGCGTAAGATCCGGGGTATGATCCGGATTGACCGGGGTCGGAACCGCAACGATGATGAAACTTGCCTCGCGAAGACGTGTGGGATCCGCCGTAAAATCCACGGTAGTCTCTTTGATCGCCTCATCGCCAACCTCGTTGGTGGGGTCAATGCCGCTCTTGTACTTTGCGATCTTTTCCTTGTTGAAATCAAAGCCGATGACGTCAATCTGCTTTGCAAAGGCCACCGCGATCGGCATGCCGACATAGCCAAGACCAACGAGCGCGAGCTTTGCCTTGTGGTCTACAAGTCTCTCATAAACGTCCATGAAAAATTCCTCCGTTATCCAAAACCAGACGCAGCGCAGGTCAGACTTCCCCTGTACCGCGCTTTTCCAACTATAACACAAATCCCGGCAAATTCCACCGGTTAATGACGGGTCTGTCCGATAAAGGACACTGCTCCGGGGCTCCTGAGCCTTTCCATGCTCCGTGCAGGCTGCACGGAAAATCCCGCATTGCGGGATCCTGCCCTCCTGATGGTCCGGAACCGGAAAGATGCGCCTGCAGGCAAAATATGGGAATCTGCGGAAAATCGGCTTTTCAAAACTTGCAGATATGCGTAATTTCTGATTTTAAAAACTTGCAGATCTGCGGAATCTTCCATACACTGAAGCTGCAGGCCGCTGTTTTACTGAATGGGAGGTGTCCGCATTGGTTTTCAGGCGCAAAATTTATGACCGGCTGCTTTCGTGGAAGAAAGAAAGGCAGGGGAAAACAGCTCTGCTGATCGAGGGGGCAGGGCGGGTCGGAAAGTCTACCATTGTGGAAGAATTTGCCAGAAAGGAATACCGGTCCTATATCCTGATTGATTTCTCTCTGGTGTCCAGCCAGGTGACCGATCTGTTCGATGATCTGACGAACCTGGATTTCCTGTTTCTTGGCCTGCAGGCAATCTTTCAAGTTGACCTCCACGAAAGAGAATCTCTGATCATTTTCGACGAAGTCGAGTTCTGTCCGAGAGCCAGACAGGCCATTAAGGCACTGGTGAAAGATCATCGCTATGATTACATCGAGACCGGGTCTTTTGTCTCCATCCGGAAAAATGTCCGGGACATTCTCATTCCCAGTGAAGAAGAGCGGATCCGGATGTATCCGATGGATTTCGAGGAATTTTCCCTCGCCGTGAACGGAAACGACTGCAGCATGCTGAGAAAGTTTTATGATCTGAAGGTGGCACTGGGGCTGGCTCATCGAAATGTAATGCGTGAATTCCAGCTGTACATGCTGGTCGGCGGCATGCCGCAGGCCGTGCAGGAGTACCTGGATTCCAATAATTTCCGCATGGTGGACGAGGTGAAACGGGAAATCATTCGTCTGTATGAGTCAGACCTGAACAGGATTGATCCGAGCGGAAGCATCTCCCGGCTTTATGATCAGATCCCGGCGCAGCTTTCTGGAAAGAAAACCCGCTATCAGATTTCTTCCGTTCTGCCGACAAGGAGAGCCTCAGATCCCTAAACCGCTAAACTGATCGCCGAACTGGAAGATTCCAAAACGGTTCTGATTGCCCATCAGGTCGATGATCCGAAAGTCGGTCTTTCCTATACGGAAGATCCGAATTATTACAAGATCTACTGCGCGGACACCGGCCTGTTCACAACACTGATGTTCAGGGACAAATCCTACACGGATAATGTCATCTACCGGTAGCTCCTGTCTGACAGGCTGCCGGCAAATCTGGGATTTTTGTTTGAGAATGTGGTCGCACAGACATTTGCATCCTGCGGACACAGGCTGTACTACCATACCTGGAAAGACGGGCAGAGCAGCACTGCATATGAAGTCGATTTCCTGCTGGCAGAGGGGAAGAAAATCTGCCCCGTGGAAGTAAAGTCGTCCGCCTACAGGACTCATGCATCGATTGACGCCTTCGCAAAACGCTACTCCTCAAGAACCGGCAGCAGGTATCTCATTTATACGAAAGATTATGCCAAAGGACAGGATCTGATCTGCCTTCCGGTCTGCATGGTCCAGTTTCTTGCAGAGGATCTCTGACGGCAGGGTCCGGCAGCCGATCTGCCTTGCCGGACATTGCAATCTGGCGTTTCTGCCCTTATCATGACTAATGCTGTGTGTTTGTAAAACCACAAGGAGATGGATGAATGATTACCAGGATTTCTCTTGATCACAAACGGATTCTGATTACCGGTGCCGCAGGCTTTATCGGCGGAGCCCTGGCGGAAAGGCTTCTGTCCCTGCATCTTTCCGTATCAGTCCTTGGCATCGACAACATGAATTCCTACTACGATGTCAGGCTCAAGGAATGGCGCCTGAAAAAGATCGAGGAAGCCGCGGCAAAGGATCCCGACTCCTCCTGGACCTTTATCAAGGGCGACATCTCAAATCCCGATACGGTAAGGAGTGCCTTTGCCTCCTTCCACCCGGATCTTGTGGTGAATCTCGCCGCACAGGCGGGCGTCCGCTACTCCATCACCCACCCGGACGATTACATTCAGAGTAACCTCATCGGTTTCTACAACGTCCTCGAGGCCTGCCGTCATTCCTGTGATGACGGTGCTTTAGGTGTGCAGCACTTTGTCTATGCCTCTTCCTCTTCCGTCTACGGCGCCAATCAGAAGGTCCCCTTCAGCACGGACGACAAGGTCGATGACCCGGTCTCTCTCTATGCTGCAACCAAGAAGTCCGATGAGCTCATGGCCCACGCCTACAGCAAGCTCTACAACATCCCTTCCACCGGCCTTCGCTTCTTTACGGTCTACGGCCCCGCAGGCCGCCCGGACATGGCCTACTTCGGCTTTACGAACAAGCTCCTCAAAGGAGAAACGATAAAGATCTTCAACTACGGCAACTGCTCGAGGGATTTCACCTACATCGATGACATCATCGAGGGGATTCTGCGTGTCCTCCAGGGCGCACCGGCAAAAAAAACGGGGGAAGACGGTCTTCCCGTTCCCCCGTATGCTCTCTATAACATTGCCGGCGGTCGGCCGGTCAATCTCCTGACCTTCGTCGACACGCTGCAGCAGGAGCTCGTCCGCGCAGATGTCCTGCCAAAGGACTTTGATTTTGCGTCCCACCGGGAGCTCGTCCCGATGCAGCCGGGCGATGTGCCCGTGACCTTCGCGGACACCACGGCCCTCGAGCGGGACTTCTCCTATCGCCCGGGAATCGAGCTGCGTGACGGCCTTCGCCGTTTTGCCGTCTGGTACCACGACTTCTATCAGTCAAGACTCTGAAGGATCTGCATCAGATTCCCCGCATAGCTTTCCGGGGAGTAGGTCTGCACTCTTTTCAGACTCTGCGCCGCGTAGTGCTCCCGCTTTTCCGGATTCTCCAGCATGGAAGTCAGCGCCCCCGCAAGGACTCTGTCGTCCTCCGTAAGGTTCCCGGCATCAAAGTCCGGGCGGTTGTCCATGTCCGGGATCAGGACGCCGTAGGCCTCGTCCTTTACCTCCCTCACATGGCCTTCCTGCATTGTTTCGCATAAAATCTCCGAGGGGCCGGTCCTGCAGTCGGTCGAGATGACAGGAAGTCCCAGCGCCATCGCCTCAAGCAGGGCGTTCGGAAATCCCTCGATGTTGGAGGTCGTGACATACACACCGCACCGCGCAAGGTACGGGAACGGATTCTTCCGGACACCGGGGAAGGACACCGCATCCAAGATGCCAAGGTCCTGTGCAAGCTTTTGGTACGGCGCAAAGGTCCCCTCACCGACAATGAGAAGCCTCGTTTCTCTGTCCTTTTCGTGCACCAACGAAAATGCCTTGATCAGGTGCCAGTATCCCTTGAAATCATCCTCCCGCCCGAGACTTACAAAGATCTTCTCTACTGGCGTCTCCGGGAACGGGAAATCCGTGATCTTATCTTTTGCCTTCTCCCGAATTTTTGTATCAGAAATCGGATTGTAGAGAAGACTCGTGTTGGTGATTCCGTACCTCTCCTTCAGCTGCCTTTTGATCTCCCCGGAGCAGCAGACCACCTTGTCCGCACGCCCTGCAAAGAAGCGGATCTGCTTCTTATTTGCAAGATCGATCTGGCTCCTCAGTCCCACAAGGGTCTTTCCCTGTCCCCTCGTCAGTGCATTGATGAGGTTTGCGGTGGAGCCGAAGCTGTAGCAGTAATCATACCCGTGCGACTTCTTCAGTTTCCGCACTGCTCTGACTCTTGCAAGGACGTTTTTTGCCTTTGCGATCTTCCCGTCCCGTGCCGGGATGTTCAGGTTGATGACGGTAAGTCCTTTGATGTCATAGTTGATGTCTTCATCCGAAAAAAGGGAGATCTCGACATCGATCTGATCTCCCCTTCTCTCCTTCAGGATCCGTGCGGTCTCCACACAGACCCTCTCAAATCCCCCCTGGTGCAGCATCGGCACCATGAGGAGCAGTTTTTTCTTCTCCATCACATTACCTCAGGATCGAGCGAAGCGCCTTCTCCCAAAGCGCATTGACCCTTCCGGGATTCTGACTCTCCTGAATCCGGATCGCTTCTTTCCCCAGTTTTTCGCACTTGTCGGGGTCTGTCATCAGATCCTCCAGGGCATCTGCCATCGCCTTCTCATCGTCTACCGGTACCAGAATCCCGTTTTCTCCGTTTCGGATCAGGTCTCTTGGCGCGCCGGGCGTGGAATCCGTGGAGATGCAGGCAAGCCCGAGGCTCATCGCCTCGATGAGTGCATTCGGCATGCCCTCCCGCTTCGAGGCAATGACAAACACCCCGGCATCCTGAATCTTTTCCGCAATCCCCTCCTGCACGCCCTCAAAGAGGACATGATCCGAAAGGGAAAGCTCCTTTGTCAGATCCTCACAGTCCTTTCTTGCCGGTCCGTCTCCGTAGAGATCCAGCACCCACGAAGAAAGAGTCTCATTTCTTTTCAGTACGTCTGCAAACGCCCGGATGACAAGTCCCTGCGACTTGTTCTCATCAAAGCGTCCCACCATGACGACGCGCTTCGTGCGGGTGCCGGCAAATCTTGGCCGAATGAAGTCCGGCTGAATGCTGTTTGGCAGAATGATCGACTTTTCCTGCACAGCCTTCGGAAAGTAAGCCTTCGCGCCATTGGTCTGCAGGATCACAAGATCCGCCCTGGAAAAGAGCAGCATCGCCGGGATTCTCGTCTTTGCCTGTACATACTCCTCGGCAGGGTCCGCCCGGACCGAGATGGCAACGGGGATATTGAGCCCTCTTGTCGTGAGGATCGACATCACGTTGTTGCTGCCGATAAAGGACAGGATGACGTCCGGCTTTTCGTCCTTCCAGATCTGCCGTAAGGTATCCGCCCGGACACGGAAATTGTGGAAGCGGGATCCGTTAAGGTTCTCCGGTGCGGGATCCGAGTAGATCCGGTGCACATGCCGTCCCGGGAGATTTGTCTGAACTATCCCTGTTTCCGGGTCCCAGTCTCCCTCTTCCATGGTATACTCCGGTAATTTGAAATAGGTGGTGACAAGACTCACATCCCATCCACGATGAAAAAAATAATCCGCAAGGTTTACAATGACGTGTTCTGCCCCTCCCTTGTGGAGAGAACCTATGTACAGGCACAGCTTCGGGTGTTCTTTGTTTTTCATGACTCCCCCAAGGCGCGGTGCACCTCTTCCAGATAGTCCCTGGTTACCTTCCGGCGGTCAAACTCGCGCTCCATCTTCTCCCGGCCGGAAAGTCCCATGGCTTTTCGCGCGCTCTGTGGCAGACTCAGAAACTTCTTCAGCGCATCGATCAACGCTTCTGAGGATTTCGGCGCAAAACCGACCCCCGTCACCTTGTCCTCGAAGATCTCCCGGCAACCGCTGATGTTCGTCGCAATGACCGGTCGTCCGCAGGCGGAGGCCTCCATGAGGACATTGCTCATCCCTTCATGATAAGTGGGCAGGACGACCGCGCTCGCCTTTTCATAAAACTCATGCATGTCCGTATGGAAACCGAGATAGAGGATGCTGCCCTCCTGCTCCTTCTCATGCAACGTCTCTTCCCAGTCCTCGTCGCAGTAGCCGGCGATCGCAAAGGTCACTTTTTCACCGTGGAGGGCATCCGCGGCGTCAAAGAGTTCCCGGATTCCCTTCTCCTTCATGATACGTCCGGCATACAGGAAGTATGTCATGTCTGTCTCCGGATAGGGCAGAACCTTCCATTTGTCGAGATCCACACCGGAGCCCGCAACCAGCCGGTCCCTGCCCGTCACAAGACCGTTTTCATGGAAAATCTCCATGTTTTCGCGGTTCTGAAAGAAAACACAGGAAGCCCCGGCTAGTCCTCTCCGGTACAGGACCTTCACTACTTCAAGGAGCGGTCCCGATTTCTCAAACGCACTGCCAAGGCCCGTCACCGTGGACAGATACGGGATGTGGAGCTTTGTCGCCGCATAGCCTCCGTAGCAGTTGGGTTTGATCGTATAGGTCAGCACCAGATCCGGCTTTACTTTTTTCATCAGCTTCTCGTAGCTTCCGATGAGCGCAAGATCCTGTGCCGGGTTCACGCCACGCCGGTTGATCTGGGTATGGACCAGCTCACACCCCTCCTGAGAGAGCAGATCATTTTTTACATCATCGGGGAGCGAGACCACCACCCGGTACTCTTTCAGGAGTTCCCGGACCAGTTCGTTTCGAAAGTCATAAAGACCTGCGGACGAATTGCCCAGTATCAGCACTGTCTTCATTCCTGTCTCCTCCTGACCCGGACCATCGTCACGTTCTCAAACATCAAAGACGGCACCGTGAACATCAACGTCAGCGTGTAGGGGTTGCACAGCTGAAACATCCACTCGACCGAGCCGACCACAAGAAAGCCCACTATCATGAGCAGCGGGAAAAATGCGCGGGACTTCAGGCTGTGGTATCGTCTGCGGTACCGGATCGCAAGGACAAGGCAGGCAAGAAGAAACAGCCCAAAGACCACACCGGTCGGAATCCCGCAGTCCCACATCATCTGCAAAACGTTGTTGTGCGCATGCGGAGCAAGCTGGCCGTCCGGAAGTTCTGCCCCCATGATGTCATGACCGGTCATGCCGATTCCTGCAAGATAGGCCTTCCAGATCGTCCCTCTGCCGTTGGAATAGTCCCCGTTGTCGAGGCTCTGTTCCTCGCCGTTTTCATCAACGACCACCGTGAGAAGCATCGGCACGCCGTCTGAATCATAGGTTACGCCAAAGCTGTCAAGGGAGTCCGCAATCTTTGCAAGAAGCGTATCGCCATCGTCTGACGTCTTCACGTCCGTTTCGTCAGCGCTTGCCGTGGAGTTTGACTGCAGGACATTGAAATCATGCCCGTAATACCAGTTGGAACCGACATCACCGCCGATGATCCGGTCGCCCACATCGCGGACAAAGACCTCGATGTTCATGAAACGCGTCGAATTCCACTTCACGTTTCTGCGAACCACATCCGGGACGTCTGCGCCCTCGACGTCCTCAAAAATCACAGGTCTCCCATTGACCGTAGAGATCAGCCGCTGTCCCGTAAAGATCATTGGGAAGCAGATGGCAAGTGCGAGAATCATGCACCCGATCGTGCGGAAAAAATACCGGAACTGTCCGTGAAACTCGATTAGAAGTGCAAGAAAAATATTAACTGCAAGGGCAAGATATCCGGTTCGTGTGATTGTCATCACCATGTAGGCAGTAGCGATGCCGAAGAGCAGCCACTCCTTCCAGAGATATGCAAGCCGTACGGCAAATTTCTCGTCCCGCACCCGTCGGCTCTTTTCAAAGAGCAGTGTCAGAATCGCTCCCTCCACCATGACGAGATAGTAACCGGTTACCGTCACCGTGAAGAACTGCAGACCGAACCGGCTGAGCCGGTAGGCCAGATAGTATCGCCGAAACATCGCCCAGAAAACAGATGCGATGAAATTTACGCAGATGCCCGTGCAAACATCACGAAGCCACAGATGCTTGTCCTTCCAGAAGGCAAATCGAACCAGCAGTACTCCCCAGAGGACGCCCATGACAACAACCCAGGTCCTTCCGGTTCGATTCCAGATAAACAGCAGAAAAAAGATCCCCGTCAGAATGAGGAACCACCATGAAACCTTGATTTTGACCTTCGGCTTTGTCGGATCCTTCGGTGTGCCATTGTGATTGAGCATCAGCCCAATCAGAATCCCGGAAAAGATCAGGATCCAGCGCTCGCCGATCGTATGCATCACCTCATAGGTCGCATTCATATAGTAGGAAGAGAACCCGAGAATAATTGCGATGCAGGCGACGATCCCGTAGTGGTTCCATTCCTTGCGAAGAGGTCCGTAGATCTGGACATGAAGATGTTCGATTCCCTTTCTGGAATGCCAGAGTCCGTACAGGGCGATCACTACAGCGATCACGATGCCGCACTCATAGATGAGGACGTCCCGCCAGCGGGAGTCAAAGAGGCGCAGCGGATAGACCGCGATCATCGCGATGGCAGCACCTATGAGAATGACAGGGGTCAGGATATACCGCATCGCCGAAAGAACTGTGGTCGTTGATGGATCCGAATGCTCTGTTCTCTCCCTGTTCTGCACCCTGCCCTGTACCTTTTCTTCCGAAGCTGGTTTGCGTGCTGTCTTCCCGTGCTGATATCGTTCGCCGGAGACGTAGGCGAGATTCTTCTCCCTTGCAACCTGACCGCTTTCCCGCGCCTTCGGCATGCGCTTTTCCGGCAACTGCAGCGTTTCATATTCCAGATCCGGGTAGAAATTTTCGTCCTGCTTATTCATGCGCCGCCCTCCTGCTAAGACGTGTTCCACCGCCCCTGCCGTATTTCAGACGGCAGATGATCAGTACCAACAGTACTGCCGCCGTTGCTGCAAACAGCACAATCAGCGCCAGGAAAATCGATCCGCTCTTTCGAAGCGGTACCCGGTATACGAAATCCGTACAGACCGTCTGCCCGTTTTCAAGACTTGTATCCTGCCAGAACCCGTTGAGATACGCCGGGGAATTCCCGGTGGCAAGGGCGCTCACAAGGTCGGTCATGCCGAGCCGGAACGAGGAATTCTCCCCGCGGACGATGAGGACATACTGCTCCCCCGGAGTTAAGTCCACGTCGAGGGAGACCGTGACGCTGATATCCTCGTCCGATCTGGTCCCCGTCGGTCCCTCTCCGGTCCAGCCGGGGATCGTCTCCCAGTCGGCGACGCTGATGCCACCCGACTTTGTGATGTTGTGAAAGACGATATCCCTCTGCGAGTCATCGACGAGGGGTGCATACTCATAGGCATCACACTGGAAGACGTCATACTTGTCCTTGTGGAAGAGCTGAACCAGAAGATAGGACCCGCTCTCCACGGACGTGACATGCACGGTCACGGTCTGCAGATGATCGTACTGGGCCGTAAAGTAGAAGCCGGCATCGTGATCATAGTCGACAAGCTCGCTTTCCGCGATCACTTCACCGCCGTCAAAGGCAATGTCTTCATTAAAGTATCGGATCGGCCAGATGAGAACAAGGGCCAGTACGGTGAAGATACCGATGGTCCATAAAGCTGCGGTCTGTTTTCTAATTCTTCTGTTCAGCATCAATGATCCCGGCCTCCGTGCGATGGATTTCGAGGTTGGCTGTCGTATCCCGGATTACAAACTGCGGCGCACTGTTGGAGGAGATGAAGGTCCTCCCGACGTACTCGCCGACCATTCCCACCATCAGCATCAGCATGCCGCCGAAAAAGATGATGGCGCACATCATGGCAGAAAATCCGACCGGGACATCAGGATTTACCAGCTTCTTGATGATCGTATAGATTCCGTAGAGAAAGCCTGCTCCTGCAAAGATGGCGCCGAGCATCGTCGCAAGGCGAAGGGGCTTCACCGAAAACGAGGTAAACCCGTTGAGCCAGAGGTTCAGGAGCTTTTTAAATGAATAGCCGCTCTGTCCGATCTTGCGGGCACGATGGTTGACGTCGACGTTTACGATGTTCTTTGTCGAGCGAAGCACCAGCCCCGGCAGATAGGCATAGGAGTTGTTATAGCGACAGACCTCGTCGGCCACAAACCGGCGCATCGCAAAGTAGCTCGAAAGGTAGAGGTCCTTTGGCTTTTCGAGAAGCCACTGGGCCATCTTTTCATTGACGAAGCTTCCGAAGTTTCGAAAGGACGAGTGCTGCTTGTGCTCATACCGCGCATAGCAGACATCGGCTCCGTCCTTGACGGCAGAAAGGAGCTTTCCCACCTCATCGGCAGGCGTCTGCCCGTCGTCGTCGAGGCAGACGACAACGTCTCCCTTTGCCGCGCGGATGCCCGCCATCAGGGCTGCATGCTGGCCGAAGTTTCTGGCAAACGTGATACCGAACCGCTGTGCATGGTCTCTGCAAAGGTCCCGGATTGTCTGCCAGGTGCCGTCTTTCGAACAGTCGTTCACCATGATGATCTCATGGCGGTACGGGAGCCTTTCCATCGCCGCGTCAATCTCCGCCACGACGCCGGGAAGCGTTTTCTCGGAGCAGTAGCAGGGAAGGACAAAGGACACCAGCTTCATTTGATTGTCGTTGCTGTTTATGGATTCCATTGAACATCTCTTACGGCGGCAAGGAACGTGTCCCTGTGCGCCTCGTGAAGGACCATGTCGTGGGGCTGCCCCTTCGAGTCCAGGACCCCTGGCAGATCCCGGACGTAGGGAAGGCCGGTACGCTCTGTCATCTTCCGGCTTGCGATGTTGTCCTTAAAGATCCTGGAGTACACCGTATCGACCGGGCGGGTCTGAAAGACATAGAAGGCCAGGGCGCGCATGCCATGGGATGCGAGGTGCTTTCCCGGCGCCGCGTGATCCCCCATGAAGACGCCGATCTCGGCGGTGCGCTTTTCCTCATTGATCTCACTTGCCACCGTGCAGCCGATGGCCTCATCGGTTGCAGGATCGCAGATCATGAGCTGCACGACCTTTCCGGTCTCCACCATGCGGTGAAAGTATGCCTCCTGCCCCTCAAGCGTAAAGGTCTCGCGGTAGAGGTAAAACTTCCGGACCCGCTCCTCATTTCGCCATTTCACAATGAGCATTGAATCCTCAATCGTCATCGGGCGAAGCACCACGTTGTCACAGGTCAGAAGATACTTCACTTCAACGTTACCTCATACAGATCAAAGTACGTCATGCTGCCACTGTCTGCCGTCTTCGTGCAGGTGATGCTCTTTCCCTTCGAGGCATAGTAGTCCGGAAGGAACGACACATCTCCCCCCTTTCTGATCACAAAGACCGCATGGTCTCCCGTAAGCCCGGATTCCAGATCTGTCATCTGAAACAGGGAAAGCTTCTTCTCCTGGAGCGGGCTTTTGACCACCCAGCCCCCGGCAAGGTCCCAGTTGCACACATGATTCTTTTCATTATCAAATATTTTCTCCGAAAAATCCACTGTGGAGTAGACGTCGGTCACGTACAGGGTATCCGGATGGGCCTCTGCGGCAGAGAGCAGCTCCTCATAGGGAGCATTCGCTTCCGCTCTGGATGCTGCTTCCTCTCCTGCTCCCTTCACCTGGAACACGAGCGAGAGCGCAAAGACACCGATGCAGCAGGCGGCGACAAGGCCCCGCATCAGCTGCATCGCCATGCGAAGCGCTGCATCGTTCGTTCCTTTTGTCGCTTCCGTACCCTCTTCCCTGGAGAAGAGAACAAAGAACAGCATCAGGCTCTCGAGAAGATAGATGCAGTGGGTCAGGCGCTCCACGGGGCGGTTGTTGTAGAGAAGGTAGAGGTAGAGGCCGGATCGGATGCAAAGAAGCAGGAACACGTACAGGAAGGTTCCTGCCGCGCGCCCTGTGATCTCCTTCTTTTTCTCCGGATGTGCCCCGGTCAGCGCCCCGGACTGCATGAGTCCCGTCATGAGACGCCGGTAGGTGTCGATGAGCACCATGCCGTAGAGGACAATCGAGATGAGGTTCCAGGGAAGCTGATCCTTTGCAAGGATCACCTGATGAAAGTACACCCAGACGGCAGTGGAAAGCCTCTCCTTTGCCGGCTTCTGGAGCGTTGCCGCATAGTCCGCGACCTTCTGCACCAGAGCCGCATCGATGGAATCATCGAGGGCAAAGTTGTAGTTCTGAAGGAGCATCACCTGTTCCTTCGTGATCCCGTTTGCATCATAGAAGGCCTCGTTCCCCTCATAGGGCGGGATCTGCTCGAAGTCATAGAGCTGTGTCCTCGCATCGAAGAAGGCGCGGAAGCTCTTCCAGGAAGAGGAGGCCGTCGCTGCCCGGTCGATTCCGGTAAGAACCCCGAAGCAAAGAAGCAGGACAAGAAGAAACGAAAACCCGCGGGACAGAAGCATTTTCACCCGGTGCCCGTCGGAGAGCATCACCACCCGCCCTGCAAAGGCAAGTGCCGCAAAGGGCAGGCAGAACAGCGTCATCTCGGTGCGAAGGCAGAAGGCAAGGGACAAAAGAACAAGCGGCACGATGCAGGAAGAAAGCAGCGACCGGATCGATGCGATCTCGTCCTTTTCGAGTGTCAGAAACCAGGTGATGCAGACCGCGACGAGAATCCCCACGGTCACCGAGTACTGCACGAAGATGAGGTGCACGTAAAGAAGGGCTGCGCAAAGGAGGGCGGAAAGCACCGTCACGAGGTGATCCCTGGTCCTTTTCTCCACCCGGCAGAGCAGCAGGAAGATCCCGCCGAACTGACAGATGAGAAGAAAGATCCCGTACCAGGGGATGGCATCTAAGAGATGGTACAGGCCTCCCAGGATCGCCGTCAGGGGGAACAGGCTCTGGATGTTATAGAGCTCTGCACTTCCGGTGTACGTCCCGTCGAGAAGATGCGCCATCATGAAGTCATCATTCAGATCGTAGTAAAAATCAAAGGGGAGGGCTGACAGCAAAACCAGCGCTGCGGTCAGCAGCGCCGGCAGTATCAGGCTCCGGATTGTATTCTTCGTTCGTCCTTCCATCCAGGATGTACCCGCTTTACTTTCTTGTCTCGTAGAAGGCCTTCACGGCCTGCGTCACTGTGTGGACCTGATCCGGGGTCAGGGAATAATACATGGGAAGGCGCACCAGGCGATCGCTCTCCTTCGTCGTGTACTCGTCCTTTCCGTGGAAACGGCCGAACTTCCGTCCTGCAGGGGATGTGTGGAGCGGCACGTAGTGGAACGCCGCATAGATCTTCCGCTCCTTCAAAAAGCTGATGAGCGCCGTTCTCTCCTCGAGATCCTTCGTCTTGATGTAAAACATGTGCGCGTTGTGCTCGCAGTAGGAGGGAATGTACGGCAGCTCGATCGTGCCATCCCCTGCAAGCTCCGAGAGCTCTTCCCTGTACTGCTCCCAGCGCGCAAGTCTCGTGTTGTTGATGAGGTCCGCGTTGTCGAGCTGTGCCGCAAGGTAGGCGCAGTTGAGCTCACTGGGCAGGTAGGACGATCCGAAATTCACCCAGGTGTACTTGTCGATCTGTCCGCGGAAGAACTGGGAGCGGTTCGTTCCCTTCTCCCTAAGGATCTCCGCCTCTTCCACCTTCTCGGGATCGCGGATGAGCACCGCGCCGCCCTCTCCCATGCTGTAGTTCTTGGTCTCATGGAAGGAATAGCAGCCGAAATCCCCGAACGTTCCGAGGGCCTTTCCCTTGTAGGATGCATGGACCGCCTGGGCCGCATCTTCCACCACCATCAGGTGATGGCGCTTTGCGATGTCCATGATCGCGTCCATCTCACAGCCGACGCCCGCGTAGTGCATGGCGACGATGACCTTCGTCCTGTCCGTGATCGCGTCCTCGATCTTGTTCTCATCGATGTTCATCGTGTCCGGACGGATATCGACAAACACCGGCACCGCGCGGCGAAGAACAAATGCGTCCGCCGTCGAGCAGAACGTGTAGCTTGGCATGATGACCTCATCGCCGGGCTCGACGCCGGTCAGGTGAGAAGCCATCTCCAGAGCGTCCGTCCCGGATGTCGTGAACAGGCAGCAGGACGTGCCGGTCTTCTCCTCGACCCATTTCTTGCAGTACTTCGTAAACGGACCATCACCCGAGATCTTGTGGTTCACCTCGCAGGCGGTCTTCAGATTTTCCATCTCCGTTCCGACGAACGGGGGAACATTAAACGGGATTGCATATTCCATGGTAAGCTCCTTACTGCGCGCTCTCTATCGTCTCTTCAGTCTGGACCCGGAGCACGTTGCAGCCGTTTTTATTATATACGCTAAGATACCCTTTTTCAGTGAGAAATGCGCGGAGGATCTCCTCCTTCTCATCGGCGCTCTCCGACTGCGCATCCGACTCATGCAGGATGACAAGCGGTGTTGTCGTAAGCGCATTCAGTTCCTTTTCAAACTGCCCGGTCGGATAGCTGTCAAGATCCACCCAGGTTGTTGAAAGAGCAGGTGGCAGGGAATACAGGTAGTGGAATCCCGGCGCATTGCCGAAAACAATGGTCTCCTGCCCGGTGAGGTTTGCGGCTTTGAGGTACATCGCAAGAGAATCCAGCATTTCCTCATTTTCCGGCGTGGTTTCCATGCCGGCCGCCGCTCCCGCCACGGAGACCTGTGCGGTCCTCTTTTCCCCGTCCGTTCCGTCGCGGAATGCAAACTGCACATGGAAGGCACTGCCGATCACCACACAGGCACCGACAATGAGGGCAAGGCCGAGGAAATACGGCATCGAGAAGAAGGAAAGCCTTGCCTGTCTTTTCTGCTTCTTCTCTTCTTCCTTCTCACGCCCGGCAGAGTTCTTCATGCCCGCTGTCATCGCGGAAATGCTCTGATTTCTCTTCTTCCCGCTGCGCCTCTTCCCCTGAGGGGCGTTCTTCTTTGCCTCTTCTTCTCTTCTCTTTTCCGCAAGTTCCGTGTGCTTCTTCCAGATAAGACCCAGGGATACCGGCGCGATGACGAACAGGCAGTCGAGGATCGGGAACGTGTAGTTGTTCGACCCGAGCGGAAGGATCAGGATCAGAATGAGGCAGGCTGCGGCAAGAAAGCGGATATCCGCCTCTTTGTCCATCACCCCGAAAAGCTCGAGGACAAGGACAATCACGCAGACAAGAAGCAGCATCATCGCCCACTGAAACATGCACCAGTAGTCCTGGAAGTTCACCGTAAACATACCCCTGCGGTAGTAGAACAGGACAAGGGATGCGAGAAACAGCGCATAGACAAGGCCCATGTAGACGTTCCAGTGCTTTGGCTTCTCACTCTTCTTCGGGGTCAGGAAAAAGACAAAGTACGAGACCACAAGGAGCATGACAACAAGCATCAGGAACCAGGACAGCGCTGTCTTATAGGCAGAGAGAGTCGACAGGATCATGGAGCCCGCAGAATACGACGAGGCACTACTGGTCCCTGCAAACATCTCCCCGATCTTTTCGATGTAGGCCGAAGGGCCATACGCGATCACGGTTGCAAGGAAGGGAACGCCAAAGCCGATGACATAGCCGAGAATACAGGAGAGCGTCCGCCGGAGCGCTCCCTGCACCTTCTTTCCGGTAAGACCGCACCAGAACCAGAGGGCAAGAATAAGGCCAGCCTGTGTGAGGTTCGAGAAGCGGACCATGACGTTCAGCCCGAGGAACAGCCCTGCAACGACGTAGTATTTCCCGGCCTTTGACCGGATCGCATACACCCCCGCCTTGTCCTCTCGAATCGCAAGGAACAGGAGCACCACGCCGATTGTGAGAAATAAGTTCGTCAGGGTGTTGTAGAGAATCACTGACGGGCACCAGTAGAGGCTGATCGCAATCCACTCACTGACAAAGACGAGAAGTGCCGGATAGTACCGCCGGAACACCTGATAGCAGACAAGAGCCGCGATGCTGATAAAAAGGGAGCATGTAAGGTTCATCGTGATCATGTACCGGCCGACCGGCAGGGCGTTCAGGAACCTTCCGACCATATTGGCAAGGAAGGTTGCAAAGTACCACATCGAATCCGGGCCAAGGTAGCGGTAGTTCCCGAGGCTGTAGGTCGTATCCATGACGGAGACGCCCTGGGTGATGTTCACGAGCGGCCAGAAGATTAATAGCACCGGAAAGATCCGGTCCTCAAAGCGTCTGATCCGCTCCTCCTTTTCCTTCGGATCTGCCTGCACCGCCGGCAGAGGTCTTTTTGTACTCATGCATTTTCCTTCTTTCGAACAAGCCCTTCCACACCGGAAAAGAGCGCCTTCCGCACGCCGTCCAGTGCCGCACAGACCGCAAAGGTCAGAACACAGGCAAGAAGCGCCCGAAGCAGAAATCCCAGAGGATCGGAGTCCTTTGCTGTCCCGAAAAGATCCCCAAGCCCTGTAATCCAGAGGTTTCGAAGATCCACATGGTTGTGGATCAGGTACACACCAAAGGTGAGGGGGGATACCGCGCAGATAACGTCCGCTCCCTTCCCCTCCCGGATCTTCAGGCAACGGACAAACTCAAAGAGTCCGATGGCACCCGTCAGGGTAAAGACGAAGTTGTAGTGGAACATCACCGTCTGGAAATAGGCAAGTCCCCCGGTCCTCTCTCCTACAAGGTGCAGAACCAGATACAGCAGGAAGATCATAAAGCAGCTGCCAAGATAGACGAGAAGCGATGCCCTCTTCTTCCCAGTGATCCGCACGGGATAGCGCCGAAGATACGCCGCGATGAGGTACAGGACAAGAAACCAGCCAAAGTCATAGCCCTTCCCGTCCGTCACAAGCTCCACCGGGCTGATGCTCTTCAGGAAACAAAAGAACACAAGAAGCAGCAGGATCAGACCCTTCAGCTGCTTTCGGGGCAGGGCATCGACTCCGTGATTGAGCAGAGGCGAAAACAGCACCATGAAGAAGTACGCGGTGGCAAACCAGTACAGGTTCATGGAGATCGGGAGGCAGTAGGAGGCAAAGGTCCAGACATCGGTCCCCTGAATCGGAAACCCCAAAGCCTTCAGGATCAGCGGGATCAGGAGCGCATAGAAGAAGATCTCGAACCAGAGACAGACAATCCTCGACAGGCGGAAGGTCGTCTTTGAGAGGAAGTATCCGGAGATCAGGACATAGACGTTGACCGCGACGATGCTAAGCGACTCCAGAAATCCCCCCATGACCCGCACCGGTGTCATGGCATTTCCCGGCAGGGCAAGGCTTCCCGACAGAGAGATGTAGTGGAGCATCACGACCATCAGCATGCCGAGAATCCGGAGCAGTTCGAAGTTTGCCTCTCTTTTTGCCCCCATCAGCGCTCCCTCACAACGCCCTGATCCTGTACGCGGTAGACGATGTCGCACTTCTCGATGGTCTCCAGCCGGTGGGCGATGATGATCAGGGTCTTCCTGCCGTGCAGCCGGTTCACCGACTCCATGATCGCGGCTTCGGTCTCGTTGTCGAGGGCAGAGGTCGCCTCATCGAGGACCAGAACCTCCGGATCCTCGAACAGGGCTCTTGCGATGCCGATGCGCTGGCGCTGTCCGCCGGAGAAGCGGATGCCGTGCTGTCCGATCTGCGTGTCCAGTCCCTCCGGAAGGGAGCGCACGTGCTCGTCGAGCTGTGCCTCCTTCAGGGCCCGCCAGACCTTCTCGTCGTCAATCTCCTCGTCCGGCACACCGAAGGCCACGTTCCGGCGAATCGTCGTGTCGAGCATGTAGATGGACTGCGGAATGTAGCCGATGTTCTTGAGCCACCCCGGATAGTTGGTCCTGACATCGACGCCGTCGGCGAGGATCTCGCCGCTCTCGGGCTTTAAGAGTCCCAGCATGATGTCGATGAGGGTCGTCTTGCCGCCGCCGGAGGATCCCACGATGCCGATGGACTTTCCGACCGGGAAGGTAACATTCGCTCCCCTGAAGATAAGAACGTCGGAGTTCGGATAGTGATAGGTGATGTCCTTCATCTCGATCGTCTTCGTGACCGGGAGCTTCTCCACGTCCTCGCTTGCGGGGTAATCCTCGAGCCTGTAGGAGATGTCCTTGTCGTGGATCTCCTCCTGCAGGTTGTCGGAGACGTTGTCGAGGAAGGGCGTGAAGTACGAGATGTTCGTCAGATAGTTGTTGATGCGGTTTGCCGACGGCAGGAGACGCGCCGCCGCAAGACCGAAGACCGAGATCTGCGGGATCATCGAGGTGAGGTCCGTCGTCCCGGAGAGAATCTCCGCGATCATGTACAGGACAAGGCCCGCGACGCAGATCCACTCGATGAGAAGGCGCGGCGTTCCGGAGTAGAGCGTGTACTTCTGCACCGCGTTGACGTAGCCGTTGCCGCACTTGCTGTACTCGTTGATGAAGTAGTTCTCCTTGTCCGCGATCTTGATCTCCTTGATCGCATCGACCGACTCGGAGATCCACTTGAACAGACCCGCATAATAATCCTGGTTGTCCCTGCCGGCTTTCAGCATGACGGGCTTTAAGAACTTCTTGATGAGAAAGAGCACGAGAAGAAGGAGCGCCGCGATGGTCAGGATCATCTTCGCATCGACCGTCACGAGGACGAGAACGAGGATGATGAAGACGATGATCTCACTGGTCAGCTGCAGAATGTTCAGGATCAGCGCATAGACGTTGTTGATATCCGAGGTGATGTTGCGCTGAATGATGGAGGTGTTGGCGTTCAGATAGTACTCGTAGGGCCGCTTCATGAAGTTGATCATCATGCGGTTGCTGGTCTCGAACTGGTTCCGGTAGATGAAGCGAAGCAGGAGCTTCTGCTCGATGTACAGGTAGATGTTCTTGATCGCAAAGACCACGACGATCGCCGCCATCATGACCACCGCGAACTGCTGCACGCTCTGCATGTGCAGCATGTTGTAGAAATCTCCCATGTGGTAGAGATTCTGCGTGATGGAGTCCGGGTTGATGATCGCCTCGAGGATCGGGATGATCAGGGTGATGCCAAGGGCCTCCAGGCAGGCGCCGATGAGCATGATGAACACCAGGCCGACCATCTTCAGCTTCTGCGTCCTGTCGAGCAGCAGGTTGATTTTCCGGAACGTATTGAACATGAAATTGAGAAATCCTTTTCTTCAGCTGATTTTCTTTGCCGCGTTCGTCACATGAGCGTGATCTTTCGGATCCTCATACCGGTCCATGAACGCATTGCCAAGGTACACCTTCTGCTTTGCGCAGTGGATCGCGTTCGGCACCGTGTAGACCGTGACGACGCGGGCAAACTCTGCGCCGACAAAGTTCAGCACTTCCATCGGGAAGTGCGCATCGAGAACGAGATACTCCGAAAACCGGGTTCTGTAATCGAGAAGGTCCCTTGGGTGCGGCTTGATGACAATGACGCCCTCTCGACCGTCGACGGTCCCGTACTCCCGGATCATGTCCCGGACCAATCTCTCTCTCGTCTCCAGGCTCTTTGTCAGCGGCTCCGTGAGGATCAGAACAATCGGCTTCTTCTCCTCTTTCGCCTTTTTCAGGGTCGCGTCGAGCTCCGCCCGGTTCTCGATGAACATTGAGCAGAGTCTTTTCTTATCCTCGTCCGATAGTCCTGCGGCAAGCTTTTCCCTCGGCACCTCGACCATCTTCTTCATCGGGTGGTCAAGCACGGAAATGTCATTGACCTCCATGTCGATGCAGTACTTTCCGTAGCCGTTCTGGATGAAGATCACACCGAGGGATGCCAGGAACGCCTTCAGCTTAAAGTGCCCCGCATTGTCCTCATGAGCGGTGTCCCGGTAGCGGATGCAGTCGAGCCCGTCCTCCACTGCGTGATAGCGGATCTTCTTATAGGAAAGGTAATACCCGATGGGATCCGAGTCGCAGAAGACATAGATGTCATCATACGCGGAAAAGTCCACCGGGACATAGGGCTCTTCGAGCTCTCCGAGCCTCTTGCAGAAGCGGATCCTCTGGCGCATGTTGGCGGGAAGAGAGCCGCGGTCTTTTTTGAGCTCCACAAGTTCCGGGAAGAACGTGAAGTCCTTCTCGTCAAACTCGATCGCCTTTGCAAAGATCCCGCTCTTTTCGGCACGGGAGGCCAGATCCCCGAAGCGGTTCGACATCTTCGAGAGGACAAGCGTTGCCCTGCCTCTTTCCTCTTCCGGCAGGTTCAGTTCCTTGAGGGCTGCCACATACACGTGGTAAAACGTGTGGCAGACATAGATCCGCTTTCTCATCTGGGCATGTTCTCGGGTCCGAAGCTCTCCGGCAGAAGGTCGGAAAGGCTCAGCACCTTATAATCGGTGATGCTCTTTGCAAGGATCACCCGGAAGGTATCCGGGTGAACAAATTCGCGAAGGGCCTGCCGGCAGATGCCGCAGGGCGTCGGATAATCCTTCACCCCTTCAAGCTCCTCCGCCGAATAATCGGCAGGGCCAGCCACGATCGCGATGGCATCAAACTCCCGGTGTCCCTGGGCGATCGCCGCAAAAAGCGCCGTCCGCTCCGCGCAGTTCGTAGCTCCGAAACTTGCGTTCTCCACATTGCAGCCGCGCACCACGGAATCATCATCGATGCAGTGAATCGCCGCACCGACGCTGTAGCGGGAATACGGCGTATAGGCATTGTCCCTCGCCTCAAGTGCCGCCTCGATGAGGCGCATGGCAAGCTGATCTTCCTTCTTACTGTCCATTCCTACTCCTTCCTGTTTCTGTCTGCATAAGAGACACAGACCTTCTCGAGATAATCGCGCCACTGCTGATAGATGAGATCCACCCGGCAGCGGGACTCAAGTTTTCTTGCTTCACTCCCGAGCTTTTCCGCAAAGTCCCGGTCCTCGATGAGACGGTTGATCCCGCCTGCAAGAGCGTCGGCGTCCTTAACCGGTACAAGAAGCCCGTTTACACCGTCCTGAATCAGCTCTGCCGGACCGCCGCAGGGGCAGTCCGTCGAGACCACCGGCATGCCCATCACCATCGCCTCGATGAGGGAGTTCGGCATTCCCTCATAGTCGGAGCTGTAGGCATAGACGCCGGCACGCGGAATGACCTTTTCCTGTTCATTTGTTCCGCCGCAAAGATGTATAAAATCCTCTGCATGATTGTCCCGGATCTTCTTCTCCAGGTTCTGCTTCGTCCCGTCAAGGCTGTCCGGTCCCCAGATCTCCAGCTCCCAGTCCGGGTGCTTTGCATGGACCTTCAGGAACGCATCGATCAGAAGTGCCTGATTCTTGAAGGCCGCAAGGCGCGCATGACTTACCACGATCTTCTCCCGCCTTTCCGGCTTCGGCACGTTCAGGAACCTGGGGTTTACGGGATTCAGGATTACGCATGCGTTATCCTTCCAGTACTTCCGGAAAAAATCCCGCTGCTGACTGGTCTGGAACACGGCGCCGGCCGCCCTAGGAAGAAGTCGGGTCAGCACACACCGGTTTACAAAAGAATCATAATGTCCCACCGGATCGATCCGGACACAGAAGACCACCGGCACACCGGTTCCCCGCTCTGCCGAGAGAGCGCGGTACAGCGCCTTTCTTGCAAACGCGATAAGGACGTCCGGCTTCTCCTCCAGCATGAATGCACGAAGGTACTTTCTTCGAAGCAGGATCTTTGTAAGGCGTCCCTTGTTCTCGTCTTCCTTCTTCAGTCCGACGATCACCCGCCGGACTCTTGGATCCAGCGGGAACTCATTCTCCTTCTTCTCTTCCGTCGCGACAATGACCTCATATCCCTTTGCCGCAAACTGATTGGCAAGTGTCGAGACCACGCGCTCCGCGCCGCCCTGCTCAAGGTTGTTGAGATGAAATGCAATTTTGTGCATGAAAACTCTTCTCTCCCCGTACTACTGATCTGTCGGCAGGCTGATCCAGCTGCCCCACAGCTCGTCATTGCCCTCATAGATAAATTTCCGGAATCCGCCGCTTGGGAAGAAGGTCACCTCGCCGAAATAGACATGGCCCCGGACGCTGTAGAAATCGATGCGCACAAAATAGGTGTCCTTTGCCAGAATTTCCGCATCCCGGACCATCTGTGGCAGTGTGTCCGGGATCTCGAGCTTTCTGTCGAACACCGGAGGCAGCCCTGCCTCTCCGATTTTCAGAATATTCCCGTCCAGGTCGTAGTAATTGGCATGGTGTCCGGTAAACCGGTCAAAGTCGATCTTGAAGCACTTTACCTTCCCGTTAAAGCAGAACAGCTTGTAGTCCCGAAGATCGTGATCCGGATCCTCCAGATATTTTTCGGCAAGGATACATTTTTTGACATCTTTATACGGCCACTCACGCGACGGCAGATAGGAGCTTCGCTGATACCGCTTGTTGAGAAAAGCAATCGTCTGTTTCTCATCAAGATCGCTTTTGTTCTTGCAGATTACAAGCCCGCCGCTGTCATGGTTGCACTTGAGGACAAACTGCTCAGGGAGGCTCCCAAAGGTAATCTCGTCCGGCTTATCCCAGTGAGCGATGGTCGGCACGACAAGATCCGGCCCGAGTGTATCCGCAATATACTGCTTGACGGCATACTTGTCGACCAGTGTCGTGTACAGTGGTTTCCTGTCATGCAGCTTGATCCACTGCAGCTTTTCATTAAATGTCTTCGGATGGGAAAGATCCGGTTCCCTTCCGAACGCTGCACGAAAGCGCATGCGGATAAATTCCTCGTCCGGCACTGAATCGTACTTTCCGAGGATTGTATTGATGTCCATGCGGAATGCGGGGTCTGACAGATACTGCGCTGCCATCTCCGCATAATGTTTGAGTCCCATAGTTACCCCTGCAAATGATCTTCGCGAATACCGACTATGATAACAGTATCGCATAAAAATGGAAAGTCGACCGACAGGGTGAAGGCCTGACAGTCAGACACTTTCCGTGTTCTGTGAATGTGAAAATACTCCCTCTGCATCTATAATAACGCCTTGTGGAACAGAAATCTGAAAGCCTTGCAAAGGAGGGAGCTTACATGGGAAGAATCGGTCTTGTCGTCGAAGGTGGCGGTATGAAATGCGCCTACAGCGCAGGGATTCTGGATCGTTTTCTCGATGATCATGTAACCTTCGACTATGCGATCGGCGTCTCCGCCGGTGCATCGTCCACCGCCTCCTACCTGGCAGGACAGCGCGGCAGAAATCTTCGCTTCTACACGACGCACATCCACGAAAAGGGATACTTCGGTATCGGGTCCTTCTTAAAGACCGGCGACCTGTTCGGCCTCGACTACATCTACAAAACCCTGACCAATTCCAACGGTGCGGATCCTCTGGATTTTCCGGCTCTCATGAAAAATCCCGCCGACTATGAGGTCGTCGCGACAAACGCAAACACCGGAAAGCCCGCCTACTTCGACAAGTCCGTAATGCGACAGGACGACTATATCCAGATCATCGCTTCCTGCTGCCTTCCCGCCGCCTGCAGGCCCCGTATCATCGACAACGTTCCCTACTACGACGGCGGTGTCTCCGATCCCCTCCCGGCAGACCGGGCGCTGACGCACGGAGGCTGTGATAAGGTCGTCGTCATCATGACAAAGCCCCGCGACTTTGAGAAGAAGCCGGAGGGCATGAAAGCGGTCTACCATCACCGCTGCAAAATGTATCCCGAGATTGTAAAGCTCCTCGACAACCGGCACATCACCTACATGGAACATTTCCGCCACATCTTCGACCTGGAAAAACAGGGAAAGGCCTTCGTCCTGTGTCCTTCCGAGCACCTGAAGATGAGTACCTATGCGATGGACGCAGAGGCCAATCAGAAGCTCTATGATCTGGGCGTTTCGGATTACAATGAGAAGGCTGCCGCTCTGAAGGCGTTTCTTGCCGGGAAAGCAGAAGCATAGGACGGGAAGTCAAAGATCTGAAGACCTGCTGAATCGGTTGCCTGCTGAATCTGAATAAATCTGAAGTTAAAAAAAGTGCCGCTCACGCGGCACTTTTTTCTTGGGAGGATTTGAAAGAAAAAGAAATTCTGCTGTCGTTTTCTTATGTTCTGCCTACATCCTACCCCGGTTTCGTGAACAGGTTGTGAAGGTCCTGTACCGAAACCGTGAATTCGCTGTTTACAATACCGTCACAACTGTTAACAGACGTGATTCTCCGAAAGCCACTGCTCGAACATGAGCACGTACCAGATCTGCGGAAGCCACGTACCCTTGGTCTTCAGATCCTGCCAGAGCTGCTGTACCAGATCCGCATTCAGGAATCCTTCCCGTTCCAGCTTATCTCTGTCCAGAAGGCCCTCTGCCCAGTCCTTCAGATCCTCTTCCAGAAGCCACTGATCAATCGGAATCGAGAAGCCCTTCTTCGGCCGGTCCATGAGTTCCTTCGGCACGTACCGGTAGAGGACGTTTCGAAGGACCTTCTTCCCGACGCTCTCATCCCGAAGGTACGAGGTCGGAAGGCTCCAGGCAAACTCAACGACATCGCGGTCGAGGAACGGAACACGCGTCTCGAGGGAGACGGCCATGGCAGTCCGGTCTACTTTCACAAGGATATCGTCCGGATGATACAGCAGAAGATCCATCAGCATGATGTCATGATCCGGATCCAGTCCCAGATCCTGCTGTGTGTTTCCGGCAAAGAGGAATCCCCTCTCATACTGTGCCGGGAACGTCACGCCGCTGTTTTTCACCAGCCTTCCGCCGAGATTCCAGGGATCCTGTTCGATCATATGAAGCTGCCGGGGATTTTCCGCCTGAAGAAGCTTTGATTTCACTTCCAGAATCGGATTTCTCATTGCCGGTGTCCTGGAGAGTACAAGTCCTGCTGCGCGCCGAAGTCCCGCGGGGAACCGTCCCATCTTCCCCCAGATCCGCTCGATCGAGCGATAGGATGTATAGCCGCAGAAGAGCTCGTCCCCGGCATCGCCGGAAAGAGAAACCGTCACGTGGTCCCGCGTCATACGGCTCACCAGATACGTCGGGATCTGGGAGCTGTCCGCAAACGGCTCTCCGAACATCGTGGAGAGCTTCGGGATCACCGCCTTTGCATCGCTCTCGTCGATGTAGAGCTCCGTGTGCTCGGCACCGATGACGGAGGCGATTTCCTTTGCAATCTCCGCCTCGTTGTACCCCTTCTCGTGCATGCCGATCGTATAGGTCTTCACCCTGCCCGGAGCAACGGCCTGCATCAGGGCGACAATCGTCGAGGAATCGATACCCGCCGAGAGGAAGGCACCAAGCGGCACATCGGAGATCATCTGACCCTGAATGGCACTTTTCAGGAGCCGTTCCAGTTCATCAGCCGCTTCCTGTTCCGAGCCGGCAAACGGATTTTTCTGTCCCTTCGCCGCCGCTTCCTTCATCGACCAGAAGACCTCATAGCTGTGGGAGCGCCGGACATCACCCTTTTCATAGCGGTCACGGCTGGTGCCATCTCCTGCCTTTGTCTGCGCATAGTACCAGGCAAGGTCTCCCTCCTCGACGGGGTGGAATTCATCATAGGGCGGGCGAAGGGTCAGGATCGTACCGGGCTCTAGCTTGTACACGTCCTCATAGATCGTGTACGGCGCCGGGATGTAGCCGTGGGAAAAATACAGAGGAAGGATCTTTCGATTGACCGGGTTCTGAAAGCCCGGGATCTCCCGGAAGGCACCGACATCGGACGCGAAGGCAAAGGCCGGTTTTCCGTTTCCCCGGACAAAGCCGTAGTAGAGGGGCTTTTCTCCGACGCGGTCTCTTGCAAGCTGCAGGGTTCCCGTCTTCTGGTCATAGAGTGCAATCGCAAACATGCCCTTCGACTTCCTGAGAGTCTTCGAGAGTCCGTAGTGCTCCGCGTACTCGAGGAGCACCTCGGTATCCGAGGTCCCGCGAAAACTCTCCGGTGTGCAGATGCCGTTTGCAAGGAGCTCCTTCTTCAGCTCTGCCGCGTTGTAGATCTCGCCGTTGTAGACGATGACGCTTCGCCCGCTGTGGGACGTCATCGGCTGTTTTCCGTTCTCCGAAAGATCGAGAATCGCAAGGCGCACATGGCCAAGGGCCACGGCTTTGTCCGGGCTTACATAGACGCCGCGCGCATCCGGACCTCTGTCCTTCATGTGCTCGTTCATCGCCTCGATGGCGTGCCCTGCGTTTTCTCCGAAATTGATGAGTCCTGCGATACCGCACATGTTTTTGTTCCTCTTGATCGATCAGTGAAAAAGGATCTCTGCCGCCAGTGCGAACTGCTCCCGCACAAAGAAGGTCGGAAGAAGAAGCCAGTAGGTTCCTGCGGGCACCGCGCCGGCCTCAAATCCCATCTTCTCGGCGATCGTCTCCGCCCGGCATTCGTGGAATTCGTTGGTGACAATCGCAAGATCTGTCGGAAGGTTTTTCCGCTCCAGAATCCTCGCGCTGTAGAGAAGATTCTCCCGGGTTGTCGTCGACTTCTCCTCAAGAAGGATCCGGTCTTTTGAAATCCCCCGTGCGACAAGTCCGTCCCTGATGCACCTTGCCTCCGAGATCTGTTCTCCGTTTCCCTTGCCGCCGGAGGCGATGCAGATGGCAGCCGGGTGTTCGTCAAGGTACTTTGCCGCCGCGCTAATCCGATCGCCGAGCATTCTCGAAGGGTTCTTTCCCTTCACCTGACAGCCAAGGACGATGACCGTCGCATCATCCGGCGGCGCATCATGACTTGCAAGAACAATCCTCGTCCCCGTAAAGGCAAGAAGGCCAAGGAGGAGGGCTGCAAGAATGACAAGCACCATAAAAAGAATGGTCGTCCCGCGGCTCTGGCACATCCGCACAATCAGCGCGCCGATCTTCTTTTCAAAGAGGCCGAGGGACAGGAAAAGCAGGGAAAAGAGAATCCCCGCAATCGTACCGATGTTGAAGACCGAGCGGAAAATGGGTGCGATGAACAGAAAAAGACCGAACGCCCCGAGCACCGTGCAGAGAATGCGAAGCACCATCATGCCGGGCACCTCACAGAATCGTGGTCCTGCAGAACTCCACCACCTTCTGCATCTCCGCCTTGTTCTTGCCGGGATTTTTGAGGTTCAGGGTGCCGAGCACCTGATTGCCCTTCAGCTTTTCCTTCATCTCCTCGAACATGGCATCGCCGTGCCCCGATGCGGAGCAGCCTATGAGGTAGACGTTCTTTCCGGTAAAGGGGAAGTTTCGAAGGAACGAGCCGATCGCCGGGGAATACGTCCCCGCCCAGACGGGCCCGATGATGACGATCCTGCCATAGTCCCGGAAATGAATCTCCGGCATTGTGATGACCGGCGTCTCGTGGGAGAGCGCCATCTTCCCGCCGAGAAGATACTTTCCGGGGCCGGAGTGCGGGGGCTCCTTCTCCGCGTGAATGCGGTACAGATCCGCAGAAAGAAGCTGCGCGAGCCTTTTGGCCGCCGCTTCGGAATTGCCGTCGAACGTATAGTACACAACTGCTGTCTTCATAAATCTATATCCTCGTCAACCTGTCTGCCGGAGCCGGAGGATCGGATCCTTCCGTCCCCGCGTCATGCAGGGAAATTTATATTCAGAAGGGACAGTCAAAAGCCCGTCTTCCCGAAAAGACTTTCCTGGCCTGTCCCGGTTTGTTGTCCTGTCAGATATTACGGAAATGTCCTGCCCTCTGCAGAACGTTCCGCTTTCTTGCAATATTCTAACACAGACAGCCCTTTCCCCGGGCAAAATCGGATCGGTCAATGTGTGTAATCTGGTAGACGGGGATTTCACCCGCCTCCAACACCACCGTGCGTACCGTTCGGTACACGGCGGTTCAAACGTTAACGTGAACTTTGTCATACTCGT
>OMXP01000060.1 GCA_900315055.1 uncultured Lachnospiraceae bacterium
AGACGGCAGCCTGAGAAAGTCAAGCGGAATGCCAAACAGGTCGGTAACCTATGTGTAGTGCTTGCTCTTGGCTATTCGCCAAGTGGGAAGTTTGAGTTATTAAAGGCTGGAACGACAAAATATTTCGTGAAATTTCGAGGAAAGCGTTTCTCAGACCGAAAAAACGATCGGGGAAGCGCTTTTTTCTTATGCAGAATCACAGGGCTGTTTTGTGCGGATTGGTAATAGAATACCGGTAATTGTTTCCACAAAAGCATGATTACAGCGATATGCATAATAAAACTGGATTTGATTTGGACGAAACTGACAAATTATCAAAACAAGATGATTTTGTATTGATTGTATTCACCAAAAGTGTTAGCATTCAAATCGGAAACGGTTCCGAGATATTTCGAAACAAGGCTTACGAAAAATATCGAAATCGAAGATCCAACAAACTTTTCTATTTTTTGTTTCAGGGAGGAACAGAATGAAGAAGAAGATCGTCAGTATTGTCATCTGCTCTGCCATGGCAGCAGCCATGCTCGCAGGCTGCGGCAGCTCGTCCAGCTCGACGGATACCGCTTCTACGACGGCAGACACCACTGCAGCCGCAGCAGAAACCACTGCTGCAGCTGAGACCACCGATGCAGCCGCAGCTGAGACCTCTGCAGCAACCGAGGAGACCACCGAGACTGCAGCAGATCTGAACTACAGCGGTGAGATCAAGGTCTGGGTTGCAGACGCAGTTGTCGATTTCACGAAGGAGCAGATCGCAAACTTCCAGGCACAGTATCCGGGACTTGCTGATGCAACGTTCACGGTTGAGGCTGTCGGCGAGGGCGATGCCGCTTCCAACATGATCACCGATGTTGAGGCAGGCGCTGATATCTACGGCTTCGCACAGGATCAGCTGGCTCGTCTTGTTGCAGCAGGCGCTCTTGAGCCTCTGGCTGACAACTACGCAGCAGAAGTCACCGCAAACAACGATGAGGGTTCTGTTGCCGCTGCAACGGTTGGCGATTCGATCTATGCTTATCCGATGACCTCCGATAACGGCTATTTCCTGTACTATGACAAGTCCGTCATTTCCGATCCTTCGGATCTTGACACGATCCTTTCCGATTGCGAGTCTGCCGGCAAGTACTTCTACATGGACATTGCAAACGGCTGGTATATCCCGTCCTTCTTCTTTGCTACGGGCTGCAATATCACCTATGACACAGATGCAGACGGCAACTTCACCGGCTCTGATATCAACGTCAACGGTGCGGAAGGCATGGTTGCTCTGAAGGAAGTCATCAAGATGGCATCTTCCTCCGCATTCCAGAACGGTTCCTCCGCAGGTGATGCAAACTCCGAGAAGATCGCAGCCATCGTCGATGGCACATGGGATTCCGCTACGGTTCAGCAGCTGTTCGGCGACAACTACGCATGCGCAAAGCTGCCGTCCTTCACAGGTTCTGATGGCAAGACCTATCAGATGTCCGGTTTCTCCGGATACAAGCTCCTGGGCGAGAAGCCGCAGGAAGACGAGGACAAGCTCGCTGTCTGCGATGCACTTGCTGATTATCTGACTTCCGAGGATGTCCAGCTTGCACGCTATGAGGCAGTTAGCTGGGGCCCGTCCAACACGAATGCACAGCAGTCTGATGAAGTCAAGGCTGATGCCGCTCTGACCGCTCTGAACGATCAGATGCAGTACGATATCCCGCAGGGTCAGTATCCGAACTCTTACTGGGATCTGGCTGCCGCTATCGGTTCTGATATCAATTCCGGCACGCTGACTTCTTCCACTTCCGATGATGATCTCCAGGCAGCTCTGGATACGCTGCAGTCCAACCTTGAGGGTGCAATCAACGAATAATCGCTGAGAACCCTGTCTGGTCGGATTCAAAGGGGATGAACCGGAGCCGGCAAAGTAAAGCTTTGTCGGCTCTTCTTTTTCACAGTACAGCACGTTTATGAAGGAACGAGGACTGAGCTATGGCTAATGCGTCACAAACCGCGAAAAAGAAGAATCCGGTTGCCGCGTTTTTCTCGGCAATCGGCGCGGATTTCAGGGAAATCGGCACCACCTTTGCAAAGGGCGATGCCAAAACCAGAATGTCTTATGTTGTCATGGGATATGGGCCGATCCGGAGAGGACAGTTGGTCAAGGGATTTTCACTTCTTGCCACGGAGATCTTCTTCATCTGGTACATGATCAATTTCGGCGGAGGATATCTTTCCAAGCTGGGAACGCTCGGCACAATAGAGACGACGAAAAAAGGCAGAAAGACTATCTACGGAGATAACAGCTTCCTGATTCTTCTGTACGGCCTTCTGACACTGTGCATCATTGCCGCATTCATTTTCGTCTGGCGGCTGAATGTCCGCGAGAATCTCGTGGAGCAGACAAAACTTGCACAGGGAAGAAAGCTGCCGACGAACAAAAAGGTCCTTGCCTCCCTCCTGGATGAGAACTTCGACAAGACCCTCCTTCTGCTCCCCATGCTCGGCATTTTCGTGTTTACGGTGCTGCCGATCATCTTCATGATCTGCGTGGCATTCACGAACTACGATAAGACGCATCAGAGCCCGACGCACCTGTTTACCTGGGTGGGAATGGAGAACTTCAAAAACCTGTTCTCATTCGGTTCCAACGGCTTCGGTTCCACGTTCGGTGCGGTCCTTGCCTGGACCCTGGTCTGGGCACTGCTGGCAACCTTTATCGATTACTTCCTCGGTATTCTGGTTGCCATGCTGATCAACAAGAAAGGCATTCGGTTTAAGAAAGTCTGGAGAACGATCCTTGTCATGACGATCGCCGTTCCTCAGTTCGTATCGCTCCTTTATATTTCCAAGATGTTCGCAACAGACGGCCTTGTAAATGAGTTCCTTCTGGCCCATCATCTGATTTCGAATGCCATACCGTTCTGGGATAACCCGACGCTGGCCAAGGTGATGATCGTGCTCATCAACATCTGGGTCGGTATTCCGTACCTGATGCTGATTGCCACAGGCCTCCTGATGAATATCCCGGAAGATCTGTATGAGTCCGCGCGCATTGACGGTGCAAACAACCGCCAGATGTTTTTCAACATCACTCTGCCGTATATATTCTTCGTCACGGGTCCTTTCCTGCTGACACAGTTCACAGGAAACCTCAACAACTTCAACGTCATCTATCTGCTGACGCAGGGCGGTCCGACGTCCACGAAACTCTCGGCAAATGCAGGCCACACCGATCTTCTGGTCACCTGGCTCTACAAGATGACGGTAAATGAAACCAACTACAAGATGGCAGCCTGCATCGGTATCATGGTCTTTATCGTGACGGCCGTGATTTCCCTGATTGTTTACAACATGCTGCCGTCGGTCAAGGATGAGGAGGGATTCCAGTAATGGCTAAGAATGAAAAAAAATACGCTTCCATGTCAGGTAAGCGCAGGGCCGGAAATATTGCGACTTACATCCTTCTGGTTATTATCAGCATTATCTGGCTGTTTCCGTTCTACGGAATTGTGATGCAGAGCTTCCGCTCCTATGCAACGGAGTACGGCGGAATGACGCCCTATATCATTCCGAAGAGCTTCTCGCTGGACAACTACAAGTTCCTGTTTGATACCACACAGTCGAATTACCTCAAATGGTATGGAAACACGGTCCTGATCGCGTTCATCACGGCATTCCTGCAGACAGCCGTTGTGCTTTGTGTCTCCTATGCCCTGTCGAGAATGCGGTTCAAGGGAAGAACACTTCTCATGAGATTCTGGCTGGTTCTGGGCATGTTCCCCGGTTTCCTGACCATGATCTGCATGTACTTCCTGTTAAAGAACATGGGCCTGACTCAGGAGGGAGCAATTCCCGGACTGATCCTGACCTATGTGGCAAGTTCCGGCATGGGCTATTACGTGGTCAAAGGCTACTTTGACACGATGCCCAAGGCACTCGATGAGGCAGCCCGCATTGATGGCGCATCAAGAGCACAGATCTTCTTCCAGATGATCCTTCCGCTCTCCAAGCCCATCATCATCTATCAGCTGCTCACCGCATTCATGGCACCCTGGTGCGATTACGTCTTTGCTTCCTACATCGCGTTCGGTCACGATGCCTCCTACAACGTGGCAGTCGGCCTGACAAGATGGGTCTGGACCAATGACTACCAGGGATACTTCACCCGCTTCTGCGCAGGCGGCGTGCTGGTCGCGATTCCGGTCACGATCCTGTTCATGTGCCTGCAGAAGTACTACGTCGAAGGTGTTACCGGCGGCGCAGTCAAGGGCTGATCGAAAGCCATCTGTTTCTGGCGACGGTCTGGCTGCAGTAAAAGCTGCGCCAGTTCTGTTCCTTCACGGCAGGGCGCCGCGCCTTCTGGCGCGGCGCTTTGCCGTATCCGGAGAAAATCACATGAACCATAAAAAGAGAGCCTTTGTCCTGCTTCTTGCAGGCCTTCTCCTGACCGGCTGCGCAGGTACGAATGCAGGTACAGAGGACAGTGCAGCAGCAGAATCGACGGCATCGTCTGCTGTGACATCGACTGCGGAGAACACACAGGAAGCCTCGACAAAGGAGAGCAGTACAAAGTCAAACCGCGGGAACCGTTCGTCCAAATCATCGGATGCACAGACCCTCACCTATGACGGCACAAGTCAGATGGACGAGGTAAATGCATCTCTTGTGCCTGCGGACATCGACGATGACTACCGCACTACCTATGAGATCTTTGTCTATTCGTTTTATGACAGTGACGGAGACGGCATCGGCGATCTCAAGGGTGTGACTCAAAAGCTCGATTACATCAATGACGGCGATCCGGAAACGACAACCGACCTTGGAGCGACACAGATCTGGCTGATGCCGATCTTCAAGAGCCCGACCTACCACAAGTACGACACTGCCGACTATGAGACCATTGATCCGCAGTACGGGACCATGGACGATTTTGACGAACTTCTGTGTGCCTGCCACGCGCGGGGAATCCGCGTGATTCTTGATCTTGCGGTCAACCACACCTCGGTGGAAAACGAGTGGTTTGTGAAGGCCAAGGACTATCTGAAAACACTGGGAGAGGACGAGGAGCCGGACGATTCCGTCTGCCCGTATGTCGACTACTACAATTTCTCCCGGGAGAAGCAGGACGGGTACGAGAATCTTTCGGGGACTAACTGGTACTATGAGGCGAGGTTCTGGTCGGGCATGCCGGATCTGAATCTTGATTCGGACGCAGTGCGATCTGAAATCTCGGATATCACAAAGTTCTGGCTGGACAAGGGTGTCGACGGATTCCGCCTTGATGCGATGACTTCGTACTACACGGACGACAGCACAAAGTCCATCGAATTTACGAAATGGCTTACCGACACGGTAAAGGGACAGAATCCGAATGCCTATCTTGTCGGAGAGTGCTGGGACGATCAGAGCGTCTATGCGACCTACTATCAGAGCGGGATCGACTCCCTGTTTGACTTTCAGTTTGCCGGGCAGGAGGGGACAATTGCAAAGAAGGTGCAGGGAAAGATCAGCGCACAGAGCTTTTCGGACCAGATGATGAAGGAAGAGGTCCTGTATTCCTCCTACAACATGGACTACGTGAACGCTCCCTTCTACACGAACCACGACATGGCACGAAGCGCCGGGTATTATGCGGGAGACGACGGATCGAAGACGAAACTTGCCGGCGGACTGAACCTTCTGATGACGGGAGATGCCTTTGTCTATTACGGTGAGGAAATCGGCATGAAGGGATCCGGCAAGGACGAGGACAAGCGGGCGCCGATGTACTGGACACAGGACGCCAACAGCGATGGCATGACTGTCGGCCCGCCGGATATGGACACGATTACGATGAAGTATGATCCGGAAGATGTACAGACATCGGATCCGACCTCGATCCTTTCCTATTACCGCAATGCTATCCGGATCCGGAATGCCTTTCCGGTGATTGCGCGCGGAAGCACGGAAACGGTTTCCGGAATCTCCGGGGATGACATCTGCGCCTTTACAAGGACGATGGCGGACGATTCTCTGGATCCTGTCCTTGTCGTCATCAACTGTTCGGATTCTGAGCAGAGCGTTGATCTGTCAGCTGATACGGCATCTTCGGATTATGCGGATCTTGCCGCGGTTCTGACCGTATCAAGTGATGCGATTACCCTTTCCGGCAGTACACTCACCCTCCCGGCGTACGGGACGGCAATCCTGACAAAATAAACCGAATGACAGAAAAACGCCGCCTGCTGCGAAAGATGCAGCGGACGGCGTTTTGCCATGTTCCGGGAATCAGTCCTTTTCGGCAGTTTTTCCGGAGTATTTCCGGATCTCCAGGAGGATCACCGTGAGCGTTGCTAGGGAGAGGGAAAGCGTCAGCCACCAGTTCCTCGTAAAGCCTGCGACGATGAAGCCCAGGACACAGACAATGATGACGATCGAGGCGTACTGCATCTGCGTCTGAACGTGGTTGATGTGATTGCTCTGGGCGCCGGAGCTCGACATGATCGTGGTATCCGAGATCGGGGAGATGTGATCCCCGCAGACAGCACCGGCGAGGACAGCAGCTACCGAGATCGTCATCATGGTCTCGTTCATCGTGCCGAATACATTGACAACGATCGGGACGAGGATAGCGAAGGTGCCCCAGCTTGTGCCGGAGGAGAACGAGATGAAGACGGCGATGAGGAAGACAATGACCGGGACGAAATGCACCAGCGCGCCGTTTGAAAGGTTGACGGCGCTGTTGATGAACCCGCCGATGTCGAGCGCATCGGTGGTGCCCTTCAATGTCCAGGCAAGGACCAGGATCAGGCATGCCGGCAGCATGAGCTTGCCGCCCTCCGGGAAGCAGTTCATGAAGTCCTTGAAGGTGATGACTTTGCGGGGAAGATAGAGGAAGGCCGTAAAGATGATTGCGACAAGAGAGGCAAACACCAGAGATTCGGAGGAGGAGCAGTTTGCGAAGTCCTCGACAAGGTTCGTGCCCCCGTTCAGGTGCCCGGTCCAGATCATCGCTGCGATGGCCGTAATGATCATGACCACCATTGGAAGAACAAGATCGAACACTTTGCCGTGGTTGGCTGTTTTCCTTGCCAGTGCCTCCTGGTCCCTCGCTTCCTTGAAGGCCTCGGCTCCGATTGTGTAGAGATCTCCCTTTCTGGCGTTCTCCTCATTCTTTTTCATGAGGCCGAAATCGAAGCCTAATGCGGAGGTGAAGAAGACCATGTACAGGGTCAGGAGCGCATACAGGTTGAAGGGAATCGTGGAGACGAAGAGCTGGAATCCGCTCATGGAAGCCCCTTCCGGGACATAGCTGTTGACAGCTGCTGCCCAGGAAGAGATCGGCGCAATGATGCAGACAGGCGCTGCCGTGGCATCAATGATATAGGCAAGCTTCGCGTGGCTGATTTTGTACTTGTCTGTTACGGGCCGCATGACCGAGCCCACTGTGAGGCAGTTAAAATAATCATCTACAAAAATGAGGCATCCGAGAAGACTCGTTGCGATGAGCGCGGAACGGCGGGATTTCAGGTGCTTTGAAGCCCAGTCGCCATAGGCCCTTGTGCCGCCCGACATCTGCATCAGCATGACGATCATGCCAAGAAGGATCATGAACATCAGGATGGAAAAATCAACGGACCCGATCACCGTATTGAACAGAAGATCAAAGGCTGCCCACGGGTGAAACTCGGCGGCGAGAAGACCTCCGATGACAATGCCGATAAACAGTGACAGATAGACCTCTCTGGTTACAAGCGCCAGTACAATCGCGACCAGCGGCGGCAGCAGAGACCATGCAGTGCCAGTAAACATTGAAATACTCCTCCCTGTGTGTATGGAAAACAGATGATTCCATTTTGCGCCCTCAATTTTGTTTGTCAACGGAAACGCTTCGGCTCTTTGACGTGACATAGGGGTAAAGTAGCAAACTGACAAAAAGAGCGAACAGGTTCTCACCAAAATGACGAAAAAGAGTCGTGAGGAAGACATCGTCATTGCGCGGACAAACGAAGCGTGTTATATTTCTGGTAACGTTTCCAGTAAGGACGAAACGTGTCTTCGGAAACCTGATTCAGGTGGGATTCCGCACACAGACCTGCCTTTGGAAACGGAAGAATAACAAAGAGGGAATGGAGATATTATGGCGAAGACGAAAAGGAAATGCGGCGTCCTTCTTCCGGTGGCAAGCCTTCCGTCCAGATACGGAATCGGCAGTTTTTCGAAAGAAGCATATGAGTTTGTAGACTTTCTGGCAGCAGGAGGGCAGTCCTACTGGCAGATTCTTCCGCTGGGGCAGACCGGATACGGGGATTCTCCGTATCAGTCGTTTTCCACCTTCGCAGGAAACCCGTATTTCATCGATCTGGATGCCCTCGTGGACGCCGGATATCTGAACAGTTCGGATCTTGAAGGTGTGGATTTCGGCTCTGATCCGGAGAAGATCGATTACGAGAAGGAATATACAAACCGTTATCCGATCCTGAAAAAGGCCTATGAGAACAGCCCGTTTGCGCTGAATCCGAAAGAGGCGTGGAAATCTGAGGCTTATGATGCGGACCGCGCGGCGTTTGAATCGTTCATTGAGAAGAACACCTACTGGCTGCCGGATTACGCGCTTTACTCTGCCGTCAAGGCGGCGCAGGGCGGCAGGGCATACATTGAATGGGACGAGGATATCCGCCTGCGCAAGCCCGAAGCCATGAAGGCGTATGCCGAAAAGTATGCTGATGAGGTCCGCAGCGTGGAGTTCCAGCAGTTCCTGTTTGTACAGCAGTGGCTGGCACTCAAGAAGTACGCGAACGAAAAGGGTATCGAGATCATCGGTGATATCCCGATCTATGTGGCATTTGACTCCGCGGACACCTGGAGCCATCCGGAACTGTTTGAGTTCGACGAGAAAGGATATCCCACTGTCGTCGCAGGCTGCCCGCCGGATGGATTCTCTGCGACCGGTCAGCTCTGGGGCAATCCCATCTACCGCTGGTCCTATCACAAACAGACTGGGTACGACTGGTGGGTGCGCCGTATTGCCAACTGCTTCAAGCTCTACGATGTCGTCCGAATCGATCACTTCCGCGGTTTCGATGAGTACTGGGCAATTCCCTACGGCGACAAGACCGCAGAGAACGGCGAGTGGAGACCGGGTCCGGGATTTGAACTGTTCCAGACAATCCGGGAGAAGCTCGGAAAGAAGAATATCATTGCCGAGGATCTCGGCTTCCTGACACCGAGCGTCATCAGGCTCGTCAAGAAGACCGGATATCCCGGCATGAAGGTTCTGCAGTTTGCCTTTGATTCCCGGGAGGATTCCGATTATCTGCCGCACAACTATCCCGTCAACTGCGTGGTTTACACGGGAACGCACGACAATGAGACGATGCGTGGCTGGTATGATCATGTCAACCGCAAGGATCGGAAGTTCGCAAAGGAGTATGTGGGCGTAAGATCTGAAGAGACGGCAGCCTGGAGCTTTATCCGTGCAGCCTTTGCCTCGGTTGCGGCAACCGCCATCATCCCGATGCAGGACTATCTGAATCTGGGAGATGAGGCGAGAATCAACACCCCGTCGACGCTTGGAGGAAACTGGGAGTGGCGTATGCTACCTGGAGCGGACAGCAGCGAGCTGTCCGGGAAGATCCTTCGTCTTTCCCAGGTCTTTGGAAGAACAAGCACGAAATAGTAAAATCTGACTGATTCTTGAAGAATTCGAATTCCGGAGATTGCAATCTGGTTGTAATCTCCGGGATTTCTTTTTATATTAAAGGGTACGTGTAAGAATCTGTTTGATCCAGGAGGAGCAGCGATATGGCTACAACAATCAAGGACATTGCCCGGATGTGCGGGGTCGGCGTCAGTACCGTTTCCCGCGCCATCAACGGACACCCGGATGTCAATCCGGTGACCAGGGAGAAAATCCTGAAAGCCGTTGAGGAGACGGGCTTCACACCGAATGCTTCAGCCAGGAGCCTAAAGCAGTCAGAGACCAACAACATTGCCATCCTGGTCAAAGGCTATGCCAATCCGTTCTTTACCAGAATGATGCATCGCATGGAATCCTCCATCGCGCACAGGGACTGCCAGATGATCCTGCGCTACGTCGACAACAACCAGGACGAGGTTCAGCAGGCAATCAGCCTGTGCACGGAACGAAAACTCAAGGGCATTATCTTTCTCGGCGGTGATTTCGAGCATGATCCGCAGGAACTCTCGAGACTCGAAGCTCCCTACATCTTTTCGACAACCGGCAGAGACCGCCGCAGCACGTCCCAAGGCGTAGACTATGCGAATGTCTCGGTCGATGATTTCGAGGCGTCGAAGATGGCTGTGAACTATCTGATCGGCCTCGGAAACACCAGGATCGGAATCATAGCCGAGGGCCTCAATATCCCCTCGGTCGGCAAACTTCGCTTTGAAGGATATAAGGCGGCGCTGAAGGAGAACGGCATTCCGTTCGATGACAGCCTGGTCTTCGAGATTACCGAGGGACTAGACCACTATACGATGGAAAACGGCTACAAGGCAGCAAAGACGCTCCTTCGCAATGCTCCGGACATGACGGCAGTGTTCTGCATCTCCGATGTCGTTGCGATCGGCGCCTGCCGTGCAATCGCCGATAACGGAAGAAAGATCCCGAAGGACATCTCGGTGCTGGGTTTTGATGGCATTGACAACGACATGTACTTTATTCCGCGCCTCTCAACCGTCCGGCAGCCTGTAGACCAGATGGCACAGGAGACGGTCAGCAGGCTTTTTGACCTCATTGAGGGAAAGGGAAAGCCGGAAAGTGTCCTGCTTCCGGCAGAACTTGTTGTCGGTGAATCCACTGCAAGAAGGAGTGCTTCATGATCCGGTCCGACTGCCATGTGCACACGTCCTTTTCCGCCGACAGCAGCACGCCGATGGAAGAGCAGATCCGGGCAGCCATTCGTGCCGGAATCCGGATTCTCACCTTTACCGAACATGAGGATCTCGATTTTCCGTATTCCAACACACCGAGGGAAGAGTGGGGCAGTCCCTTTCTCATTGATATTCCGTCTTATCGCATTGAGTATGAGCGTCTGAAGAAAAAGTACGAGGGGCAGATTGAGCTTTTGCTCGGCTGTGAACTGGGACTGGCACAGGACCGGCCGGACCTGCGGAATCCCATTGAGCACTTCCCGGAAGAAGCACCGTTTGATTTTGTCATCGGCTCAACGCACGCGGCAAGACGGCAGGATCCGTATTTTACCTCCTATTTTGATATGGGAATCGATCGAGGCGTTACAGACTACTTTGTACAGTCGCTGCGGAACGTGCAGCAGTTCTCCTGCTTTGATTCTTACGGACATCTCGACTACGTACTTCGCTATGCCTGGAAGGCCCTGACGGAAGAAGAGAGGCAGACGTTTCAAAAGAGCGGAGAAAGTTTTGGACTTTACTATTATGAAAAAAACCGGAACGTCGTTGATGAGATCCTGAAAACTCTGGCAGAGAAGGACAAGGCTCTTGAGGTGAATACCCAGGGACTTTCCAGAGGGTATCCCGAAACCAATCCCTGTGCTGCAATCGTAAGGCGGTTTCGAGAATTTGGAGGACAGAAGATCACCGTCGGTACGGATGCACACACACCGGATCTTGTCGGAACGAATCTGGACGCAGCGGAAAAGGTTCTCCTTGATGCCGGATTTCACGAGATCACCATTTTCAGCGGGCGGGTGAGCCGTCAGATTTTGCTGAATACGGAAGCACACTGAATTTTCGTAAGTCAGTCTGCCCTGTTATAACCTCTCCAAAGGGCAGAGTTAACAATAATTTCACGGATACATCTTGAAATATGCCCCGGGATGGGGGTAAGATATAGGCGCTGACAAAAATTTATCAAAGTACGCGAGTGCTTCTGGTAAACCCAATCTAAATGCGATTTAGGAGGAAATTCAAAATGGCAGTAAGAGTAGCAATTAACGGTTTTGGCCGCATTGGTCGTCTGGCTTTCAGACAGATGTTCAACGCTGAGGGATATGAAGTTGTCGCCATCAACGATCTGACTTCCCCTGAGATGCTTGCATACCTGCTGAAGTATGATACGACCCATGGCAGATATCCTGGAAAGGTTGAGGCCAAGGAGCACTCGATCGTTGTTGACGGCAAGGAAATCACCATCTATGCAGAGAAGGATGCTGCTAACCTTCCCTGGAAGGCTCTGGACATTGATGTTGTCCTTGAGTGCACCGGCTTCTATACCTCCAAGGAGAAGTCCATGGCTCACATCAATGCTGGCGCAAAGCACGTTGTCATTTCCGCTCCTGCAGGCAAGGATCTGAAGACCATCGTTTACAACGTTAACCACAAGACCCTGACTGCTGAGGATCAGATCATCTCCGCAGCTTCCTGCACCACCAACTGCCTCGCTCCTATGGCTAAGGCTCTGAATGACTGCGCTCCGATCGAGGCAGGCTTCATGACCACTGTTCATGCTTACACCGGCGATCAGATGATCCTCGATGGACCTCAGAGAAAGGGCAACCTTCGCAGATCCAGAGCAGCAGCTATGAACATCGTCCCTGCATCCTCCGGTGCAGCTAAGGCAATCGGCCTGGTTCTTCCTGAACTCGATGGCAAGCTGAACGGCGCAGCTCAGCGTGTTCCTACCGCTACCGGCTCCACCACGATCCTTGATGCAATCGTTGACAAGGAAGTCACTGTTGATCAGGTCAACGCTCAGATGAAGGCTGAGGAGACCGAGTCCTTCGAGTACAACACGGATGAGATCGTTTCCTCCGATATCATCAACAGCACTGCAGGCTCCATCTTCGATGCTACTCAGACCAAGGTTCTTCCTATGGCTGGCGGCAAGACCCTCGTTCAGGTTGTTTCCTGGTATGATAACGAGAACTCCTACACGAGCCAGATGGTTCGTACCATCAAGTACTTCGGTTCCCTCATCAGCAAGTAATTTGCTCTGACGAACATCAGAAGTTGAAAGCCATATCCATGTGACTAACGAAGAGGTCCGGTCCTTGAAAGGACCCGGATCTCTTTGTTTGTTTCAAGAATTTTTAAGGAGGCCCCAATGGCAGAATTAAACAAGAAGACCGTCGATGATTTCGACGCGCATGACAGAAGAGTGCTGGTGCGCTGCGATTTCAACGTCCCGATGAAGAACGGTGAGATTACCGATGATACCCGTATCGTCGCAGCTCTCCCCACTATCCAGAAGCTCATCGATGAGGGCGCAAAGGTTATCCTCTGCTCTCACCTCGGCAAGGTCAAGAACGGACCCAACGAGGGTGAGTCCCTGGCTCCTGTTGCAAAGAGACTCTCTGAGAAGCTCGGCAAGGAAGTCAAGTTCATCTCCGATTATCATGTGACCGGTGAAGAAGCAACCAAGGCTGTTGCTGACATGAAGGATGGCGATGTCATTCTTCTGCAGAACACCCGTTTCCGCGGCAAGGAAGAGACCAAGCCGGAAGAGGCCGGTGAGGGCTTTGCAAAGGAGCTCGCTGATCTGGCAGATGATTATGTCTGCGATGCATTCGGTTCTGCTCACAGACCGCACGCTTCCGTCTCCGTTGTCACGAAGTATATCCGTGCAAAGGGCGGCAACTGCGCTGTCGGCTATCTGATGCAGAAGGAGATCAAGTTCCTCGGCAATGCCGTTGAGAACCCGGTTCGTCCGTTCGTCGCAATCCTCGGCGGTGCAAAGGTTGCGGACAAGCTGAACGTCATCTCCAACCTGCTGGAGAAGTGCGATACCCTGATCATCGGCGGCGGCATGGCATATACCTTCGTCAAGGCACAGGGCAATGAGATCGGCACCTCCCTTGTTGATGACACGAAGCTTGACTACTGCAAGGAGATGATCGAGAAGGCAGCAAAGCTTGGCAAGAAGCTCCTGCTTCCGGTTGATGCCGTTGTGACGGATCACTTCCCGGATCCCATTGACGATCCTTCCATCAAGACCGAGGTTGTCGACATCGATAAGATCCCGGCTGACAAGATGGGCATGGATATCGGACCCAAGACCATCGCACTCTACAGCGCAGAGGTCAAGAATGCAAAGACCGTTGTCTGGAACGGACCGATGGGTGTCTTCGAGAACCCGGTTCTTGCTTCCGGCACGAAGGCTGTTGCAGCTGCTCTTGCTGATACTGATGCTACGACCATCATCGGCGGCGGTGATTCCGCTTCCGCAGTCAAGCACCTGGGCTATGCAGACAAGATGAGCCACATCTCCACCGGCGGCGGCGCTTCTCTGGAGTTCCTCGAGGGCAAGCAGCTTCCGGGCGTCTACGCAGCAGACGACAAGAACTGATTTTCGATCTCATTTTCAAAGGAGAATTCAAATGGCACGTAGAAAGATCATTGCCGGCAACTGGAAGATGAACAAGACTCCCAGCGAGGCAAAGGAACTCGTTGAGCTCTTAAAGCCCCTTGTCAACAACCCGGATGTGGATGTTGTCTATTGCGTACCTGCGATCGACATCGTCCCCGTCGCGGAGGCGATCAAGGGCACGAACGTCATGCTGGGTGCAGAGAACCTGTCCGATCAGGACAAGGGTGCCTTCACGGGCGAGATCTCGGCTGACATGCTGCTTGATGCAGGCGTAAAGTTCGTCATCATCGGCCATTCCGAGAGAAGACAGTACTACAAGGAAGATGATGCTTTCCTGAACCGCAAGGTTCTCAAGGCATTCGAGAAGGGCCTGACCCCGATCCTGTGCTGCGGCGAGACGCTGGAGCAGAGAGAAGCAGGTGTGACCCTTGACTGGATCCGTCTGCAGATCAAGAGCGATCTGCAGGGTGTGACGAAGGAGCAGGCTTCTTCCATGGTCATTGCCTATGAGCCCATCTGGGCCATCGGCACCGGAAAGACCGCTACTTCCGATCAGGCAGAGGAAGTCTGCGGCGCAATCCGCAAGCTGATCGCCGAGATCTACGACGAGGAGACTGCTGAGAAGATTCGCATTCAGTATGGCGGATCCATGAAGCCGGCTAACTGCAAGGAACTTCTTGCAAAGCCCGACATCGATGGCGGCCTGATCGGCGGCGCAGCTCTGAAGGCTGACTTCGCTGATATCGTCAACTACAACAAGTAATTGACTGCGCTTTCATAAACGCATGGGAGCCTGCCGGTTCACAGCCGGCAGGCTCTTTTTCTAACGGAGGATTTCAGATGAGTGCTTCCAAAATCGCGGGCTGTGTTCTTGCTATCTTCAACCTGTTCACGTTCCTGCTCTATGGGATCGACAAGAGAAAGGCAGTTCATCACAGGTGGAGGATTCCGGAGAGGGTGCTGATCCTTTGCGCCTTCCTCGGAGGAGCTGCGGGAGCGCTCCTTGGAATGCTGCTGTTCCATCACAAGACCAGAAAGTGGAAGTTTCGGATTCTGGTGCCGCTCGCACTGCTTCTCTGGTGCCTCATTCTCGGGGCATTGTTTTTCCTGGGGAGCAAGAGAGAAGATACCATCACCGTCACCTCCACATCCCTCAGGGACGGCAGATGGGAGAGTGTCTGCGCGGCGGACCGGGAGCCGAATGATCCTTTGGGGGAGAACAAAAGCCCCGAACTCACCTTTTCCGATGTTCCCGGTGCGAAATATGAAGTTGTCCTCATGATCGATACCACAGCCGACAACTGGCTTCATCTGTATTTTTCCGGCCCCTGGACAACGCATCTTGATGAGGGGGCACTGCCGGACACAGCCTACATCGGCCCCTATCCGCCGAAAGGCAGCGGGGATCACACCTATGAGATCCGGGTCTTTGCACTTCAGGAGGATCCTTCCGGGATTACCGGGCAGCTCGATGCACCCTGTGATATTGACACCCTGTATCGCGAACTGAAGCCTCTGGGGATTCTTGCAGAAGGGACGCTGACGGGAGTTTACGGAAACTGAGAGGATATGCTGCCATGAGCGGTTCACCGGACAAGACAAAGTGGAAGATCGCAGAGGCTCTGAAGAGCCTTCTTCGGAAGAAGAGCCTCAGCAAAATCACGGTGCAGGAGATCATTGAGTGTGCGGACGTCGCAAGGCCGACGTTCTACCGGCATTTCAGGGACAAGTACGACCTCGTCAACTGGTACTTCCAAAAGCTGTGCGACCGCTCGTTCTTTCTCATGGGAAAGTCACTGACTCTCAGGGAGGCGCTGACGCAGAAGTTCGCGTTTTTAAAGAGCGAACAGGATTTCTTTACCCAGGCGTTCCGGAGCGAAGCCCAGAACAGTCTTGTCGAGTATGATTATCAGTGTATTCACGCGTTCTATTCAGACTACATTCGGCGTGCTTTGAACGGAGAGATGGACGGGAAGCTGTCCTTTGTTCTTGAGATGTACTGCCGGGGATCCATAGACATGACGGTGCGTTGGGCACGGGACGGGATGAAACAGGACCCGGAGGAGATTGTCGACGGGCTGATCCTTGCCCTTCCTCCGGTACTTTCGAATCAGTTCGAAAAACTTCAGAAAAAGTCGGACAATGTAACAATTGACGTTAAAATGATGCAAATGTAACAGGCAGGGCGTTTTAACAGTGTCCTTTCGCACGAACATCCTTCAGGATGACAGGTGTAGCAGCAGGCATGCACCTGTTTTTTCAAGGAGGGTTACTTATGGCAAATCGTATTGTACTGAATGGCATTTCGTACCATGGCGCCGGCGCGATCCAGGAGATCGTACCGGAAATCAGAAGAGGCGGCTATCATAAGATCTTCGTCACCTCGGATCCGGATCTTGTGAAGTTCGGGGTCACCGGCAAGGTCACAAAGCTTCTCGATGAGGAGGGGATTGATTACACGGTCTACTCAGGCATCAAGCCCAATCCCACCATCCAGAACGTGCAGGATGGCGTAAAGGCATTCCGCGAGGCGGGAGCGGACGCCATCATCGCCATCGGCGGCGGGTCCTCGATGGACACGGCAAAGGCCATTGGCATCATCATCAACAATCCGGAATTTGAGGACGTGCGTTCTCTGGAGGGCGTTGCGCCGACAAAGAATCATGCGGTTCCGACCATTGCGGTTCCGACTACGGCAGGCACGGCAGCTGAGGTTACCATCAACTACGTCATCACGGATCCGGAGAAGGAACGCAAATTCGTCTGCGTTGACACCAATGATATCCCGGGTATTGCTGTCGTAGATCCGGATATGATGAGTTCGATGCCGGCAGGACTGACTGCCTGCACGGGCATGGATGCGCTGACCCATGCGATTGAGGGCTATATCACGAAGGCGGCATTTGAGATCACGGATATGTTCCACATCGAGGCCATCCGCCTGATCTCGGAGAACCTGCGCTCTGCCGTAAAGAACGAACCGAAAGGCCGTGAGGGCATGGCAATGGCTCAGTACATCGCAGGCATGGGCTTCTCCAATGTCGGTCTTGGCATTGACCACTCGATGGCTCACTGCCTGTCCGCACACTATGACACGCCTCACGGCATGGCCTGTGCACAGCTGCTGCCGATCTCGATGGAGTTCAACCGTGACTACACGGGTGAAAAGTACCGGGAGATTGCAAGAGCCATGGGTGTTCCGGGTGTTGACGACATGAGCGTGGAAGAGTACCGCGATGCGGCCATCAATGCGGTCCGGCAGCTCTCGAAGGATGTCAACATCCCGGAGAAGAACGACAGGATCCGTGAGGAGGATCTCGATCAGCTTGCAACCGATGCTCTCAATGATGCCTGCTATCCGGGCAATCCGAGAGAGGCGACCAAAGAGCAGGTCAAGGACATGTACCGCCAGCTGATGTAACCGGCAGATGAAATCATGAGACGAAGGGCGAAGGTTCCGAAGAACACCGGGATCTTCGCCCTTTTTGCGTACTGTATCTTACTTGCGTTTCATGGTATCCTCAAGAAAAGTCTCTCCTTCATACTTATCATAGTAGCGGTACATCTCCTGTACTGTGTTCTCGAGAAAGTAATAGTGGAAGATGTATGGGACAAGGAGAACAAGAAGAAGCAGGGCAAAAACACCGGCACCGAGGTTGGACGTCAGGACAAGCACACAGAAGGCGATAGCCTCGAACAGCCCGAAGAACAGTGTCACGAGCAAATGGATCAGTCTCTCGTTCTGTGCGAACTGAATCTGCACGAGGATTCTGGACGCGAGTTCAGGATCCGGAGCCGGCTGACTCAGATTTCGAAGATAGGACAGGTAAGCAGTATAGCGTTTTCTCATGGCAGACCTTTCCGGCGCTGATGCACCGTCTTTATCTTGCGGCGGAAAGAGAATTTCGTCAAGACCGGCGATACCTGCATCGCTGCTTAAGAGCGAATCTTTTCAACCTGTGCAGTCACTCCCCAAAATCGCGTCCATCCGATGCTAAGCCCCGATCTGAGAGATCTCTTTTGACGGGGAGACCATCGTGAAGGGAAG
>OMXP01000144.1 GCA_900315055.1 uncultured Lachnospiraceae bacterium
TCCACCGGCAGGCATTACAACCTGCAGGCGGGCATGAATGATAGGCTCCAATTAGTTTACCGGGAGCTATAGCTACCGCGTCAGCGGTTTAGTACAATGCCGGGAGATAAGGAAAGGGGGTTTATTTCCATGGAATCCACATCGGCACAGAACATCATGGTCATCGGCATTGCCGGCGGCACAGGTTCCGGCAAGACCACCATCACACGCCGACTCATGCAGCAGTTCGGTGAGCAGGTGAGCGTGATCTATCACGACAATTACTACAAGGCGCACCACGATCTCTCCTATGAGGAGCGCAGCCGCCTGAATTACGACCATCCGGACGCCTTTGATACGGACCTTCTGATCCGCGATCTGAAGACACTGAAATCAGGACATCCCATCCAGTGTCCGGTCTACGATTACACCATACACGACCGTTCCAATCAGACCCTCACGATTCAGCCTGCTCCCGTGATCATCCTCGAGGGGATCCTGATTTTTGTGAGCAAAGAGCTTCGTGATCTTATCGATATCAAGCTCTTCGTCGACACCGACGCGGACGTCAGGATCCTCCGGAGAATCCAGCGCGATGTCAAGGAACGCGGGCGGAGCCTGGACAGTGTCATCAATCAGTACCTGACAACGGTCAAACCCATGCATGAGGCTTTTGTAGAACCCTCAAAGCGCTTCGCGGACCTGATCATCCCGGAGGGCGGACAGAACGAGGTCGCCCTGCAGATGGTCATCGGCCGGGTACAGTCGCATCTGAACCAGCAGCAGAAGGAGCAGTAATGGCAAAGCTGTATTTCAAATACGGGGCGATGGGCTCATCCAAATCCGCACAGGCACTGATCACGAAGTTCAACTACGAGGAGCAGGGGATGCAGGTCTATCTCATCAAGCCTGCAACGGATACCAGAGACGGCAGAGATCTCATCAAAAGCCGTATCGGACTTTGCCAGAAGGCCGAGGTCATCACGCCTTCCGACTCCATCATCGAGAAGTATCACGCAGCCGGAAAGAAGGACGTCATCATTACCGATGAGTGCCAGTTCTTCACGCCAAAGCAGATCGATGAGCTGCGCTTCCTTGTCGATGAGGAGAATATTCCGGTGCTCTGCTTCGGACTTCGCACGGACTTTCTCACCCACTTTTTCCCCGGTTCCATGCGTCTCATGGAGCTTGCCGACTCCATCACGGAGATCAAGACGATCTGCCAGTGCGGCAGCAAGGCGACGGTCAATGCACGCATCGATGCAAACGGCAACATCGTCACCGAGGGAGAGCAGGTGTTTCTTGGCGGAAACGATCACTACGTTGCCATGTGCCACCGCTGCTGGGAGCGGAAAATCCGTGCCCAAAAGATGCACCCGGTCTCGCATTAAGACTTGTGTACAATTTAATTTCGCGGTACAATAGTGCTCAATCCAATTTGAACCTGTGAGGTTGTGCACATGTCAGATAAATACGACTGCATCAAACTGGAAAACCAGCTCTGCTTTCCGCTGTATGCGGTGAGCAAGGAGATTATCCGCCGCTACAAGCCGTTCCTCGATGAACTGGATCTGACCTACACCCAGTATATTGCCATGATGGTCATGTGGGAATACGGAAGCCTCAACGTCAAGGAACTCGGGCAGAAGCTCTATCTTGACTCCGGTACGCTGACACCTGTTCTGAAGAAGCTGGAATCCAAGGGATACATTCGCCGGGAGCGCTCTCACACCGATGAGCGCAACCTCATTGTCTCCATCACCGATGAGGGAAAGACTCTGCGGGACAAGGCCGTGGAAGTTCCGGGCAAGATGAGCTGCTGCGTTCATCTGGACCAGGAGGACGCCGACGAGCTCTACCGGCTCCTGTACAAACTCCTCGACGGCTTTTCGGGCTGCAGGGAGAAAGAAACTGGGGAGAAGACGCCGGAAGCTGATGGCTGAACTGTAAAAAGGGAATAAAAATCGAGTAGGAGGGGGTGACTAACCCCCGTCCTCTCACACCGCAACGTACGTACCGTTCGGTATACGGCGGTTTCAATAGTTAATGCAGGGACTGGTA
>OMXP01000083.1 GCA_900315055.1 uncultured Lachnospiraceae bacterium
AAGACTTAAGTACGCGGTTTAGTACAATACATAGCTTACAAGAGATTTGAAGGTGATGTTTACTGCACTCTCTATCATCTCTTGCAAGCCTCAAGTATTTAGCGCAGACCCTCCGCTCCTGTCCTGACACACGGCCAGAAGGAAGCCATCCTTCCCGCAGGTATTGACGATCTTTGCCCCGGCCTCTTTCAGGGCAGAAAGGTAGGCAACAGATTCTTCCGTCACCACCTCCCCCGGAACGATCACCGGAACCCCCGGCGGGTAGGGATAGACGTAGGACGCCGCAACCTGCCCCACGGCAGCGGATACGGGAACAGGTTCCGTCCTGCTCTCCTGGGCTTCTGCAATCGTCATCACGGACGGGGGAAGGGGCGGAAGGGAAAGGGCTGCCTGCTCTTTCCTGTCCGCACTCTCCTCCCGGTCCATTTCGTGGAGGGCCCGGGAGAGTGCGGGGAGCATGTCCTCCCGGTCCCCGCAGCCTGTCATTGCAAGGGCCGTGCTGCCTGTTGCCATCTCAAGGACGATGCCGTACTTTAGCCGAAGCTCTTCGGAGAGCTCTGCTCCGCTCTTTCCCATCAGGATCTTGCTCCGGTCAAAGGCAAAGAAGGTCTTGTGGTTTCTTATGTTGTCCTTCCCGAAGTTCATGATCTCAATGCTTCGAAGATCCCGTACGTCCCGGTCAAAGGAATCCAGCTCTTCCTTCCACGCGGCAAAGAGTTTCTTTCCTCTGTTCCGCAGGATCCCGGTGCAGCCGTCCAGCGATGCCATCAGGGGATAGGACGGGGAGCTCGTCTCGAAGACGTTCAGCTGCTGCTCGATGCGGACGGGATCGATCCTCTCACTTCCAAGGTGCAGAAAGGCAGTCTGGGTAAGAGACGGCAGCGTCTTGTGGGCGCTCTGAACGACAAGATCCGCACCCTGTGAGAGTGCCCCCGCAGGGAAGCCCCCTTCGTCGAAGAGCCCCAGGTGTGCCCCGTGCGCCTCATCGACAAGAAGCGGGATCCCGTGTGCATGGCAGATCTTTGCGATCGATGCGATGTCACTCACCACCCCCTCATAGGTGGGGCTTGTCACGTACACGGCGGAGGTGTTCGGATAGTGCTTGAGACTCTCCTCAATGTCCTCCGGCCGGGTGCTCCCCGCAACAAGGAACGCATCGTCCACCGGCGGGCACACAAAGTGAACCGAAAGGTGCAGAAGCTCAGCGATGTGAAAGAACGACTTGTGGGCATTCCTTGCGGCGATGATCTCTCCGCCAAAGGGCACGGCGGCACGCACCATCGCAAGGATACCGACCGTGGAGCCGCCGACCAGGTACCAGGTGCGTCTTGCATGATAAAGCTCTGCCGTCCGCTCCATCGCTTCCTTCAGGATCCCGTCCGCATCGTGCAGGTCGTCCGCCCCCGGGATCTCGGTCATGTCAAAGGCCGTGATGTCATCCCCCACGGGATAAAGATTCCTCTTGTGCCCCGGCATGTGAAACGGCGTTGTTTCGCCTGCGATTTCCCGCAGCTCTTCCTCCAGGATGTGCTCTTTCCTGTCGTACATGTTTCTCCTCCGGATATGAAAAAAACCGCCAGGCGCTTGCCTGACGGCGTGATCACAGTCTGTCTTATTTTGTCTTGGAAACCGGCTCCATCTTCGGCAGCTCGGACGTGCAGTGCGGGCATCTTGTCGCCTCGATGTCGATCTCGCTCTTGCAGTACGGGCAGATCTTGGTCTTGGGCGCTTCCTCTTCCTTTTCCTTATGCTGTAAGTTTTCCAGTCTCTTCTGCGCATCGTTCATCAGCTTGACGATGGTGAAGAGAATCAGTGCCATCAGGAAGAAGTTGATGACAGCGTTGAGGAAATTGCCGATGTTCAGGGTCGAGGTTCCGACGAGCGGGATCTTGACCTCGGAGAAATCGAGACCTCCAAAGCAGCCAAGCAGGGGGCTGATGATGTCATCGACGAGGGAGTTCACGATCGTCGTGAACGCACCGCCGATGATAATGCCGACTGCCATATCCATCACGTTGCCGCGGGAAATGAACTTCTTGAATTCATCAAAAAAAGCCTTCATAACACACCTCCAGACAGTTGTTGCACCGGGACTTATTATAGCAGATCGAATCAGCGCTTTGCGATGCACTGCTTGAAGAAATCGCCGCGCTCCTCAAAGTTCTTAAAATAGCCGTACGATGCCGCGGCGGGGGAGAGGACCGCCGCCTTCCCCTTCGGGGTCTTCTCGGCGGCAAGCTGTACCGCGGATGTAAGATCCTCTGTCAGGTACACGTTCGGGAGCGTATCGCCCTTTGCCTCCTCATAGACCCGCTTTCCGGACGCATACGCGAGAATGAACGTGATCTCCGGGTGCTTCTTCATGTAGGCCACAAGGACATCATAGTCGATGCCCCGATCCATGCCGCCAAGAAGAAGCGTTGCCGCGTTGTGGACCGCTTCCATCGCGCGGATCGACGCCTCGGGAATCGTCGAGATCGAATCGTCATACCAGTCGATTCCACGGATGTTCCCGCAGAACTCAAGCCTGTGCGGAAGACCGCCAAACGCCGCAAGGGATGCCGAGATGTCCGCGTCGCTGCATCCGAACTGATCCCGTGCGATCCTGCGGACGAACTCCGCGTTGTAGTGGTTATGATCCCCGGGGATCCGAAGCGTCACCGGGGTGATGGCATCGCGCGTCACGAGGACCTTCTGTGCCTTCGTAGTAAAGGACGGCACGTCCTGGCCATAGTAGATGATGTCATCTGCTGTCTGACTCTTTGTGATGCCAAGCTTTGCATCGAAGTAGTGCGCCATCGTGTGATAGCGATCGAGATGATCCTCATACAGGTCGAGGAACACCGCGATGTGTGGATCGGCAAGGAGCCTCTGGCACTGATGGCAGGAAAGCTCGAAGACCGCAATACTGTCTTTCGACATCTGACTTACATAGTCGAAGCAGGGAAGACCGATGTTTCCCATGAGGAACGACTTCTTCCCGCAGCCGGTGAGGACCTTGTGGAGCATCGCGCTCGTCGTGCTCTTTCCCTTGGTTCCGGTGATACCGACGGTCTGTGCGCCGTACTCCTCCATGAAAAGCTCCGTCTGCGAGGTGAACTTCGGGTTCACCTCCTCGAAGGGGATGCCGGGGGAGACAAAGATGAGATCATACTTCTCGTCCTGTACGCCGGAGCGGTCTCCCTCATAGACCTCAACCGATGCCGGCTCGCACGCTTCCTTAAGGAGCTTCTCCGTCGACTTTCCCTCGCGTCCGTATCCCCAGATGAGGATCCGCTTTCCCTTTGTCTTCTCCCTGATCATGTCCATGCCTCTTATGCCTCAAATGCCTCTCTTGCCTGAATGAGCTTTTCCTTGAGATACCCCTGAAAAGCCTCCGGCACATGATTTTTATTTTCCCAGCCGGAAAGCAATGCCTTTACGCTGTCCGGGCGGGAGAGAATCTCTTCCCTGTACTTTTCCGTAAGAAGGCTCTTTCTTCCGGATCCGATGTACGCCTTCAGCGCCGCCGCAACCTCGGACCGTGTGCCAACGCACTCGAAGGGCTTGTTCTCATCGATGCCGACAAGCTCCCGGAAATCCTGCTCAAGGGATGGCTTGTCGAGAAGCTTCTCGCCAAAGATCCCGATCTCCTCGTCCTCGGAAAGGAACGGGGAGAGAATGATGTAGACGAACAGGCACTTCGGGCAGTTGCAGCACCAGATGCCCCTCTTGCTTCCCCGGTTGCAGGAGCGGAACACCGGAAGGTACTCCCTGCAGGTGGCAAAGATCGATGCGATCTCGATCTCGGTCAGAGGACGCAGGTAGCTGAAGTAGTGAATATCGCTGGTTACGATGCCGCGGATATAGTTCTGGAAATCCTGCTCGAACTCGTAGCTCTTTGAGTACTGATGGTTGACGAAGGAGTCCTTCACCGTCGTCTCGTTCGCGCTGGTCTCATTGGAGAGTGCGATGTACTTTCTCCCGGAGAGGAACGCCGCAATCGTCGAGGCAAAGGCCGCAAGTGCCGAGAACGGCGTATGGCCGTTGAGGTACCCCTTCTCGTTCAGGGCGAGCATGTTCGGATCAAGGGTCCTCTCTGCGCGGTAATCGTTCTTCTGGTCGTTGAAGACCTGGATCACGTTGTCGATGGCGCTGCCGCCGTTGATGTGGAAGGTCATGATGTCCTCATGCCCCTTCAGGGTCTCGAGCGTTACCACCGAGTCCTTGCCGCCGCCGACGGGGACCAGAAAGCCTTTGTAGGGATACGGATCCTGGAAGGGCTTTGCATCGCCCCGCTCGTCCGGTGTCTGGCACTCGATAGACAACAGCTCGTCCTCACTCACCTCAATGCCATTCCGGTACATGAACTCGCCAAGGCCGTTGTAGTAGAGTTTCTTCCACCACAGGATCTGATCCGGTGTCATGCTCCCGCACTCGACAACGACCTTCTTCGGGCAGACGATCTTGTAGTAGCTGATCGTCTCCACCATGCCAAGCTGGAAGACAAGCTCTCTGAGGCATGTCATCGCCTGATCATCAAGATCCCGTTTTACCGGGAACTTCCAGGTCGGATGGAAGTCCGAAAGCCCCGGGGTTTCAAAGTTATAGACAACAGACAATACGCCGTCCTTCACGTCCATGGAAAATCCGTGGTAGACAAAGGATGCGTACTGCTCTCTGTAGGTATCAAATTTTGACATAAATACACTCTCTGGAATCGCATCAAATGCGGTGCTACACTTAAAACAGCGCAATCGAAATTTATTCTACAACCTGCCAAAAAACAAGTAAAGGAGGTGGCATCGTGGACCTGTTCTGGCTGGAATATCACGATCTTCCGGAGGGTGTCGGCTTTGGTCTCCACACCCCGAAACACTTCCTTACCCTTGCCGTCTGCGCCCTGGTCTCTGTCCTTTTATGCCTCTGGTTTCAGAAGCTCTCCTGGAAAAAACAGGAAAAGGCACTGAAAGTCCTGCCGCTTCTCATGCTGGCCGGCAACCTTCTTCGCGACGTGTATCTTCTCATCGTCGGATACATGAGCATCGCCTACCTTCCCCTGCACCTTTGCAGCTCCTCGATCTTTGCCTACCTTCTCTACGCCTTCCTTCCGGAAGAGATCCCGGAGAAGGTAAAGCAGAAAGAACATCTGACAGAACCGGACGGATCAGAAAAGCAGAAAGCGCGCTGCCACCGCCTCAGTGCCTTCCGCACCGCCCTCGGGGAGGTCTCGTTTGTCCTTCTCATGCCGGGGTCTGTGACAGCGCTGATCTTCCCCGACTGGACAGCCTACCCTCTCTTTAACTTCATGTGCCTTCACAGCTTTTTCTGGCACACCCTGATTGCCTGCTATCCGATGCTCCTTCTGATCTCCGGAAGAATTCACCCGACGATCAAACATCTCTGGTATCCGTTCCTCTACCTTGCGATCATCACGCCGCCGATTGCGCTCTTTGACTACAAAGAGGACTGCAACTATCTCTTCGTCCACTGGCCGGTACAGGGAACGCCGCTTGAGAGTCTCTGCAACCTCATGGGATCGTACTGGCGCGTCGGCTATGCGGCGCTCGTCTTTGTCGTGATCCTTGTGATCTATCTGGTGATTGAGCTTGCAAGGTTCCTTGTCCGGAGCCTGAAGAAGGCAGCCGGTCAGCGCTGATCCGGCAAAGCGCAGGGTCCTTCGCAGTTCCGGTTCGGAAGGATCACACGGAAGACTCCTCTTGCCGTCTCGAATTGCGGCTTCTGCGAAAAATCGCCATATGCATGCAGAATCCTGCGGATCCCGGACCCGCAGCCATTGGCAAGACGCAGCCGGTAAAAGACCTCTGCAAGGTTCGGATTTCTCATTATCGATGCCCCGAGGAAAATGGACTTCAGCTCCAGACAAGGGTCCAGTTCTCCCGGTGAGACAGTCTCCAGCCGGTCACCCGAGAGCTGAATCCGCGTGCTTTCCCGGTACGAATAGTCCCTGTGCACCACACTGTTCAGAAGAGCCTCCCGGACGGCTTCCTCCGGATAATCCCGGACATCTGTTCTCCCCATCTTCGAAAAGGAAGCCCGGGTCCTGTTGCAGAAATCCAGGAGCTCATAGGCATCTGCAGCCTGCTTCAGTATCGATCCGGAGAATTCCTTCCTGTCCCGGAACAGCTCCCGGTCCGGTCCCTGAAAAAGGGATATTGTGGTCGTGAAGGGGCACTGGTCGGACAGAAGAAGCGCCGGGTTCGTATACAGTCCGTCTTCCCTGATCAGCTTCAGAGACCGCATCTGTTCTTCCCCGAATTCGAGAGCTCTCCTCTTCATTTCCGACTCAAACGTCCCAAACGTCAGTGCCTGCTCCCGGCATCTTTCTTCCTCAAAGGAACCCCCGGGCATGACGCGGCAGGGGATATCTGTCTGATCCCATCCCGTCCGGAATTCGATATCCGGATCCTCCATGAGCATTTGACAACTCCTTCCTGAAAGAGAAAAACGTACTCTTTTCCTTCACTATGATGGAGAACGAAAAGGAACGCAAGATCTTCGCAGGCCAAAGGCCAGAAAAACCGGAGCACCCCATCGGATGCCCCGGCTCTTTCCCACAGTTCTTATTCAGAGATTTCCCTGTTTCTGCCTGTGAAGGATCAGTCCTGCGGCACACCCTTCATCGTCAGGGAAATCCTGTGCTTTGCAGGATCGACCGCGAGCACACGCACCTTCACGATCTGCCCCACCTTCACGACATCGAGCGGGTGCTTGACGTAGTGATCCGAGAGCGCCGAGATGTGGACGAGTCCGTCCTGATGCACACCGATATCGACGAACACACCAAAGTCCACGATGTTCCGCACCGTTCCGGAAAGCTCCATGCCGGGCTTCAGGTCCTCCATGGAAAGGACGTCCTTTCGAAGCTGTGCTCCCTGTACACTGGATCTCGGATCCCGTCCCGGCTTCTCGAGCTCGGTGAGGATATCACTTAAGGTGTAGACGCCAATGCCCGTCTTCCCGGCAAGCGCTTCGATGTCCTTCTTTGCGTGAACCTTGCCCGTGATCTCCTTTGTCTTTCCGGTGCAGATGTCCTCCGTCGTGTACCCTAAAATCTCCAGCACCTTCCTTGCGGCATCGTAGCTCTCCGGGTGAACGGCCGTCCGGTCAAGAGGCTCCTTCCCGTCCCGGATCCTCAGGAATCCGGCGCACTGTTCATAGGCCTTCGGCCCGAGCTTTGCAACCTTCAGCAGCTGCTTTCTCTCCGTAAAGCTTCCGTTCTGCTCCCGGTACTCCACGATGTTCTTTGCGATCGTCCTGTTGATGCCGGACACATAGGACAGGAGCGCTGCCGATGCGGTGTTCACATCGACGCCGACACTGTTTACACAATCCTCGACGACACCGGTCAGTGCCTCGAGGAGACGGTTCTGATCCATGTCATGCTGATACTGCCCGACACCGATGGAGCGGGGATCGATCTTGACAAGCTCCGCCAGAGGATCCTGAAGACGGCGCGCGATGGACACGGCGCTTCTCTGTCCGACATCGAAGTTCGGGAACTCCTCGGTGGCCGTCTCGCTTGCCGAGTAGACCGAGGCTCCCGCCTCGTTCACGATGGCGTACTGGAGCGGCAGCTTCGACTCCTTGATGAAGTCCGCGATGATCTGCTCCGACTCCCTGGACGCCGTGCCGTTCCCGCAGGAGATGAGATCGACGTGATACTTTCTGCACATCTCCAGAAGGACCTTTTTGGCACCTGTTACGTCATTCTGCGGCGCGGTCGGGAAGATGACCTTTGTCGCAAGAACCGAACCCGTAGGGCTCACCACGGCAAGCTTGCACCCTGTCCTAAACGCCGGATCCCAGCCAAGCACCGTCTTTCCCGTCACGGGCGGCTGCATCAGGAGCTGATGGAGGTTGCTCTTGAAGACGACGATCGCCGCATCCTGTGCCTTTTCTGTGAGGTCATTTCGGATCTCGGTCTCGATGGAGGGCCGGATCAGCCGCTCATAGGAATCCCTGCAGGCCGCCTGCAGATACGGCTCGGTCACCTGATTTCTGACAACCACCGTCTGCGGCTTTGCCTGCTGCCGAAGGGCTGCAAGGTCACGGAAGCTGTGCACCTCTTTTGCCTGCTTTTGCGCTTCCTTCTCCACAAGGCAGAGCTGCTGATACAGCCAGGACGTGATCTTCTCCTCGTCCACCTCGATCTTTACGGTGAGGAACTTCTCCTTCTCGCCGCGGTTGATCGCAAGCACCCTGTGTCCCGGGATCTTCTTCACCTGTTCCGAGAAGTCAAAGTAGTTCTCGTAGACCTCCTCGCGCTCGGCGAGCTTCTTGTTGACCGGCTCCTTTTCGGTGCCCTCCTTCTTTGCGGGCTTTGCCTTTGTCTTTTTGGTGACAAGGTTCCCCTCGGATGCCGTGACCTCCCGGATCCACTTCCGGTAGTCCGCGTTGTCCGAAATCTGCTCGGCGATGATGTCCTCTGCCATCTGGATCGCCGCCTTCACGTCCGGCACTTCCTTCCCGGGATTGACATACGCTGCCGCCACGGTCTCAACGCTCTTTTTCGCATCGTGCGAGAGCAGATAGTCCGCGAGGGGCTGCAGGCCTCTCTCCCGTGCGATCATCGCGCGGGTGCGCTTCTTCTGCTTGTAGGGGCGGTACAGGTCCTCCACCTCGGTGAGCGTCATCGCCTCATCGATCTTTTTCGAGAGCTCCTCGGTCAGCTTTCCCTGCTCGCTGATCGCCGTGACGACGGCCTTCTTTCTCTCCTCCAGTCCCCGGAGATATTTCAGGCGCTCATCGAAGTTCCTGAGTTGTTCATCGTTCATCGCCCCGTGCTGCTCCTTGCGGTAGCGCGCGATGAACGGAATGGTATTGCCCTCATCAATGAGGCGGATCACGGCCTCACTCTGCCAGGTCTGAAGTCCCAGCTCCTGTGTCAGGATCTTTGTGATATTCATGCAACAGTTTCCTCTTCACCTTTTGGATTGCCGCCTTGCGGTCGGACAGAATCCATTCTAACATGAGGAGGAAACGCGTTGTGCGTTTGCGATGCGAAGATTTCTGAATGTATTGGGAGGTACGCTATGGAACACTGGACAAGGGCACGCTTTACGCCGTCCCTTCCGCTTGGGGAACACGGGAAACGACTCACGTTATGCAGGCAGCACAGGGCTCTTGCAAAGGAAGCCGCAAAGGAGGGCATGGTCCTCTTAAAGAACGAGCATCAGGTCCTGCCGCTTTCCCGCGGCAGCCGCATCGCCCTCTTCGGCAAGGGCACGATCGACTACGTAAAGGGCGGCGGCGGATCCGGAGACGTCTATACCTCGTATGTAAAGAACCTTGCCGACGGCTTTGAGGAGCTGGAAAAGAAGGGCCAGGTCAGTCTCTTTGATGAAAGCATCGACTTCTACCGGGACTATGTAGGCCGGGCCTATGCAGAGGGTGCCCTCCCGGGGCTTGTGAAGGAGCCGGAAATCCCGGCGGATCTTCTCACTTCAGCCGCAGCCTTTACGGACACCGCCGTGGTGTCCATCTCCCGCTTCTCCGGTGAGGGGTGGGACCGGAAGTCGGACGCGCAGGGAGAGATTGAGCTCCACGCCTGTGACGACAAAAACATCATCGAGAAATCCGCGGCCGTCTTTACCCGTGCGGACTTCTACCTGACAGAGGAAGAGCAGGCGATGCTGAAGGCCGTGGAGTCTGCCTTCCCGCACGTCGTGGTCGTCATGAACGTCGGCGGCATGGTGGACCTTACCTTTGCAAAGAGCGATGAGAACATCGAAGGCCTGCTCCTTGCCCTGCAGGGCGGCATGGAGGGCGGAAGCGCCGCGGCAGAGCTCCTTTGCGGCATCGGAAGCCCCTCCGGTCACCTCGTCGATACCTTCGGCGATTCGCTGGAAGCCTATCCTTCCACCGCCACCTTCCATGAGGCGACGGATCACGTCGACTACACCGAGGATATCTACGTGGGATACCGCTACTTCGAGACTCTGAAGGGTGCAGAGAAACATGTCGTCTATCCCTTCGGCTTCGGACTTTCCTACACGGACTTTGACATCAGTGAGCCCGCCCTCTCCGAGGACCTCGTTCCCACCGGGGAGACCGACCCCGAGGGACGGCTGGAGACCACGAAGCTCTCCTTCACCGTGACCGTGACAAATGTCGGACCGGTTGCCGGGAAGGACGTCGTGCAGCTCTATGCCTCCGCACCCCAGGGACTTCTCGGAAAGCCCGCCCGGGTCCTTGTATCCTTCCATAAGACAAGACTCCTGCAGCCGGGTGAGAGTGAGACCGTCCGTCTTTCCATTCTCGTGGACGATCTCGCATCCTTTGACGATATGGGGCGGATCCGGAAGTCGGCGTACGTTCTGGAAAAGGGAGACTATCTCTTCTTCCTCGGAGAAAATGTCGAGGACGCGAAGGACACGGGCTTTACCTGGAGTCTTCCGGACAACGTCATTACCTCATACCTTACGAGCAAGTGCGCGCCGACCTCTCTTTCGATGCGTCTTCGCGCCGACGGCTCCTTCGAGTCCCTGCCGCTCTGTGAGCCGAATGACCCCAATGAGAGCGGAATCGGGAAGCTGACCTATGAGGAGACCATCGGCCTTGCTCCGGATGTTCGGGAGCAGAAAGGCACTGTCGTCTTCACGACACCGGATAAGCCGCAGCTTGCCGATGTTGCAGAGGGGAAGCTCTCCCTTTCGGACTTCGTCCATGCTCTCCCGGACGAGGATCTTGCAGATCTTCTCGGCGGCCAGGTGAACACGGGCTGTGCCAACACCTTCGGCATCGGAAACAACAAAGCCTTCGGCATTCCGAACCTCATGACAGCAGACGGCCCTGCCGGGATCCGCTTCCTTCCGGAGACCGGCGTAAAGACCACGGCCTTCCCGTGTGCAACGCTTCTTTGCTCCTCCTGGAATCCGGAGATCACCAATGCGGTGGGACAGGCGCAGGGCGAGGAGGCAAAGGAGAACAACATCTGCTGCTACCTCTCTCCCGCCGTCAACATTCACCGCTCACCGCTGTGCGGCCGCAACTTCGAGTACTGGTCCGAGGATCCGCTCCTTGCGGGTAAGCTTGCCGCATCGCTGATCCGCGGCATTCAGAGCACCGGTGTCTCCGCAACGGTCAAGCACTTTGCGTGCAACAACAAGGAGACGAACCGCATCAACTCCGACTCCAGAGTCAGTGAACGGGCACTTCGCGAGATCTATCTGAAACAGTTCGAGATCATCGTGAAGGAAGCAAAGCCCCATGCCCTCATGACCTCCTATAACCTCATCAACGGTCACCGTGCCTCGGAGAACCGGGAGCTTCTCACCGGAATCCTTCGCAGGGAGTGGGGGTATGAAGGGCTGGTCATGACCGACTGGTGGAACGATGCCGAGCAGTACAAGGAGGTGAAGGCCGGCTGTGATCTGAAGATGCCGCGCGGCTATGTGGACCGCCTGCTTACCGCTCTGGAGAAGGGACTTGTCACGAGATCCCAGATGGAGCTTGCGGCAGAGCACATCCTGCAGTTCATCATCAACCTCGACAACGCGTAGTCTGCCCGGAAGGGCTCTTGTTAACCTGGCGTGGCTCTTTCGGGAGCACCAAATTTTAAATAGTTCCTGATGATGACAAGAGGCGGAATTTCCTGTAAGCAAGGGGTTCCGCCTCTTGTCATGCCTGGTAAAAAATAGTATGTGAATGACATTTGCAACAAGTATGGCGGTCTTAAGTTTTGGCAGGCTCCTATTGCTTTCTTCGAAGCCGTGATCTGCAGGATCCTGACTCGCGATCATGACGATCCGTGTACGTTGGTCAGCAGTTCCTTCTCCAGATCGGCCGGTTTCTCTTGTGCGACAGCATTCAGACTTTCCACTTGACCAAGGAAACGTCTGCGCCACTTGCCGACCTGGTTGACAGGAAGGTCCACTTTATCGGAGATTTTCCAGTTGGTCATCCTCTGCTCTGAAAGAAGTGCGATGTCTGCCCGCTGTGTAAGGCATTTGGCCATCGTCGTGTGCTTTTTCTCCGGATCAAACAGGGGATAAAATCCGCAGCCTGCAGGAAAACATTCCTGTAAACCGTGGCAAAAGACGGAACGTACCGCGGCGGCAGGTGAATAAAAGCCGGTGGCAAGTGCACTCCTGCTTCGGAAAAAATAGCAAATGGTAAACCTGTGCAGGTCAGAAATGACATTCCTGACCTGGGACCAGATGAACTGATGGAGTTGTTCTCGAAGGCCTTGATATGCCGAAATCAGACAATCACCTCTTTGCCAAACAGAAAATCGGCAAGCCGGGAATGCATGCATATAGATTGCGAAACGATATACATTATGCTATAGTCCTCATATAAAGAAAGAAGGAGGATGAGATTATGTCAGCCAGAACCGCAAATGTAATTGCAAGAGTAGAGCCGGAAGTCAAGGAAAAAGCAGAGTCTATATTAAAAGACATGGGGATTCCTTCCTCTGTTGCAATCAATATGTTTTATCGGCAGATCATTACCGATAACGGTTTTCCGTTTCAACCAACAAAGAATGTTCCTTCTCCGATGGCATTAAGCGATATGACTCGTGCAGAATTTGATGCCAGAATGGCAGAGGGACTGCGTCAGGCAGAAAATGGAGAAGTGTCTTCTGTTGACGATGTTCGGCATAGAATAATGGGTGAACTGAATGGACTTGTATAAGGTAAATATTACAAAACAGGCGGAAGAATCTTTGAGTAACTCAAACTTCCCACTTGGGATGAGCCGCCAAAATGCTGATAAATAAGGCATTTTTGGCCTTCGATTCATCCCCTTGACGATAAAAAAAGCACCAGTCC
>OMXP01000087.1 GCA_900315055.1 uncultured Lachnospiraceae bacterium
ACGTAGTTTCTGCGTATGCTAATGAACTATGATTGTTTTTACGATCTATGTTAGATAATTACACTCTTTCTACTTACAATCTCTCTTTCGAGGATACAACAGGCAGAGGCGCTGACAGATGTCGGCGCCTCTGCCTGTTCAAGAAGTGACTTCTCTTTGCCAAGCTTTGTCTTGTTTTGAGGGTCGGGCAGATGACATAATAGCAGACATGCGCAGAGACACCAGGATTGTTTTCAGCAGGCCCCTGCCGGACAACTGTACATCTGTTTTCGGACCTCGTGCCCAGAGGAGAAAAAGTGAAGTACCTTCGTCAAGCTGCCATTATCCTTTTCGTCACCTGTATCGGTGAGCTCCTGCATTACTTCCTGCCGCTTCCGATTCCTGCCAGCATCTACGGACTGCTGCTCATGTTCGGCCTTCTGTATTTCCATGTCGTGAAACTCGAGAGTGTCGAAGCAGTCGGCGATCTTCTTGTGGAGATCATGCCGGTGATGTTCATTCCCGCAGGCGTGGGTCTTGTTGTTTCCTGGACAGAGCTGCAGGCCATTCTGGTGCCGGTTTGTGTCATCACGGCCGTCGTGACGCTCATCGTCATGGTGGTGACCGGAAAGGTCTCGGACGCACTCCTTTCCAAGAAGCCCGGCGAGGTGAAGGACGAGGTCCTCGAATGTGCCGATAAAGTGCGGCAGCAGGCAAGGACCGCGATGAGTACGGCTGCAGATGTGACTGCTGTAAATACAAGGGAGGCGTGACGTGGAGACTGCAATCCAGAATTCCGCAACGATCGGTGTGGTCATCAGCCTTCTTGCCTATGGCCTTGGTGTCGTCCTGAAGAAGAAGTTAAAGCTTGCCATCTTCAATCCGCTTCTTATCTCCATCCTGTTGGTCATCGTTTTTCTTCTCGTCTTTGGTGTCAGCTATGATTCCTACAATCAGAGCGCTCAGTACCTGAGCTATCTGCTGACCCCTGCGACGGTCGCCCTGGCAATCCCGCTCTACAAACAGCTGGAGCTTCTGAAGAAGAACCTGTTTGCCATTCTGATCGCCGTGGCGGCCGGCGTGGTTTCAAGCCTCGGCTCGATCCTCGCCCTGTCCATGGCCTTCCAGCTGACTCATGCGCAGTACGTGACCCTGCTCCCCAAGTCCATCACCACCGCCATCGGTATGGGCATCTCGGAGGAGCTCGGAGGAAACGTCACGATCTCCGTTGCGGTGATCATCGTGACCGGTGTCCTTGGAAACATGATGCTCGAGCCCGTGTGCAAGCTGTTCCGCATCACCAATCCGATCTCCAAGGGCCTGGCTGCCGGTACCGCATCTCATGCGATCGGCACCGCAAAAGCCATGGAGCTTGGCGAGGTGGAGGGCGCGATGAGCAGCCTTGCCATTGTCGTCTCCGGCCTCATCACCGTGGGAGCTGCCTCGGTCTTTGCCATGCTCTACTGATACAACCAATGATCTGAAGAACTGTGTTCCGTCCCTCTGCAAAGAGGGACTTTTTTTATGCCGTGAATTCCGGGTAGTCGCTACTGTTTTCCCCTCGGGAGTGCATTGACAGGAGAACCGCCCTGTCTTCCCACGGCCTGCAGAACACGGGTATTCGGGCAATCCGGCAGTGATCTGAAGCGATTGATTTCAGGTTAAAAGTTGAGCATGCAGGTCAAAGCAATGGGCTCAGGGGACTCTGCAGAGTGACGAAGGGCTGGATGCCTGCGGGAATAGGTGAAAGCTCTGTTGCGAACGAAAAGAAATTTGTTAATTCTGTGCAAAAAATGTGGAGTTTGTGCCGGCAAAAGCATAAACTTGAATGGAAACCAAGAAAGACCGCGTCGGTGTTCTCATCAGGCAGAAAGAGCGAAGCCGGATCTGCGGACCGGGAGCATCAGAAGGGCAGCATTCATGGACTATCAGGATATCAACGCAGAAACCATCGACCGGTGGGTCGAGGAGGGCTGGGAGTGGGGGAAGCCGATCTCTCATGAGCAGTTTGAGGAAGCCCGTCAGGGCAGATGGGATGTTGTACTGACACCGAAAAAACCTGTCCCGCATGTATGGTTCGGAGATCTGAAGGGGAAAAAGGTCCTGGGACTTGCAAGCGGCGGCGGGCAGCAGATGCCTGTCTTTGCGGCTCTTGGAGCAGAGTGCACGGTCCTTGATTATTCCGAGAGACAGCTCGAGAGTGAAAGGCTCGTCGCAAAGAGGGAAGGCTATTCGATCCGGATCGTCCGGGCAGACATGACGAAACGGCTTCCCTTTGAGGATGAGGAGTTTGATCTGATTTTTCACCCGGTGTCCAACTGCTATGTGGAAGAGGTAAAGCCCATCTGGAAGGAGTGCTGGCGGATCCTGAAAAAGGGAGGCCTGCTGATTGCGGGGGTGGATCATTACATCAACTACATCGTGGATCAGGACGAGAAGAGGATTGTCAATCACTTACCGTTCAATCCGTTGAAAAATGCGGATCAGATGGAACAGCTCAAAAGAGATGATGCGGGTGTTCAGTTTTCCCACTCCCTGGAAGAACAGATCGGCGGACAGCTGGAAGCGGGATTTCACCTGACCGATCTCTATGAGGATACCAACAGCGAGGGCTGGCTGAGTGAGCTCAATATTCCGACGTTCCTTGCGACAAGGGCGGTGAAGGAATAAGAAACAGCAGAGTCATGCTGAATGGCAATATGTATGATGTGGAGGGTTAGTACAGAAGATGCAGGCAGGTAAACACAATACGGGGATGGGTTCCCGGCTGATGTACGGCGCCGGTGAATTCTTCAACGGCGGAGCATTCGTCATCATCAATTCGTTCTTTACGGTATTTCTGATCAAGGCGATGGGGATGCCGGCAGCTCTTGCCGGGACGGTTCCTCTGATCGGTCATTTCTGGGACGCCGTGACGGATCCCATCATGGGGAATATCACGGACCGGACGACGTCCAAGATGGGAGCCAAGCGTTTTTACATGCTGATCGGATCCTTTGCGACGGCGGTGACGTTTGCAACGCTCTGGATACCGTTCAGCACCAGCAGCCCGGTCACCATGTTCATCTTCTATGTCCTGATGTACTGTCTGTTTTCCACGGGGTCCACGATCCTGATGGTTCCCTACAACGGACTGCTCCCGGACATGATTGATGACTACGATACCAGATCCAAGTTTTCCAATGTCCGCATGATCTGGTCGACTCTGGGTGCCATGGTCTGCGGCGTGGTGCCGACGATCCTGATCTCGGATACCACGAAGACCACCATGTATCTTCGCTGCGGCGTCCTGTTCGGCCTGCTGTTCCTGATCACCTGTCTGGTTACCGTCGCCGGTACCTGGGAGAAGCAGCATGCTCCGATGAAATCGAAGCTCTCAGACAGCTTCAATCATGCGGGCAGTGCGTTCCGGAGCCGTTCCTTCCGTCTGTTTGTCGGCATTTATCTCACCGGTCAGTGCGGCATGGATTTCGTCTCCGGCATGGCAGTCTACTATGTCGATGATGTCATCAACGGCTATCAGAACCACTACGTGACCTACCTCATGGCGGCACTGATCATCGCCCAGCTGGTCGGCATGCTGATCTGGGGACCGGTGATGGCGAAGACGTCCAAGCGCACGACGATCCTCATCGGTGCGCCGATCCGTGTGATCTGCACGCTTCTCCTGCTTCCGTTCTCCTATGAAGGAGCAAGCATCATCCCGATCCTGATTCTTGCGATCGGTATCGGCATCGGAAATGCGGCAACCCTGACCAGTATCTTCGCCATCATGGCGGATATGCCGGATGTCGATGAGCTGATCACCTCGGTGCACCGTCCCGGCGTTGTCTCCGGAATGTCCACCTTTGCAAGAAAGATCTCTTCGGGACTTTCCGCCTGGCTGATCGGCGTTCTGCTTGCAGCCGTCGGATACAGTGAAAAGCTGGCAAATGAAGGAGCAAGACAGTCGCTGTTTACGCAGCATGGAATTACCATGATCTTTGTCTTCATGCCGGTGGTGCTCTGCATTCTTCTGTTCATCTTCGGTTACCGTTTCCCGATGACGGAGAAGGAATTCAACGTCATCAAGAAGGATATTGAAAGACGAAAGGGCGAGGATTCATCGAAGGCAACACCGGAGGAAATCCGGATCTGCGAGCGGGTGACCGGCATCTCCTATGACAAACTCTGGGATCCGGCCAATCAGTGGATCGGCAGCAGGCACAGAAAGTAGGAAGTGAGTTTTGGAATATGAGAAAGTCTCCGGTGCAGAGCCGGAGACCTTTTTATTATCGGGAAGCCGATATGCGCGTCTGGTGGACAATGCGCTTTTCTTCGTAGAGCTTCCTGTCGGCCGCTCTGGTCAGATCTTCTGGGGACTCCAGGGAAGAGGTACAGAGCGCGTAGCCGAGGAAGTCTCTGCTCTTTTGCCCCGTTCCTTACAGCCTGGTGCAGATATGCCCGGAAATCTTCCACCGGTTCTGCCACCTCACGGGAGCCGAGAATCAGGAACTCATCCCCGCCCCAGCGGGAGAGAAACACCGAACAGGCGGAGGAAACTTCCTTCAGGGAAGTTGCAATGGTCTGCAGAGCCCGGTCACCCTCCATGTGGCCGTACCGGTCATTGATCAGCTTGAAGCGGTTCACATCGATCATGAACAGATAGAAACCGCTGGTATCTGCCTTTTCGATGTATGACTCCAGCACCTGATCGGAACGCCTTCGGTTGTTCAGGCCGGTCAGGGCATCGCTGTAGATCTGCATCTCCTGTACATTGACAAAGAACAGAAGGAGCGCGGAGAGAATGCTCGGGGACATGACGGGTGTATTGGGGATGAAGCTGTCGATGACACCTGCGATGAACGGGAAGAGCACAAACGTGACCATTGTCAGATACCCCTTCTTCGCGCTTCTGGACTTTGTCTGGACAGCCCGGTGAACCGCATGGATGGTGACGATGACAAGACCCCGTCGCTTGCTCTGGCACTGGTCCCCGGTGTCAGGGGACACGGAATCGGAACGGCGCTCATGAAACGCATGTTTGAGGAGCTGAAGAAGAGAGGATATGAGACGGTTTCCCTGTCGGTTCAGAAATCCAATCCTGCAATGCATCTGTATGACCGCCTGGGCTTCGTGCAGGTCGGATCTGTCATGGGAGAGACCGAGGAGGAGATCGTTATGAAAAGGAGCCTGCGGGGAGAGACAGAACAACTCTGATCGACGTGTGGGGATCCAGAATCGAATAGTGTCGAATAGGATCATATAAAATCTCGTATTTTCGTCGAATATAATCGACAAAATACTGGAATATTCGTATACTATAGTCGACGGAGGATCATACATGAACCATGAAATCTTAAAAAGGGTAATCTACGACCAGCATGAAATTATCCGGAATGCGGTCATCAGCACCCGGGAGTATGATTTTGAGCCGAATGCCAACTATGTTCTGACAGGGCTTCGCCGGTCGGGAAAATCGACCATGCTTTACGCCATCGTGAGGAAACTCGTAGCGTCCGGAGTCGACTGGAATCAGATTATCTACGTGAATTTCGAGGACGAGCGTCTGGTGGGATTCATGCTGGAGGATTTTTCTGATCTGGTTGAGGTTTCCAGCGAGATGAGCGATCAGAAGCCATACTATTTTCTTGACGAGGTGCAGGGAATCGATGGCTGGGAACACTTTGCCAGAAGAATGGCCGATGCAAAGGAGCGTGTGTACATCACGGGAAGCAATGCGAAAATGCTAAGCTATGAGATGGAAGCACGTCTTGGCGGACGCTACCTGTCGAAGAAGATCATGCCCTACAATTTCCGCGAATATCTTACGGCAAGACAGATCCCGTATGATGACGAGGCTCAGCATACGTCGAAGGGAATCGGCCGGTTGAGGAAGGCTTCGGAGGATCTGATGCATGATGGCGGATTTCCGGAATCCCTGGACTTCACGGATAAGAGGGGATACGTCGAAAATGTCTACCAGAAGATCCTGCTCGGCGACATTGTTCTTCGAAATGACATTCGAAAAGTCACCGGTCTTCGTATCCTGATCAAGAAGATTGCTGAGACTGTCTGCAGTGAGATCTCCTACTCGAAGCTTCACAATATCCTTACCGGGATTGGTGTCGGGATCAGCAAGGATTCGGTTATTACCTATATCGAGTATGCAAAGCAGGCATATCTGTTATTCCCGCTAGAAAATTACTTTGCCAAGTTCAGCGAGAGAGAAAGCACCCCGAAGTTCTACTTCGAGGATAACGGACTGCTGAATCTCTTTCTGATTCATAAAGATACCGCGCTTCTCGAAAATATGGTTGCCGTTGCCCTGAGACGATCCTGCAAAAAAGAGTTCTACTACCTGAAATCAGAGAAGACCGGCATCGGCATTGATTTCTACGTGCCGGAAACCGCCACGGCCATTCAGGCTGCGTACAGCATTTCGGATGGCATGGCATATGACCGGGAGGTCAGCAACCTTCTTAAGCTTGCATCTTCTTTTCCGGAAGCAAAGCGCTTTGTCATTGTCACCTTGAGCGAGGAGAAAACCATCCAGAAAAACGGAGTCGAGATTGAGGTGCTTCCGCTGTACCGCTTCCTGCTGGAGAGGTGAATATCAGCAAAAAAGTGCGGCATCGATCTTTTCGAAGTGGAGAGATCGATGCCGCTTTTTCTGTACTTTCCTGTCTGTTCTTCAGTTCTCCTTGCCAACTTCAATGATTCTGGTCCTGCCGATCGACTGACTCAGTCGATGAGAAATGGAGATGACCGTACGGCCCTGTGCAGAAGTCTCAAGGGCTTTGATGACGCGGGCCTCGGTATCCGCATCCAGGTTTGCGGTGATCTCGTCAAGCAGCAGCACCTTCGGGTGGCAGACGATTGCACGGGCGATGGAGAGGAGCTGGAGCTGTCCCTTGGAGAAGAGCTTCTCGTCCATCGGCGCATTCAGCCCGTCCGGGATCCGGTCAATGACATCGGAAAGACCCGCGACGTTCAGCGCCTCTTCGATATCCGCCTCCGTGCAGCTGCTGTCATACAGCGTGATCTGATCCCGTATGGAGCCGGGGACCGTGATGAACTGCTGTTCGACAAGTCCGAACAGATGGCGCTTTTTCTCATCCGGCAGAAGGCAGGGGTTCTCACCCTGCAGGGATACGACGCCTTTATCCGGCTCGTAGAGGCCGCAGAGCAGGGAAAAGATGGTGGACTTTCCGGCACCGGTCCGTCCGGCAAAGGTGACATTTTCTCCGGGTTCAATGGTGAAGGAAAGATCCTGCAGCACAGGACGGCCTGCCTCATAGGAGAAGGAAACATCTAAGAAGCTGACGTTCGGATCCGCAGAGGGTCTGGTTTCGGTTTTCTGCCACTCGGTCTCTGCAAGGAAGTCCCGGATGTGGGTGATTGCAGCCCCGGCTGCCTGGATGTTCTGGATCTCCATGCCGATGTTCTCGAGGGGAGCAAAGACACTGCCGATATAGGAGATCAGGGCAACCGCGGAACCGACGGAGATGCCGAACAGCGTCCGGTAACCGCTGCCGCCTGCTGCGAAGATCATCATCACCGCAGTCACGGCCGCCTGGGAGATCAGGATCACCGGGGAGTAGATGCTGTCGATGATGTTGCCGCGGTCGACGGCGTCGTAGCTTTCCCTGATGTAGCCATCGTACGTATCTTCCATGTGCTTTTCGGCATGGAAGCCGTGAATCATGCGAAGACAGCGGATCGTCTCCGGGACATGGCTGTTCACACAGGCAATGGCGCGGCGGTTGTCGAGCTGTGCGCTCTTGCTGGTTTTCTGGGACCACCGGGTGAACAGAAACAGCAGCGGAAAGGCGATCAGAAGCAGGATCCCGAGACCGACAGAGCGCGTGAAGATCACGACGAGAATGCCGACGAGACGAAAGCAGTCCGCGAACATGCTGACCACGCCGTCGCTGTACAGGACGTCGATGGTATCCCCGTCATTGGTAAAGATGGACGCGATTTCACCGGCCTTGTGCGTGTGAAAGTATTCGGACGGCAGTCTCGATAGCTTCGCACACAGAGCGGAGCGGATGCCGTGGGTCATCTTCTGGCCGAACACGGTGATGGCGGCGTTCTGCAGGGACTCCAGGATGTCCGAGATCACGATGAGGGCAAAATAGGAGATCGCAAGGCCAAGGGACACGGCCTGCCCGGCGGTAAGATGATTGACCACCTGCTCGAGGACAAGAGGCGGCAGGAGAGAGGCGATGATGGAGCCGGCAATCAAAAGGATCATGAGGACAAGGGTTCCTCTGTTTTCCCCTGCCTGCTCTCTTAAAAAGGATCGAAGCAAACGCTGTTTATTCTTCATCGTCTTTTTCTCCCATCTGCTTTTCATAAAGGCTTCGATACCCTGCCTCCTGCCGCATCATTTCTTCGTGGGGCAGGAAGGTGGCGGTGCCATCGTGCAGGAACAGGACAGAGTCAAATTCCGGGAAGTGATACAGCCGGTGGGATATGAGGAGTATGACCCGGTCCGGATAATCCTTCCGGATACGCTGCAGGATCTCGTTTTCCACCTGCCGGTCCACTGCGGAGAAGGGATCGTCGAGGACCAGGATGGAGCGGGCATGGGAGAGGGTGCGGGCAAGGGCAAGTCTCGCCTGCTGTCCGCCCGACAACATGGACCCGGCCTCTCCTGCGGTATCCTTTGAAGTTCGCTGCATCTCCTTCAGGTCGGTATCGAGGGACGTCATTTTGAGATACATGTCCGGGTCAATACGGCTTCCGAGGGTCACGTTGTCGGCGATGCTGGTGGATAGCAGCTCCGGATCATGACCCATGTAGGTAATGAAGGAGATTCTCTGAAGTGATGTCAGATCCCGCAGCTCTCTGCCGTTGATCTGAATGGAACCGGTGTAGCCTGCTTCTCCGATCAGAACCCTGCCGATCAGACTCTTGCCGGACGCAATCTCTCCGGTGATGCCGATGATCTGCCCCGGCTTTGCGGTGAAGGTCAGGTGCTGCAGAAGCGGGTGATCCTGATAGCCGGCGGTAACATCGTGAAAGGAAAGATCCGCCTTTTCGACCGGAACGCTCTCAAGATCCGTGTCATCGTCCACGGGCTCTTTCATCAGAGGCCTGATCCGCTTCCAGGAGACGGCCGCCTTCTGAACGGCGTTGAACAGCTTTGCGGCGTGGCTTGTCTTGACGGCAAGTTTTGTAAAACAGGAGAGGAACGTCGTGAACGCCGCGATGTTCCAGACGACCCACCCGGTCCCGGTGACGTTTCGACCACCGAAGTAGAGGACCATCACACAGCCGAGCATCGCGATGGCGTCATAGAGCGGCGTCATGGCGCCTTCAAAGAGGTTTGCGATGGCGCTCTTCTTTTCATAGTCCTGAAGAGCTCCTTCGTAGTTCTGATTCCGGTCCTCTTCCCGGCCGTAGACGCGGTAGGTAATGGCATGACTGATCCGGTCCATGGTCAGGGCACTCAGCGAGGAGGCACTCTTTTTGTAGGCCGCATTGGCCGCGGTGACCTTTGACTTCATGGCAGCCGCCGCAATGTACGCGAGAGGCGTGAACAGACAGGCGAGGATCGTGAGTCTCCAGTCGTAATGGACCAGCATGAAGACATAGGAGATCATGACGACGCCGGTATCGAAGACCTCCGTCGTAAACTTGCGCATGCCCTCACTGCAGGCGTCCACGTCCGAGATGGCCTTGGTCAGAAGAGAACCGAGGTTTTCGTCAGAGAGCTGTTTCTGATCCGCATGGACCAGGCTGTTGTAGAGACTGCGGCGCATCTTGCGGCTGATGTTGTTGGCAAAGCGGCGGACCGAGAAGCGCTTGATGGCCCGGGAAATCTGAACCAGAGCGATCACCAGAAGATAGACAATCGCCAGCTGCAGCATGTCCCCGGCTGTTGCCCTGCTGTTCATGATGTCATACAGACACTGGGCAAGGCGGCCCTCATAGTAGGGACCTGCCAGCATGCCGATGTTGTAGACAAGGCCCGTGATCGTGACCACGGTCAGGACCGGGATCTCCGTCTTGAAATACGTGCTGATCCGATCCGGATGGGAGAGCAGTTTATCTTGTTTCATTGCCATCGCCTTTCACACACTCTGAAACATGGGGAAAGCCTGCTTTGGATTCTGTCTTGTTGGCAAGGCAGAGTTTGTGCAGAAGAGGAAGGAAGGTCTGAAGCTCCTCCGGTGTAAGGCTCCCGCTCAGCCAGTTGTAATATCTCGTCTCAATCTCAACCTTCGAGAGCTTTAAGGTCTCCGCCTTCCTGGTTGCGTAGAGCTGGAAGCTTCTTCCGTCGGCTGGGTTCTTCCTTTTGATGAGATACCCCTTCTTTTCCAGTCCTGCGGCCCTTCGGGCGCATGCCCCCTTGTCGAGGGTCAGGATTTCACAGATCTGTCGCTGCGTGATCCCGGGGTTATGCCGCACCACATGAATGAAGTCGAATTCCCCTGTGCCGATGCCATCGGCTTTCATCGTCCGGACGGTGAACTTCGATACCTCCCGGGCGATTTTTGTAATCTCGCGCATGTCTTCCTGCATGGAATCCTCCTGTTAGATGACCTATCAACTAAAATAGATGATAGATCAACTATCAGGCCATTACAATAGGACCGGGGATAGCGGTACCTGTTTTTGTTGGGCCCTGTACCACGCTTTTGCGACTTCGGGGAAGATACGTAACCATTTCCCGCAATCGGTTGCTTAGGAAACGAAAACCAGAATACTGCCCGTTGTTACGGCTCTCTGCGGACGGTATCATCAGGTTGCAAAAGAAACCACAGTTACCTAAGTACACAGGAAGCGGAGAGGATATCAGGATGAATCAGACAGAGGAAAAGATGGCGTTACAGGAACTTGTTGATACGTTTGCCATTCTGGCAGATGAGATGAAGCTGCACGAGCAGGCACAGCTTTTTACGGAAGACGGCGTACTGGAGTCGCATGCGGCAGGGCAGACCCATCGCTTTCAGGGAAGAGAGGAGATCGAGAAGAGCTGCACCGCATTCATGAACCTGTTCCACACGCACTTCCACAACAACGGACAGGCGGTGTTTGAACTCCGGGACGAGACCCATGCCACCGGAACGGCCTACAACCTGACGGTGCTCATCGGGAAAAATGAAGAGGGCACGGATCAGATGATTACAAACGGCATCGTCTACCACGATCAGTACGTAAAGCAGGACGGGTCCTGGCGCATTGCAAAGCGGGAATCGAACTTTATCTGGACCAGGACCGAGAAGTACGGCGCATAGGAGAAAGGAGAAGGCCATGATGGATCTGGTATTTGACAGGCTCCGCTCAGGAGCACCTGTTGACATGAGATCGAAGGAGTACCAGGCGGCAATCGCAGAGCTTCAGAGGGCGGACAGGGTTCTTTTCCATCTAAATCATACGGAGCCGAGGACAAAAGAGTGGCTGGATCTTCGGCAGGAGCTGTTCCAGGGAACACTGCCGGATGGGGTGAACTTTCTGACGCCGGTTCAGATCGACTTTCCGATGCAGATGAGATTTGAGGGCAGCTGCTTTATCAACCATCACTTCACGGCAATGTCCATCGGCAGCATCACGATCGGGAACGGCGTGCAGATCGGACCGAATGTCACGATCGCAACGGACAACCACGACCTGAAGGACCGCATGGTGCTCTCCTGCAAACCGGTCGTCATCAAAGACAATGTCTGGATCGGTGCCTGCGTGACGATCATGCCGGGTGTTACAATCGGAGAGAACGCGGTCATCGGCGGAGGCGCCGTCGTGACAAAGGATGTTCCGGCAAACACCATCGCGGCAGGTGTTCCGGCAAAGGTAATCCGGGAGATTGGACAGTGATACTGACAGGGAAGGAAGACCCGAGAGTTCAGAAGACGATCGAGTCGATCAAGGAGTAAGCACCCTTACAAACGTGTCTAGGAATTGATCTATACCTCCATCTAGAATGGGCTATGTAGCAGTAGCTTTTTCTGGATGGAGGTTTTTTATGTGC
>OMXP01000006.1 GCA_900315055.1 uncultured Lachnospiraceae bacterium
ACAAATACTAATAGGTCGGAAGCTTATCCTTAGAGTCGTTGAAAGATCGACGATACGTTTTCTGTATTTGATTTTGAAGGTAGAAGAATGGACCAGATGGGCGTTGCCTGTCTGGTCTTTTTTTAACAAAACTGGAGTCCAAATGAAAACGAATTCAAAACCCCGCAGGCGAGTTGTCCTTATTGTTCTGACAGCAGTCGTTCTTGTTCTGGTGATCGCCGCCGGCATCTATTTTGGCACCTATTACCACGCAGGAGATGAGGCGATTGCCTCAATGAAGAGCGATGATGCCGTGACAGTATCGTCCATCGATGGCGGAACACTCTTTGACGGGCCTTCCGATGATACAGCCATCGTGTTCTACCCCGGAGCAAAGGTGGATTCCGCAGCCTATGCACCGATCCTGCATGAGATTGCGGCAAGAGATGCGGACGTGATCCTTCTCGACATGCCGCTTCACATGGCGGTGTTTGACATTGACGCCGCGGACAGCATTCGAAATACGTACTCCTACGATCACTGGTACATGGCAGGCCACTCCATGGGCGCCGCGATGGCCTCGGTGTATGTCTCGGATCATCTGGACGAGTACGACGGCATCATTCTGCTTGCCGGGTATCCCGCCGCTGACCTGCACCGGGACGGTTTCCGGTGTCTTTCGATCTACGGGACGAATGACCTTGATCCAGCCTCCCAGAAGAAAAATGAGGAGGATTTCCCTGAGGATACGACTTTTGTCACCCTTGACGGCGGCAACCATGCAGGGTTTGCAGATTACGGACCGCAGAAGGGAGACGGCACTGCAACGATCTCAAAAGAGCAGCAGTGGACAGAGACAGAGCAGTGGATCCTAACCTTCCTTCGCATGGGAGCCTGAGAGATATCCGGAACTTCCCCATTACTTGTCAGAGAGGGCGCATGTTTTTCGAAGATATTCCATCAAAGCGTCCTGGCGCTTAGCGATACGTTCCTCCATTTCCTGGATCAGCGGCGGCTTTTTTACGGAAAATGCAGGAGCCTTTCCGCCGGCCTTTGCGTATGCATCTTCGATGATCAGTTTCTGGGAATTCTGCTCGGAAAGCGTCCTGCCTTTTTCATCCCGCACGATATACCAGGTCTGCCAGCTCGAATAAGCTCCGATATCAAGGTGCAGATCCCCGTCTGCAAATCCCTCAATCGTCGTCTGCGTCTGCGCACGTGCGTTCGAGAGCAGTCCGCCTGCACTCCGGTTACGATTTCTTGCAAAGGTGACCTCTCCCTGGTAGGCGAGATAGTTGTCGATGACATCCTTCTCGACGCCAAGAGTGGCGAGGGTCTGCTGGAGCATCTCGGGGATATCATTTGTCAGCATGAGAGTCACCTCAAACCACTGGACAGGCCATGCGATCAGAGGGAAGTGGGTCTTTTCCTGTGACAGTATCAGAAGATCTTCGTCCCCGTACGCGTTTGCACTGGCAAGATGTCCGCAGTACCATATAAGACCCGGATCCTCCACGGTCTTATCGTCGATTTTCGTCCCGTAGGGCATCATGTCGAGTATCTTCTTGCTCAGCTGTATCTGCATCTTTGCCTCCCTGCATTGTTTTAAGTATCATATCGTTTTGGCCATATTCCGTGCAATGGTATTTGTTTTCTTTACCATTGATCTGCATCGGATTTATTCTGCTATGATGGTTTAAGCACTTAAACGAAAGGAACCAATGCCATGGAAATGGAAGAGGAGATCAAAGCCCTTTCTTCCGAAATCGAACAGAGCCGGAAGATCCTGACCGCCCTTGGCGATGAGGTGCGGCAGCATCTGATCCTTGTCATGATGCAGAGCGGCAGCTGTACGGGACTTCGGGTAAACGAGATCGCAAAAGGCACCAACCTGTCCCGCCCCGCAGTATCCCATCACCTGCAGATCCTGAAGGATGCAGGGCTTGTCAAGATGAGGAGAGAAGGAACCCGGAACTACTACTACTTCGATGAAAGCGCGGCATCGATCGAACAGCTGATCCATATGCTGGAACATGCACGCAGGATCATGCACAGCCTCCCGGACAGGAGCGGCGATGATTAGGGTACAGGTGCTGCCCTGCGGCAGTACAAGAGTGGACGAGGCACTGCCGTTCTCGGACCGCTCGAAGAATCCGCTCGCCTTTACCGGGCTTTTCCGGGGAGAACAGCACAAGGTCGATGTCCCCGTCCGGGCGTATCTGATCGAACACCCGAAGGGACTGTTCCTCGTGGATACCGGGTGGGATACGGCGATCCGCATGGATGCGAGAAAATATGAGGGATTCTTCAACTACTTCGCATCTCCGGGCGTCCTGCCGAAAGGTGAGGGTGTTGTGGATCAGCTATCAGATCTCCATCTGTCCGTGAGCGACCTTTCCCGTGTCCTCCTGACCCACATGGATATCGACCATGCGGGCGGCATCGGTCTTGTCAGGAATGTACCCAGGATCCAGTGTTCTGCTGCGGAGTGGGATGCGGCAAATAAGGCAAATCCCCGCTATCTCAAGAGGCTGTGGAAGGGGATTCCGTTGACAACCTTTCCGGACAGGGAAGTGGATCTTACAGGAGACGGGACGCTTACAGCCATTCCGATGCACGGACACTCCGCCGGGATGACCGCATTCCGCGTCGGGACAAGAGAGCACTATGTTCTGATTGCAGGAGATGCGGGGTACGGGAGGCATTCCTTTGATGCACAGGTACTGCCGGGCGTTGAATGGAACAGAAAGGAGACGGCAAAGTCCCTGAAGAGACTTCGGGATTTTGCCCTGGATCCCTGCTGCGAGGCGGTTCTCATGACCCACGATCCGGAATGCCCGAAGATGACGTATGAGATTTCAGAATGAACATTTTAAGGTATGGAGGTAATGACAATGGACGAGAAGACAGCACTGGAACAGCGGCACTCGGTGCGGCAGTTTACGGACAAAGCAATCGATGCAGATACGGTTAAAGACTTACAGGATGAGGTGGACAAAGTAAACCGGGAGAGCGGACTTACGATTCAGCTCGAGGTCAACGAGACAGAGGCCTTTCAGGCAGGACAGACGTCCTACGGAAATTTCTCCGGCTGCCGGAACTACTTCGTCCTGACCGGCCCGAAGGGAAAGGATGAGGAGATCGGCTACTATGGCGAAAAGCTCGTCCTGAAGGCCCAGGAGCTGGGGCTCAACACCTGCTGGGTCGCCATGACCTACAAGAAGAGCAGCGCAAAGGGAACCGTAAAACCCGGTGAAAAGCGTTACATGGTCATCGCGCTCGGCTACGGTAAGACCCAGGGGGTTCCGCATAAGAGCAAACAGATGTCCGATGTCAGCGACTATAAAGAGGGCGATCCGGACTGGTACCGGGACGGCGTAAAGGCAGCACTTCTTGCGCCGACGGCGATCAACCAGCAGAAATTCCGCTTTACCAGGAACGGGGAGAAGGTCACGGCCAAAGCGGGACTCGGGTTCTACACAAAGACGGATCTCGGGATTGTAAAGTACAACTTCGAGGTCGGCTCCGGGAAGGGACCGGAAGTCTGGGCCTGATACAAAGCCAAAGACTGAAGATAGAAGAGCACAGAGAAAGAGCCGGGGCGAAAAGTCCCGGCTCTTCTTAGCTTACAGGAATAACCTGAAAGCTGTACCATTTGTGATTTGTTCTTTCTGCTGTCTTTGATCAGATCGTCCTTGCAAGATCGGTCTTTGCCCAGTCCGGTGCGTCCGGAAGAATCGCTGTCATCTCGATCTCGATGTACTGTCCGTCCCGCGAGAGATGGATGATCGGGATATCCGTCACGGTTCTTCCCGGCTTATCCCCGAGAAGGTCTGTAAGAACTGCTGATTCTTCGCGGTACTGCGGCGTTACAAAGCGTCTGACACAGACGACATCGTCCGGTCCTGCGCCAGCCTTCTTCAGGAAGGAGAAGGCCTTGTTCACGACGTAGGTCTCCTGACCTTTCCCGTCACCCTTTGCAAGGAGCGAGCCGTCCGGCTGAACACTCGTTGTGCCGCCAAGGACGACAACGGGACCTGCCTTTACCATGCGGGAATAGCCTGCGATCGCCTCAAAAGGCGCTCCGGATGAGAAATTCTCTTTTTGATACGGACTGTCCTTTGTGCCGCATCCCCTGATCGCCCACATCTCGAATGTCACGAGCGTTTTCGGGTTTTCAAAGGGCTCCACCGTGAGTACCGTGTAGGTCGGCCTGATCGGAAGAAAAGTCTCGGAATAGGCCTTCCGCCCGGCAGCCCGGTCATAGGAAGCGGTCACGTACATGCGGGCACGTATGACATCCGATGCTGTACAGCCGTTTTCTTTCAGAATCTCCAGCTCCGATGCAATCAGAGCCTTTGTCTGTCCGTAGGAGTCCCCGGCTTCCGGTGCCTCCTGCAGCGTTACGTGAACGAGAGGTCCTGCTGTTTCCGTAATCATGATGTCCTTTCTCAGGCGACGACGTCCTTTGCGTAGAAGCGGTCATACTTCAGACCCGAGATGTCGCAGACAGTCTTCTCACCGGCGACAAGGTTCTTGACGACCGCACCGACTGCCGGCGCAATGCCGAAGCCGTGGCCGGAGAAGCCGCAGGCAAGGACGAGTCCCGGAACTTCCTCCACCGTGTCAATGACGGGAACACCGTCGCTCATGACATCGGTCCAGCCGGCCCATGCGCGGACGATCTTCGCATCGGAGAGAAGAGGAACGTACCGGCAGATGCCGCGGGCGATGCAGGGCACTGTCGTGCTCGAGTTGATCGGCGTGCCGTTGTCCTTCTTGTAGAGCTCATAGCCGCTCGAACCGCCCATGACAAAGGAGCCGTGCCTGGTCTGATGGCCGTAGAAGTCTGCCTCTGCGGTCCCGAGCATCTGTTCGAACATCTTCGGCTCCATCTCTGTGACCAGACACTCGACAAGACGTGTCACCATCGGGATATCGAGATCCACGGTTCCTGCAATCGCGCGGGACGCATAGCCTGCTGCGAGAACCACGTGGTCTGCCGCGAAGATCTCATCGTTGGTCTCCACATAGCGAAGAACGCCGTGCTCCTTCTTCAGGCACTTGACGGTCTCACCGGTGTAGTACCGGACGCCGAGTCGTCTTGCAGCCATGTAGAAGGCAAGGGTTGCCTTCAGCGGGTTTGCATGGCCGTCGGTGGGGCACCAGCTGGCGCCGATGACTTCCTTCGACAGGTACGGGTTGATCTGACGAACCTCATCGCCGTCGATCATGCGGACATCGAGTCCGACCGCAACGGCACGGTCCGTGAGACCCTGCAGGGTCTTCAGGTGCTTTTCGGTCTTGCCAAGACGAAGGTTTCCCTTCTTGCAGTACTCGACATCATAGCCCAGTTCCTCGGAGAGAGTAGGCCAGAGGTTCTCGATGCCGTACATGGCAAGGGGCAGCTCTCTGGGATCACGGCCGGACTGACGGACACCGCCGCCGTTGCGGCTTGATCCGCCGTCGCCGATGACATCGGCCTTCTCGAGGACAATTACCTTATAGCCGGCCTTCGCCAGGTAGTAGGCACTGGCACTGCCGATAATACCGGCGCCGATCACAACGACATCTGCGCTTTTCATTCATCGTCCTCCTTCTCATCTGCAAACACATGCATCTCAATGGGACGCATCGGCGAACGGCTGGTCGCGGGTTCCAGAACGGCAGGAGAGACTTTAAGCTCTCTTGCGACAATGCTCTTGACCAGCTTTGCGCAGGTCTGTCCCTGGCACAGTCCCATGCCGCAGCGAAGAAATCTGCGGATCTCCGGGATGGTGTAGAGACCCTCGTGAACCGCCTTGCGGATCTCGCCCTTTGTGACTTCCTCACACCGGCAGACAATCATGTCGTCATCCGGCTGTGCAACAAACGGTCCGATATCACGGGACCGGTCCTGTAATTCATCCATGATGGATCTCCTTCTCTTAAGCCTTGAAGAACCTTGCCCGCATCGCATATTCCTTCGGAACCTTCATGGTAAGAAGGGCAGTGGAATCAAATGCCGGGGCAGTGCGAACCTGTGTCACTTCCGCATCGCAGAGCGGCTGACCGCTTCTGGAGAGCGCCTTGCCCTTTGCACCGACCTCAGGAAGAGGCAGGAACTCGTAGGGCAGGGTCACGGTTGCGGTGCCGTCGCCCTCGTCCTCGTTGACCAGGAAGATGGCCTGGCCGGGGCAGGAGGCAACGCACATGCCGCAGTTGATGCAGGTCTTCGTGGTATCAACGGCCGGCAGCTGCGTGATCTTGTCGCCGATCTTGATGCAGTGAATGTGGCAGGCATCCTGGCAGGGATTGCAGGGAATGTTCTGGGTACACTCGATGACGGGGTGAATGCGGTCCTGATGCGTGACACCGGGGAAGCGCATGATCTCTTCATCGGTCACAAAGCCGTGGTGCAGGAGATTCTGGGAGATCGGAATACCTTCCTCGGTCTCCTTGATGTCCTTGCCGCGGTTTGCCGGTGCAAACATGCCCTGGCGAAGACCGGAGAGGGAATTGTTCAGCGCCTCGAGATTCCTGTCGCGCTCTTCCTTCGTGATAAAGCCGAGGTATTCTGCGATCGCGGTGCCGGCCATGCGGCCCTCGATCATGGCGGAACTTGCCTCCTCAATGCCGGATACATCGCCCGCGGAGAAGACACCGGGGACGGAAGTCATGCCGTACTCGTCAAGAAGCGGTACCTGACCGCCGCGCTTGGGATTGTCCTCCATTGCGCAGCCGGCCATCTTCATGAGCTGGCTCATCGGGGAGAGACCGACGGCGACACAGACCGTGTCGACATCGAAGTGCTTTTCGGTGCCCTCGATGAACTGGAAGTGATTGTCGACCTGGGCGATCGTGACACCGGTCACATGATCCTCGCCCTCGACCGTCTTGATCGTGTGGGAGAGATAGAAGGGAACGCCGGTCCTTGCGACCTTTGCCGCATGAACGCCGTAGCCGCCGATCTTCGGTGCGGCATCGACGAGGGCAACCACCTGACATCCTGCCTGGAGCAGCTGATAGGAGACGACAAGACCGACGTTTCCGGAACCGAGCATCAGGACTCTGTTGCCGGGCTTTACGCCGTAGAGGTTCATCAGCGTCTGGGCAGCGCCGGCACCCATGACACCGGGCAGTGTCCAGCCATCGAAGAGGACCATGTTTTCGGCGGCGCCGGTCGCGATGAGGACCGCATCTGCCTTATAGTGGTGGACTTCCTCACCGAGGCGGACGACCACCTCGTGGTCCTGATAGAGACCGATGACGGTGGCGTTCAGGACGACCTCGACACCTGCCTCATCGGCTTCCTTCAGGAGCTGCTCCCCGATGTGGAAGCCGCGGATCTTTGCCTTATGCTCCTTGGAGCCGAAGAACTTGTGGATCTGCTTGAACAGCTGTCCGCCGGGGCGGGCATTCTCATCAAAGACAACGGTTTTCAGACCGCTCTTTGCGGCCTCGATCGCCGCGGAAAGACCGGACGGGCCGGCACCGACAACGATGAGATCAAAGCGTTTGATTTTCATTTCCTGTTTTTACCTCGCGTTTCTACTGCTGATCAAAGGGCTTGGGGGATACGCCGTACTGGGTGCGGACGTCCATTCCCTCTTTGAGCGGTGTCATGCAGGTGCGGATATTGGGCTTTCCGTCGACCACCATGACACAGTCGGTGCATCTGCCGATCGCGCAGAAGATGCCGCGGGGCTTGTGCTGCTTTGCCGTGTAGCGGTGGATCACGACGCCGTTGGCCTTCAGGGCTGCCGCAATCGGCTCGCCCTCAAAACCCTGCATCGGCTTTCCATCGTAGAGGAACGTCACGGTTTTCTTTCCCTCATTCTGGACGCCCAGAATCGGGTGCCTTGAAATTCTTCCTTCCATATTCTCTATCTCCTTACTACAATGCAGCTTCATAGATGCTGCGGATTTCCTCTCTTGTTACCTGACCGGGGGTATTGGCGAGGTTCCCGGCTGAGACCTTGATGCAGTTATCGGTCAGCCAGTCGAGATCTTCCTTCCTGATGCCAAGGTCCGTCAGCGTGCAGGACAGATCAAGGCGTGAAAGAAGAGAGACGATCTTCCCGGACAGATCCTCTGCCGTCATGCCGCCGAAGTGGCGGGCCAGGGTGCCGAACTTCACCCGGTTGTACTTGTACAGTGCATTGATTGCCGCCGGCGTCAGGGCTGCAAGACCCTGGCCGTGGACGGCATTCACGCGGCCGCTCACCGGGTGCTCCATGCCATGGGCAAGTGTCACACCGGCAGAGCCGATGACCATGCCGCCAAGCGTTGCGCCGAAGGTGAGATTGGACCAGGCTTCCATGCTGTCATCGCCCTCATAGAGACGGGGCAGATTCCTGTAGATCAGATCCGCACCGTAGAGCGAGAGCGCATCGGTGATCGGCTGTGCATTGTTTGCGGTGTAGGCCTCCATGCAGTGGCAGAGGGCATCGAAGCCGACCGATGCAAGAACCTTCTTCGGCATCGTCTTCATGACCTCGGGATCGACGATCGAAACCCTGGCGACCAGAAGAGGAGAGCGAAGCGACTTCTTGTCTCCGGTTTCCGGATCTGTGAGAACGGCAAAGCCGTTGCCCTCGGAACCCGTGCCGCAGGTTGTCGGGATCAGGACGAGCGGGAGAGCATCCGAGCCGGTCCGTCTTCCGAAGATGTAATCACTCACATTCCCGTCATTTCGTGCAAGGAAGGCGATCGCCTTGCCGCAGTCCATGACGGAGCCGCCGCCGATGGCAACCACCATGTCGATGGCGGAATCTCTTGCGATCTTTCCGCCCTCCATGGCAGTTGTCGTCAGAGGATTGGGCGTGACTTTGTCAAACAGGTCGCAGAAGATTCCTTCCGCTTCCAGGTTCTTCCGGACCCGGTCAAGAAGTCCGGACTTTTTCGCACTGGAGCCTCCGGTGACAAGAAGCGCATGCTTGCCGAAGGGCTTTGCAAGGAGCCCCACCTCATCGACACGACCCGCCCCGAACTTGATATTCACGGGCAGGCAGTAGTCAAATCGATAGGACGGCTGAGCCGCAGTGGGAGCCTTGGCGGCTTCCTTTTCCTCCATGGCGGTCTCGATATCCCAGACGAGGGCAGCTTCCTTCTGCTCCTTCTTTTCCTTTGTTGCAAGTTCTGCGTTGTAGAGCGGTGCGTAGTAGCCGAACTTCTCGCCGTACTTTGCGCGGCAGAAGATCATGAAGACGACGCCCAGTGCAAACCAGCCGCCTGCGATACCCCATTCCTGAGGAGCAAGAGCCGAACCGGAGTTCGGGATGATGTAGAGCAGAAGCATGCTGCCGCTCATCAGAACGGCCATGACACCGACGAAGGTGCCGTACTTGACCTTGTAGGGACGGGGCATGTCGGGCTCCTTCTTCCGAAGGATCAGGAAGGAGAGAGCGACCATGCAGTAGGCCAGAACGCAGCCGAACGATCCTGCATCGGAGACCCAGACGAGCATGCGGCGTCCGGCAAACGGGGTGACCATTGACAGAATGCCGATGAGCCAGATGGCAGCCGACGGGGTCTTGTACTTCGGGTTCAGCTTCTTGAAGATCGGAGGCACCATATAGGACTCGCCCATGGAGTACAGGGCACGGGAGCCGCCGAGCATGAAGGAGTTCCAGCTCGTGATGATGCCGCACATGCCTGCGATGATCGTGACCTTTGCCATGACGGAGCTGTGGAAGGCCTTGGCCATGGCATCAGCCGTGACCAGTCCGTTACCGGAGAGAGCAGCAGCGATGTCGCCGCCGTTCATGACATAGCCGACTGCAAAGATGACCAGAGCGTAGAAGGCGATCGCGCAGATGATCGAGAGCAGAAGCATGCGGCCGATCTTCTTCAAGGGAACGTTGATCTCCTCCGCAGCCTGCGGAATGACATCAAAGCCGACGAAGAAGAACGGGCTGATGGCCGCGACCTGAACGATGTTCTTGAGAATGGAGCCACCGTCCTCACCGACGAATATCTGTCCGTCGAGATTGGAGGGAGAGCCGGTGATGGCCGATGCGACAATCAGAGCGATGCCGGCCGCCGCTATGACGACGGTCAGGATGGTCTGCAGAATGGCTGCGGTCTTTGCACCGCGGATATTGATCAGGGTGATGAGAAGAGCAAAGGCAAAGGCAACTGCAACCCAGCTGGCATAGACATCAAAGCCGGCAACCGTGTACATGTAGCCCTGCAGGAACGAGGGCCAGATGTAGGTGATGATGGTCGGCAGGGCGCAGGCTTCGAAGCAGACGACCGAGACATATCCGAGGATAATGGCCCAGGTACATACATAGGAAGCGTACGGCCCCATGGCCCGCATGCTGAACACATGCTCGCCGCCGCACTCCGGCATGGCCGGTGTCAGTTCCGCGTAGGTCAGTCCGATGAAGAAGATCATCACACCGCCGAGGCAGAAGCCGAGCATGGCGCCGATGACGCCGGCGCGCTCGATCCAGTCGCCGGTCTGGACAACCCAGCCCCAGCCGATCATGGCACCGAAGGCAATCACGAGGATGTCCCAGGAAGAAAAGACTTTGTTGAATTCCGATTTCTTTTCGGTCTGTGGTTCCATACCTTTCCTCCTATCCCTTCTCCTGTACGAGCTCGACCAGCATCAGAAGGTACTGCGCGGTCTTTTCCCAGCCGAGGAGGCTGGAATCAATGAGGATATGACGGTTCTTTCTGTCGCCGCGGTAGGTGCCGGTGATGTACTTGTGACGCGCGTGGTTCTGCTGATCGTTGTAGGTCACCACCTCCTGTGCCTTTTCATAGCTCAAGTGCTGCTGCTCTATGATCGACTTCACCCGGACCTCCTCCGGTGCGTAGATGAAGATCTTCAGCACATCGTCCCGGTCCTTCAGGATATAGTCGCTGGAGCGGCCGATGATGACGCAGGATGATTTCTCCGCCATCTCGTGGATGACATCGAACTGGGCCGCGATGACGCGGTTGGTCAGGTTTGCATAGCGGGGGCCGAGTGAGGTGTCGATCGAGTAGTGGACGCTCTTTTCCTTGTCGGCCTTTTCGACCAGGTACTTGTCAACGCCGATTCGGTCAACGACCTCATCGACAAGGTCACGGTCGTAGTAGTCAAAGGAGAGGGCATCGGCGAGCATTTTGCCGATCTGAGGTCCGCCGGCGCCGTAATCGCAGCCGATCGTGATTACCATGTGTTTCATACAAATTCACCTTTCGTTTGCGACAGGTACTTTTATCAGTAGAGGATCGGCTTGTCCCACAGATGAAGAGAGGTGCCGATGCCAAGCTTTCTGGCATTTCTCAGGCACACCGTGCCCCAGGCAACATCCTCGACCGGCATGCCGCCGACGGAGTAGACGATGATCTCGTCATCATTCTGTCTGCCCTTCTGCTTGCCCTCGATGATCTTGCCGACATCGGTGATGTCAGCCTTGGTGATTTTGCCCTCATGGACCATATCCATGAACTTCGTGCCGACCATCGTGACTTCGCCGTAGGTCGGATACGGGAATTCCTCAGCCCATGCCTCGTACAGGCCCATGGTCTCGACCACAAGACGGCAGTCCTTTGCAAGATAATCCGCATCGAACTCGACACCGCCGGGGCAGGCAAGTGTTGCACCCTTCTTGACCCATTCCTTCTCGACCTTCGGGTACTTCGACAGATCATGTCCGGACGTTCCGCAGAATGCCATGACATCGGTGTCGCGGACCATGGCCTCAAGGCTGTCCACGACCTCAACCTTCACCTTCGGGAACAGCTCGTTGACATAAGCCGTGAAGGAATCGATGCCGCGCTGGCTTCTTCCCTTGACCTTGACAACCTCGATTTCAGGGCAGGCGTCCATCATGGCCTCGAACGTCGTCTTTCCGATGACGCCCGGTCCGTAGAGTCCTGCAACCTTCGAATCCTTGCGGGCAAGGTAGCGAAGGCCGGCTCCGGAGACAGCGCCGGTGCGGTAGGCACTCTCAAGGTTTGCACTCATCAGAGCTTCCGGTGCACCGGTATCCTTGTCGTTGATCATGACCATCAGAATGGAGCGGGGCAGGCCCTTCTTCTTGTTCTCCATGTTGGAGCCGTACCACTTCATTCCGGCATGGTCGAACTCGCCGCCGATGTAGGCGGGCATTGCCATGAAACGGCGGTCCTCACCGACGCCAAGAGGCATGTTCGGGAACGGAGACGTAGTCGGGAAGGAGAGCTTGGAGCCATGGCTGTAGTGATTTGCACCTGCCATGACGAAGTCGCCGACGCTCATGCAGCGGAGCACTTCCTCCATTGCATCAATACAGGCGGGCATGTTCCGGACACCGGCCTTGACCATGTCTTCCTCGTTCAGATACAGAAAATCAATTTCAGGATATGTGCTCATTGTGTGTTCCTCCTTTGAGAACCTTTTTGTTACCCATTTTTCCTTTGCAATAAAAAAAGTCACAATGCCCGATGGCACTGTGACTTCCTTGTCGCTTGAAATTGTATTGTTGTATGCATTCTGTCAGATCCGCTCTGCAGAATATTGTAAAAAACGGCGCCAGCTTACGTACGATAGTAGACAGCCCGCTCCCGGTAGTGATTCTCCTCGCAGAGCCTTCGGAACTTTCCGGGTGTCATGCCAAGCAGATGATTGAAGTCCCGGATGCACTGCGCCTGGTCGTAGTAGCCAAGATCCACCGCCCAGTCGGCACTCTTTTCGCTGTAACCGTAGTTCAGAAACTCGAGGGAGCGCTGGAAGCGGAGGATCATGCAGAAGGTCTTCGGCGAAAAGCCCATCTCCTCGAGGAAGATCTCCCGGATGTAGCGGGGAGAGTAACCGGTTTTGGCTGCAACCTCTTCCATGCGGATCTGCCCGTCCGTCTCATAGATGGCATCGCGCACCGAGACGAACAGGGCCTGACGGCTTTTTGAGGCAGGGGCAGGATCCGGGATGGCAGCGTACAGATCCTGGAAGGACTGGATCTTTTGTTCAAAAGAAGTGTTGGGGTTCGTGAGGACCGGATTCTCGTAGCGCGAAGGCAGCGGCACTCTTGTTGCGAGGACGTCCCGCATGGAATAGGCAAGCCCTGCGGGGTGCGTCCCCGGCATGAAGCGCACGCCGAAGATCGAGACCGCCTCCGGGGCAAGGGAGTTTACGGCCTGTAAGGGACTCCCCGCGACACAGGCACTGCACTGACCCTTTTCATCAAAGGAATAGATGAAGTCGATGCAGGCATCCGGCACCGTCGGGATGACGGTCCCCGCTTCTTTTTCCAGGGTATAGAAATGCGAGATGCCCCGCATCCTGCAGGAGTACTGAACAAATGAAGTACTGCGAAGAACGAAGAAGGGCTGTGTCGGTCGAAGCAGATCCTTTTTCCAGCTTGGATTGCTCATGTGGTTTCCTTTGCTTTCAACAAGATCAAAAAGCAGATGCATCTTAGGACGGGGGACCGGTGTGAGTCAGCCGTACCATTTTAAGGGTCTGCATCTGAAATGTGCCTGAATGCCGCTTATTGTAATGAGGAAAAAGACCAAATTCAAGACAGAGCAGGCCGGAGCGGGAATCATTCAGACGTAGTTTCTTATGGTATGATAGTTCCAGCGAAATCATGGAGAGAAAACATGGCTGCACGACTGTTTGAGAAAATTCCGGAGCATCTGTTCAGCGTCCTTGCATCCCCGAACCGGGATACGTATGCAAAGGCGCTCTTTGTCATACATGATGCGTTCCGGCATGAACTTGTCATCCACAGGGAGAGCCTCACGGCAAGCCTGATGGACTCCCTTTCTGCGGATATTGAGGGAGCAGACTTTTCCGGTGACATGACAAAGGAGGAACAGGGCGAAGATCTGACCAGTTTTTCCGGAAAGGCACATTTTCTCATCCGCAAGCTTCACGACTGCGGCTGGATCGATTTTGAGTATGAGCGGGGATCCTTCGAGGAAGTGATCACGGTACCGGATTATTCCATCCGGATCATCGATGTTCTTTACGGACTGACCGTCGATGTGCAGAAGGAGTACAACAGCTACGTGTACGCCACCTATGCGGCCCTGAAAAACGCCGATGCGACGCCCGAGTACCGGTTCCAGGCTCTGGAGAGTGCCTACCACAACACCGAAAACCTGATCGATGAACTGAAGACTCTGTACAACAACATCCGGCGTTACTTCCAGCGAATGGAAAGCGAAATGGATGCCAATGCGCTTCTGGATCTTCACTTTCAGGAATACAAGAAAAAGATCATCGACGCGGTACTTTATCCGCTGAAGACGATGGATTCCGTGCCGCGCTTTAGGACGCCGATTCAGGAGATCCTGAACGACTGGAGCAGGGACGACAGGGTCCTTCTTCAGATTGTAAACAGCGGGATCCATGCAAGGGTCTTTTCGGACGAGGAGGCAGGACACGAGGAGACCATGCGCATGATCACCTGGATCATCGATGAGTATGACAACCTCGACGGCCTGCTTGCTGCCATCGACAGCCGTCATACCCAGTATACAGTGGCGACCATGGAGAAGATCCGCTATGAACTGAACGTGGACAACTCCGCGAGGGGAAAACTGGCACATATCCTGAAGAATGCCGGCGACCCGGATGTTCTTCATGCCATGCAGGAAGGCCTTCGGTGCTATCGCCATCAGTATGTCGCGAACGGTTCTCTGTACACCAACGTAAAGCGCACGAAACGAAGCGAGGGAAAGCCGCTTGCCGCAAGCAGAGCGAACCAGAACCCGGAGGCGATGAAGAAGTTCCTCGAGCGCGTGAGGAATCAGTACCCGAACCGGAGAATCGACCAGTACATTCTCTCCCTGTTTCAGGGAAAGGACACCTTTACCACCATCGATGCACCGATGAAAACGCAGGAGGAATTCATATTGTTTTTGCTTGGAACGATCCGGGCAAACGAGAAGAGCGCACCGTATACCGCTACGATTGATGACACCTATGTGATGCACGAAGGGTGCAGCCTGCCCTCGTGCGTATTTGAGATCCGGAAAGGAAGTGCCGCAAAATGAGCGGATTTGAAGAAGGCTTTGACAAGCTGTCCATGGCGGACCGGGAGAAATTCCGGCAGATGGTCAACTACCTGCTGGCCCATTCGTTTCTCATCTCGCGCCGGTTTGACTTTGAAAACAATACGAGACCTGTCAGCAGCGACTACATCTTTGTCGAGAAGAATCTGGACCTGTTTCAGGATTACTTTTCCTATGCGGGATTTACGCTGACGGTCGATACAAACTTCGGCGTCATTGCGCTGGATTCTTCCTATGAAGGAAACCGTGTCCGGTTTGACAAGCTGACGACGCTGATGATCTACTGCCTGCGCCTGATGTACGACGAAAAGAGAGCGGAAGTATCCTTAAGCGATGTGGTCTTTGTGACGACGTCCGAGATCATCGGCAAACTCACCACCACCGGTGCCATCTCAAAAAAACCTTCGGACCAGCGCATGGCGGACGCCCTGCGACAGCTTGTAAGGTTCAACCTCCTGCAGAAGAAGGAGGGGGACTATGAGGATGCCGCCACGGTCTATGTCATCCTGCCGACGATTCTGTTCATCATCTCAAATGAACAGATCAGCAACATCAACCGCCTGGTGGATGAGACGGTAAAGGACGAAAATGCGCAGGAAGATCAAGAAGCGCTGGAAGAGGAACAGGCCATCGAGATGGAGAAGGAGGACTGATTCATCATGCGAATCTTAAAAAAGCTGCTGCTTCTCCACTGGTACACCTATGACAGGGAGGAGATCTCGTTTGAGAAAATCAACTTCCTGACGGGAGACACCGGCAGCGGGAAATCGACGATCATCGATGCCATTCAGATGGTCATGCTCGGCGACAAGAGCGGAGCATTCTTCAACAAGGCGGCAAATGAGCGCTCCGCAAGGTCCCTCAAGGGATACCTGTTCGGTGAGATCGGCGACGACGGCGAGGCCGGTTTCCACTATATCCGCTCCGGCCGCTTTACGACCTACGTCGTCCTCGAGTTTTACAACGACGTGCGCGGGGAGGCCATGACGGCAGGATACATCGCCGACTGCTTCGGGGATCAGACCTGGAAGGACCACTGGTTTCTGATGCGAAAACACGGCATTCCGGAAGGGGATTTCTGCGATGAGAAGGAGATCCCTTGGGACTATGACACTCTGCGTCATTCGATCGGCAAACTGTACAAGTCCAAGAATGCGATCGAGTTCTACGACACCAATGTCAGGTTCCAGGAAAACCTGCTCGGAGCCTTCGGACAGGTCAAGAGAAAGTACCTGTATCTGTTCCGGAAGGCGGTCCCGTTCTCTCCGATCACAAACATTGAGCAGTTCATCACGGAATCCATCTGCAATGTCGAGAACAACATCGATATCGGACAGATGCAGTCGGATATCAGGGAATACAAGAAGCTTGAAGAAGATGCCAGAATGACCAGAGAGCGGATCGACGCCCTGACGATCATTCAGGAGCATTCGAACCGGATCGAGACCCTGAAGGACAATCTTGCCCAGCAGCGGTATATCGTGGAACGGGCAAAGCTTGACGAGTACAGGGAGGCTCTGAACGGTCTCCTTCAGAAAAAGGAAGAGCTCGAACAAAGCGCCAGTGAGCAGACATCGAAGAACGAGGCCCTTGCCGAACAGATGCGTACTCTGACAGAACAGATCGATGCGCTCAACGATGAATACCGGTCCTCCTCTCAGGCACAGAAGGAGAGGGAGCTTCGAACAGAAATCGGGGAACTGAAGGCAAGACGCGACGCCATAAGAAAAGAGGCGGACTCTGCGCTGCGGCAGGTCCGCGACCTCGGCACGCGCTGGAGCATCATGCTTGACGCCGTGAAGGAGCTGTCTGAGAGTGTCACAGAAGAGACGGCCATCTTTGCCAGAATGCGCGATGGCACGTTCGATTCCTGCCCCGACCTTCAGGAAGTTTCCGATAAGATGCAGCAGATCAGCCTGCTCCTTGCGGATCTTTACAACAATGCAAGGAAGGAACAGTCTGACCTGACAGACAGGATCCGGGAACTGGACAGCGAGATTGAGGGTCTGAATCAGGGCATCAAGCCTTACCCGAAACAGGTTGTCCGTCTGCAGAACGTCCTGAACGAACATTTCCATCACAGCGTCCGTGTGCAGGTGCTTGCGGATCTTCTGGAGATCAAAGATCCCGCATGGCAGAACGCGATTGAGGGGTATCTGGATTCGCAGAAGTTCTATCTTCTTGTCCCGCAGCGGTACTACACTAAAGCGCTGAAGGTCTATGACAGCATCAAAAAGGAGGAGAACATCAGCGGGGCAGGCCTGATCGACATCAGCAAGCTGCGAGAAGACCACGGCAGACTGAAGCCTGCGGAAGGATCCCTTGCGGAAGAGATCGAGACGAAAGATCCGGACGCAAGACTCTATGCCGATTATATTCTGGGAAAGGTCATGAAGTGCGAAAAGGTCGAGGACCTCAACCATTACCGGACCGCCATCACCAGAAGCTGCATGCTCTACAAGAACTACGTGACAAGGCGTCTTCCGCCGGAACGCTATGAAATTCCGTTCATCGGTCAGGCAGCGGCAAAAAAGCTCCTCGAGATCCGGGAAGAGGAGAGGAAAAAGGCAAAGGCCGATCTGGAAGAGACGAAGAAGAAGCTGACACTTCTGGAGAAGGCCCGTCTTACCCCGCTCATGAGCAGAAATGAAGCAGGTCATTTGCGGGAGGACATGGAAAAGCAAAGGCAGGTGCCAAAGATCGAGAAAGAACTGGCAAAGCTGCAGGAAGAATATGCCGGTCTTGATCTTACGTATCTGGATCAGCTGAAAGATCAGATCAGTGTGAAGGAGAAGGAACTCGAGAGTACCAGAAAGCAGAAGGAGAACGTGGTGCAGGCCGTTGCAGAACTCTCCCGCGATATCTCCTATCTGGATCAGGACATGATTCCGGAAGCGGGAAAGAAGGTGGAGGACAGCTCTTCGGGGATTGAGCAGAACTTTGATGCGGACTGGATCCGGGACGTCGGCGAGGTGCGGTATGAGAAGGAGAAAAAGAATTCGCAGAGAAAGAGCCTGTCCCTTGCGGAGTCCTTTGCAAGGCAGATCACGGCCACACAGACGATGATCGAGGATGGCAGCAGAGAGCGCAATGCACTCAGGAAGTCCTACAATGACCTCTACCATGCGCCCTATGACTCGGAGAAGGAGGTCAACGAAGAGTACGATGCGGAATTGACCCAGCTTTCCAGGAGCAAGCTTCCCTCTTATCTGCAGGAGATTGAGGATTCCAGACAGAAGGCGTATGTGCAGTTCCGGGATGATTTCATTGCAAAGCTCAAGGAAAACATCGAATCCGTGAGAAGCCAGATCCGGGAACTCAATGAGGCTCTCTCACACAGTCATTTCGGCCGCGACAGCTATCAGTTTGAGGTCCGCCCGAGAGCGGAGTACAAAGCCTATTACGACATGATCATGGATCCTCTGCTCATGGCGGTCACCGGCTGGAACCTCTCCTCCGAGGCATTCAATGAGAAGTACGCAAAGGAGATCGACTCGCTCTTTCAGATGATCATCATGGACGAGAATGTCTCGGCACAGCAGCAGAGGGAATACGAGAAGAACATCGCAAAGTACACGGACTACCGCACCTATCTGACCTTCGATCTGATTGTGACCAACGACCAGGGAGAATCCCAGCGTCTGTCGAGGACGCTGTCGAAGAAATCGGGCGGTGAGACGCAGATTCCGTTCTACATCGCGATGCTGGCCTCGTTCTCGCAGGTCCTTCGGGTGAACACGACGAAGAATGACACGGTACGCCTCATCGTCCTCGACGAGGCCTTCAGCAAGATGGACTCGGAGCGCATCGAGGAGTGCATTTCTCTTCTGCACCGGTTCGGACTGCAGGCGATTTTCTCGGCACCCAGTGAGAAGATCGCAAACATTGCACCGTTCTGCGACCGCACCATCATTGTCTACCGGAATGACAGAGAGCACAGCTCCTTTACAAGGCGCTTTGATCCGAGAAAGGAGATGGATTTCGATGATCCGCAGGTCACTGCAGCAGCTAATTCTCAATCACCTGCTTGACATCTATGAAAGGACCAGGGCCTACCGGGAAAACACAATCAGCCGGCAGAGAGTTCGCTGGAAGACAATCGAAGACGAAGAACTGCAGGAGAGGCTCGAGCAGGAGGACGAAAAGACCGACTTTCTGGATTCCCTGCAGGATCTGAAACAAAAAGGACTGGTGGACTTTTCCTTCCTGCGTCACGAGGAGGGAAATCTTCTGGAGAGCATCTGGCTTGTTCAGGACGGTGACCAGATTGCAGGGGCCTACCGCGAGGCCGGGCGGATCCCAAAGGCAGATATCGCAGGAACCTTTGCAGAGCTTGTCCGGAAGGAACTGACATCCGGAGACATCGGGGAAGGATCGGATCTTTACGGGTACCTTTCCGGAGTTCTTGACTGGACAGGGGCTCACCGTGCCATCCCGAGGCCGTTTTTCCCGGATGACAATGTGATGAATGAAAAGCTCCTTTCCTTTCTCGGAGTCATGGACCGGGTAAGACGATCGGGTGGAGCCGATCAGATGGAGCGCGTTGTCAGCGCAAGACTGTACGGAGACAGCAAGTTCTTTGAGAAAAACCTGAAATCCAAAGTGCTCTCGATCCTCGGTCTTCTGGAGAGGGAAAAGGGCGAATCCGCTGCGGAGCAGTCCAGAGAGGGAATGCCGCTCCTTGAAGCCTACGGCATTGTGCGCTGGCCCGAAATCTTTGCCTTCTCCGGAAACGTGAGAGCCATTCTGCAGGACGGGAGCGTAACCGATTACGGAAAGGTGCAGGGCGGCGCTTACATGAATGCAAGGACGCTGTCCTTTTTGGATCACCTGGAGCTGTACAGCACGGAGAAGATCCTGTTTGTCGAGAACCGTGCGGTGTACGAGCAGGAGCTGGAGGAGCGGAAGGAGAATTCCACGCTGGTTGTCTATCAGGCGGGGTTCCTGAGCCTTGCAAGGCGCCGCTTCTTTGAAAAGATCCGGGAGGCTGCAGAGGCTTTGGGAGGTGTTCTTGTCCTGCACTGGAGTGACATCGATCTCGGGGGATTCCGGATCTTTCTTCAGATGAGAGAGATCTTTCCGGACCTTATGCCGTTCTGCATGGACGTGGCAACACTCGAGGAGTACAGGGATCTTTGCATGCCGATTGAGAGCGAGAACTACGTGAAGGCACTCAGGGAACTCGGACAGAAAGACGGGGCACTTGTATTCCGGGACGCCATCAACTGGGAACTTGCAAACAGGAAAAAGCTGGAGCAGGAACAGCTGATCTACCGGGGACTGGACGGCAGAGAAAAACTGCCAAAGGAAAAGACGAAATAACAAAATGCACCCGGACGCTGCAGAAAACCTGCAGGTCCGGGTGCATTGCGCTCTGTCCAAAATCAGCGGACGTTCGATCCGTCTGCGTCGCGGAAGTAGATCTTTCCGTCGTCCGTCATGTGATCGACGATGGCAAGCGAACAGACATCGTACCCCTGCGAGCGAAGATAGGCACCGCCCTCCTGGAAGCCTTTCTCGATCGCAATGCCGATGCCGCCGACCGTTGCGCCTGCCTGGGAGCAGACATCGATGAGTCCGCGCATCGCCTTGCCGACGGCGAGGAAGTCGTCGACCAGAAGCACCTTGTCATCGGGACCCAGGTACTTCTTCGAGAGAGTGATGTCGTAGTCCTTACCATAGGTAAAGGAATGAACCGTCGAGGTATAGACATCGCCGTCGATGTTCTTGCTCTTTGCCTTCTTCGCAAAGACGACGGGGACGTTGAAATAGCGGGCGGTCATGCAGGCGATCGCGATGCCGGAGGCCTCGATCGTCAGGATCCGGTTGATCCCGCAGTCCTTGAACTCATCATAAAAGGCCTTTCCCACCTGATCGAGCAGGTTGACGTCGAGCTGATGGTTCAGAAAACTGTCCACCTTCAGGATATTGCCGGGGCGGACCTGTCCGTCCCTGCGGATGCGATCTTCCAGAAACTGCATTTCCTATCTCCTCCATTCCATGAACTGCACGTAATTGCATTCATTCTAATGAGACGGGAAGACAAATTCAAGGGAAAGTGCAGGCATGTACGGTTTTTACGCTTGCAAGGCGTGGTCCGTTTTTGTATCATGCCTTCGGCCATTGGAAGGCAGGAGGGTTTTCATGTTTACAGCAGGACAGTACATACGTGCAAAGAGCCTCGAGGAGGCCTATTCGCTTCACAAAAAGGGCACCTGTATCCTCGGCGGGATGCAGTGGCTGAAGATGGGACAGGGGTTCTATTCGAAGGTGATCGATCTGTCGGATCTTAACCTGTCCGGCATCACGGACGAGGGGGATTCTTACCTGGTCGGTGCGATGACACCGCTTCGTGAGATGGAAGAGAGCAGGGAACTTTCATCTCTGACGTCCGGTGCCATGAAGGAGGCCCTCCGGCACATCGTCGGGGTGCAGTTTCGAAACCTCGCAACGCTTGGCGGAACGGTTGCCGGAAAGTACGGCTTCTCGGATGTCCTGACCATGCTCCTTGTTCTGGATTCGACCGTTGTCCTGTACCCGGACGAGGAGCTGCCTCTTGCAAACTATCTCGAGGAGCCCCTCGGAAACCGGATTGTTACGGGCGTCCGGATCAGGAAGGAAAATCTTTCCTGCCGCTATGCCTCGATGCGAAACACCGAGACGGATCTTCCGACGCTGACCTGCGCGATGGCAAAGGGGGATGGAGGGATCCGCCTTGCGATCGGCGCAAGGCCGCAGATCGCAAAGATTCTTACCTTCCCGGAAGGAGTCTCTTCTGATGAGATGACAGGGACGGCGCTTTCTTCTCTGTCCTTTTCCTCGAATCTTCGGGGAAGTGAGGATTATCGAAGGCACCTTGCAAAGGTACTTATCCGGAGGTGCTGGGAATCGATGGAAGGAGGAGAGCAATGAACGTTTCGATCACGGTGAACGGCACTGTTATAAAGGAAGAAATCGAGCCGGATCTTCTCCTCATCGATTTCCTTCGCTCTCACGGCATGAAGTCCGTAAAGCGCGGGTGCGATACATCCAACTGCGGCGCCTGTACGGTATGGCTTGATGAAAAGCCGGTGCTCTCCTGCGGGATCCTTGCTGCAAGGTGTGACGGAAGGTCTGTGACAACCCTGGAGGGTGTCCGGGACAGAGCCCGGGAATTCGGTGCCTTCCTTGCCGACGAGGCCGCCGAGCAGTGCGGCTACTGCAGCCCGGGGCTTATCATGACAACGATTGCACTGCTTTCGGAAAATCCGGATCCCACACCGGAGGAGACGAAAGAGTATCTTGCAAACAATCTCTGCCGGTGTTCCGGGTATGAAGGGCAGATGCGGGGCATTCAGAGATACATTGCATGGAAGAAGGAACAGGGAGGAAAGGCATGAGCGATACCGGAACCCGTGTGGTGGAAAAATCATACCGGAAGAAGGACTGGGAGGCGATTGTCACGGGGGCTCCCCTGTACACGCAGGATCTCGAGCCGGAAAACTGCCTGGTGGTAAAGCTCCTTCGCTGCCCGTATCCGAATGCCATCATCGAGGACATTGACACGACGGCAGCCATGAAGGTCCCCGGCATGGAGGCCGTCTTTACCTGGCACGATGTGGACCAGAACATGCGCCGCTTTACCGAGGCAGGTCAGACCTACCCCGAGGCAAGCCCGTATGACCGCCTGATCCTCGATCAGCACATGAGACACGTGGGAGATGTCGCGGCGATCGTTGCGGGGAAGAACGAAAAGTGCGTCGACCGGGCAATGAAGCTGATTAAAGTAACGTACCGGCAGCTGGAGCCCGTCCTTGACTATACCAAGGCTCTCGACAACAAAGTCATCATTCACCCGGAGGACAACTGGGAGGGACGAGACTTTGCAAACGGAGACGCAAAGAGGAATCTCTGTGCCCACGAGGAATCGGAAAACGGAGATGTCGAGGCAGAGCTTTCTTCCTGTGACATTGTCATAGAAAAGACCTGCCACACGAAGGCGGTGCAGCAGGCATTCATGGAGCCCTTCTGCACCTGGAGCATCATTGACATGTACGGACGGCTCCTCATTGTGTCGTCCACCCAGATCGTGTTCCATGCACGGCGGAACGTCGCCAATGCCCTCGGGATTCCGGTCTCGAAGGTGCGTGTGATCAAGCCCCGCATCGGCGGGGGCTTCGGTGCAAAGCAGACGAGCGTCTCGGAAATGTACCCTGCGTTTGTCACCTGGAAGACCAAAAAGCCGGCAAAGATCGTGTACACAAGGCGTGAGTGTCAGATCGCGTCCTCGCCCCGCCATGAGATGCAGGTAAGAGTAAGGCTCGGCGCCATGAAAGACGGCACCATCCGCGCAATCGACATGTACACGCTCTCGAATACCGGTGCCTACGGCGAGCACGGGCCGACGACGGTGGGACTGTCAGGCCACAAGTCGATCCCGCTCTATCACACAAAGGCCTTCCGCTTTCAGGCAGATGTTGTCTACACGAATGAGATGAGCGCCGGTGCTTACCGCGGATACGGGGCACCGCAGGGAATCTTTGCCCTGGAGAACTGCGTCAATGAGCTCGCCCACCGCCTGCACAGGGATCCGATCGATCTTCGCCTTCAGAACACGGCAAAGGAGGGCGAGATCATGCCCGCCTATTTCGGGCAGAAGAACACGAGCTCCGGGCTCGATCGGTGTATCGAAAAGGTCAGGGAGATGTCCGACTGGGAGCACCGCTATCCCTGCGTGAAGGTAAATGACCATACGGTGCGATCCCTTGGCATGGCGATCGCCATGCAGGGTTCGGCGATTGCGGGAATCGATGTCGGCGGCGCAACGATAAAGCTCGAGGAGGGCGGATTCTATACGCTGCTTCTGGGTTCAGCGGACATGGGCACCGGATCGGACACCACGATGGCGCAGATTGCCTCCGAGGTCCTCGAGTGCCCGCTCGATTCCATCTGTGTAAACTCCGGAGACACGGACACCTCTCCCTACGACTCCGGCTCCTATGCAAGCTCGACGGCCTACATCACGGGAAGAGCCGTGCTTGCCGCGGCAAAGGAGATGCGGCAGCGCATTATCAGAAGAGGAGCGGAGCTCATAAAGAGCGAGGAGTCCTTCTGCGACTTTGACGGCTCAAAGGTCAGCGACGGGAAACAGGAGGTGAGTCTCTTTGACATCGTGGCCTCGACGACCGGTGGCAACAGCGACTCCTTCGTGGTCAATGCAAGCTCAAGTTCCGCGATCTCTCCGCCGCCCTACATGGCAGGCGTTGCAGAGGCCGAAACGGATCTCGAGACCGGGAAGATGAAGGTTGTCAATTACTATGCGGCGGTCGACTGCGGGACGCCCTTAAATCCCGCGATTGCCAGGGTTCAGACGGAGGGCGGTCTTCTGCAGGCGATCGGCATGGCGCTCACCGAGAATGTCACTTACGACAGGAAGGGACAGGTTCTGGAGAACTCGTTCCTGCAGTACAAGATCCCGGCACGACCCGACATCGGACAGATCCACGTCGCGTTTGCCTCCAGCTATGAAGACAGCGGCCCGTTCGGCGCAAAGTCCATCGGCGAGGTGGTCATCGACACGCCCGGTCCTGCGATCTGCGATGCGGTGCACAACGCGACAGGCCTTACCTTCACGGAACTTCCGATCACGGCAGAGCAGGTGGCAATGGGACTGTTAAAGAAATAGTGGAGAAATTACAGTCCGGTATGCATGTAGGTATGCATGTATTGTATACAAAAATACAAAAGTATTGACATTTGGCAGTCCCGAATTAAAATGAAAGTGTCACGTAAATCACTCTGTAAAGCGTGCGCCAAAGAACGCCTTGCGGGGACAACAACGTAGTGATTCCGGCAAGGCTGCTGAGACGAGACACAAAAGGCAGACTCCTCTTTGCGTTCCTACCGGAATCAAAGAGGAGTTTTTTATGAAGAAAAAGATTGTCAGTACCATGCTCATCTGCGCGATGGGCGCAATGTGTCTGGCCGGCTGCCGCAGCACCTCCGATGATGCTGCAGCAACTGCTTCCACGACTGCTGCGGACGCTGCTACGACGACCGCAGCTGCAGAGACGACCGATGCCGCAGCCACCACTGCGGATACGGCAGCCTCCGAGGCGAGCACGGAAGCAACCGGCACCGGCGTTGCCAAGGACGATCTCAAGGTCGGCGTCATCTATGTCGGCGATGAGAACGAGGGCTACACCGAGGCTCACATGAAGGGCATCGCGGACATGAAGCAGGAGCTCGGCCTCTCTGATGACCAGGTCATCGAGAAGACGAACATCCCCGAGTCCGAGGAGTGCTACGATGCAGCTGTGGATCTCGCAAACCAGGGCTGCCAGATCGTCATTGCAAACTCCTTCGGCCATGAGTCCTACATGCTGCAGGCCGCAACCGAGTATCCGGATGTGCAGTTCTGCCACGCCACCGGCTATCAGGCAGCATCGAGCGGCCTGTCCAACTTCCACAACTTCTTCACGAAGATCTATGAGGCACGTTATGTGTCCGGTGTTGTAGCAGGACTCAAGCTCAACGAGATGATCGATGACGGCACCATCACCGAGGACACCGCAAAGATGGGCTATGTCGGTGCTTATCCGTACGCAGAGGTTATCTCCGGTTTCACGAGCTTCTATCTTGGCGCAAAGAGCGTCTGCCCGTCCGTCACGATGGAAGTCCAGTACACGAACTCCTGGGCTGATCTGGACGCCGAGAACCAGGTCGCAACAAAGCTGATTCAGGACGGCTGCGTCCTCATTTCCCAGCATGCAGATACCACCGGTGCTCCCACCGCCTGCGAGGCTGCCGGTGTTCCGTGCGTCGGCTATAACGTCGACATGACCTCTGTTGCTCCGAACACCGCTCTGACCTCCGCCACCAACAACTGGGGCCCGCTCTTCACCGAGATGGTCCAGGATGTCATCGACGGCACGCAGATTCCGGCAGACCTGTCCATCGGCTATGCTGAGGACGGCGTTGCCATCACGCCTCTGAACGAGAAGGTCTGCGCAGAGGGCACGCAGGACAAGGTCGACGAAGTGATCGCGGCCATCAAGGACGGCTCTCTCCATGTCTTCGATACCTCGACCTTCACGGTCGGCGGCGAGTCCCTCGAGGATGCGATCGCAGACGGGTCTCTGAAGGATACGCTCGGCGATTCCTATGATGCCTTCGCTGCAAACGTCTCCGACGGCTACTATCACGAGTCCGAGACCCAGTCCGCACCGAGCTTTGCCATCATCATCGACGGCATCACGTCCGTGCAGTCCAACTAGTGATCCATGCAGCATGAGGGGATGAATCCCTCATGCTTTCGCCGGCAGGGTGCCACAGCCCTGCCGGTGCTTTCAAAAACCGGGTATGCAGCTTACGTGTGCAGTGCAGCACCACAAGCTGTGTATCTTTGCGTAAAGGAGGAAGAGCGTGCCTGATTCAAACAATGCCATTGAACTCAAAGGCGTGACCAAACGGTTCGGTTCCGTCGTGGCAAATGATGACGTATCCCTTAGCCTGAAGAAGGGAGAGATTCTGTCGATCCTCGGGGAGAACGGATCCGGCAAGACCACTCTCATGAACATGCTGTCCGGCATCTATTTCCCGGACGAGGGTGAGATTTTCGTGAACGGGCAGGAGGTCACCATCCGCTCTCCGAAGGATGCCTACAACCTGCACATCGGCATGATCCACCAGCACTTCAAGCTGATCAATGTCCTGACTGCCGCCCAGAACATCATCCTGGGCCTTCCGGGACCGCAGCGCCTCGACATGAAGAGTGTCGATGAGAAGATCGATGAGCTCACGAAGAAGTACGGGTTCGAGCTCGACCCCGAGGAGAAGATCTACAACATGTCCGTCTCCCAGAAGCAGACCGTGGAGATCGTGAAGGTTCTCTACCGCGGCGCGGACATCCTGATCCTCGATGAGCCGACAGCCGTTTTAACTCCGCAGGAGACCGAGCGCCTCTTTGAGGTCCTCCGCAACATGAAGAACTCCGGCAAGTCGATCATCATCATCACCCACAAGCTCAACGAGGTGCTCGAGATCTCGGACCGCGTGGCGGTGCTCCGCAAGGGGTGCTATGTCGGCACCGTGGAGACGAAGAGAGCCAGCGTCGAGTCCCTGACCGAGATGATGGTGGGGCAGAAGGTAACGCTCAACATCGACCGTCCGGATCCGGTCAATCCAAAGCCCCGGATCCTTGTCAAGAACCTGACAGTCAGAAACCGCGAGGGCCTTCTTGCCCTCGACAACGTCTCCTTTGATGCAAAGAGCGGAGAGATCCTCGGCATCGCCGGAATATCAGGCTCCGGGCAGAAGGAACTGCTCGAGGCGATCGCAGGACTGCAGCCGATCGAGGACGGACAGATCCTCTACACGGATCCGAAGGACAACATCGAGGATCTGACAAAGAAGAGCGCACAGGAGATCTACCAGATGCAGATCCGCCTCTCGTTTGTCCCGGAGGATCGTCTCGGCATGGGACTTGTGGGTTCCATGGGAATGCCCGGAAACATGATGGTGCGCTCCTACCGGAACGGCAAAGGACCCATGACCGATAGGAAGACGCCGGCGGACCTCTCGAAGAGAATCGTGGAGCGCCTCGATGTCGTGACGCCCTCCATCGACACGCCGGTTCGAAACCTCTCCGGCGGCAATGTCCAGAAGGTTCTCGTCGGCCGCGAGATTGCAAGCAGCCCTGTCGTTCTCATGGTTGCCTATCCGGTCCGCGGACTCGACATCAACTCCTCCTATCAGATCTATGAACTGTTGAACGAGCAGAAGAAGAAGGGCACCGCTGTCCTGTGTGTCGGCGAGGATCTCGACGTGCTCCTTGCACTGTGCGACAGGATCCTGGTTCTTGCCGACGGGAAGGTCACCGGCATTGTGGATGCCAGGACCGCCACCAAGGAACAGATCGGCCAGCTGATGACGGCAGGTGCAAGTAAGAAGCAGGAGGCTTAAGCCCATGAAGAAGAAAAAAGTCATTCACATGGTACGGCGGACGGGCATCTCCACCGCGAAGGCGTGGAGCATCCGCATCATCGCCGTGCTCCTTGCCCTCCTTGTCTGTGCCTTCGTGATCGTCGGCATCACCGGTGCCAACCCGATCGCCGTCTACGGCGGCATCATCGACGGCGCTGTCGGCACCTCGTCCCGCACCTGGATCACAATCAGAGAGTGTGTGTTCCTCCTCATCGTCGCCGCGGGTCTCACCCCGGCCTTCAAGATGAGGTTCTGGAACCTCGGCGCCGAGGGGCAGATCCTCATGGGAGGTCTTGCCACGGCGGCGGTCATGATCTACCTCGGGCCCATGCTGCAGGACTGGTTGCTCTGGATCATCATCATTGTGGTCTCGATGCTTTCCGGTCTTGTCTGGGGACTTCTTCCTGCCATCTTCAAGGCTTACTTCAACACGAATGAGTCGCTCTTTACCCTGATGATGAACTACGTTGCGATGCAGATCATCGACGTGGCCATCGTCTTCTGGGAGAATCCGAAGGGTTCCAACAGCGTCGGCGTCATCAACCAGGTTGGAAAGGAAGGCTGGTTCCCGTCCATGTTCGGACAGCAGTACCTGTTCAACGTGATCCTGACGGCCATCACGATGATTCTCGTCTTCTCCTACATGCGCTACTCCAAGCACGGCTATGAGCTGAGAGTTGTCGGCGAGTCCTACAACACCGCACGCTATGCCGGCATCAACGTGAAGAAGGTCATCATCCGCACGATGTGCCTGTCCTCCGCCATCGCTGGCCTTGCAGGTGCCATGATCGTCGCGGGCTCCTCCCACACGATCTCCGTCTCCACCGGCGGCGGAAGAGGCTTTACGGCGATCATCGTCGCCTGGATGAGCCAGTTCAATCCCTATGCGATGATCATCGTCTCCCTGTTCCTCGTCTTCATGCAGCGCGGCAGCATTCAGATTGCTACGGACTACGGTCTCAACAACAATGCGTCGGATATCATCACGGGCATTATCCTGTTCTTCCTCATCGGCTGCGAGTTCTTTGTGAACTACCGCCTCGAGGTGACCACGATCGATGAAGAGGAGGCAAAGGCATGAACCTGATCATTACCTTTATTCAGCAGGCCATCGCGCAGGGCATCGCGATTCTCTTCGGTGCAACCGGCGAAATCATGACAGAGAAATCCGGAAACCTGAACCTCGGCATTCCCGGCATCATGTACATGGGCGGCATCTCGGGACTCATGGGAGGCTTCTTCTATGAGCTGAACAACGACAACCCGAACAAGTGGGTCGGCGTCCTGTGTGCCTGCCTGTGCTGTGCAGTTGCCAGCGCCATTGGCGGACTGATCTTCACGTTCCTGACGGTCACGCTCCGCGCCAACCAGAACGTCGTCGGTCTTGCACTGACGACCTTCGGCACGGGTTTTGGCAACTTCTTCGGAGGCTCCATTTCCAAGATGGCCGGCGGCGTCGGCCAGATCTCTGTGGCAACCACCGCATCGGGCTTCCAGACCCCGATTCCGGGACTCTCGAAGATTCCCTTCCTCGGAGACGTCCTGTTCCACTACGGGTTTCTGACCTACAGTGCAATCATCGTCTCACTCATTGCGGCCTATATCCTGAAGAAGACCAGAACCGGTCTCAACCTCACCGCTGTCGGTGAGTCTCCGCAGGCAGCGGATGCTGCGGGCATCAACGTCACGAAGTACAAGTATGTGGCGACGATCACAGGCTCTGTCATCGCGGGATTCGGCGGTCTGTACTTTGTCATGGAGTATCTTGGCGGAACCTGGGGCAACAACGGATTCGGCGACCGCGGCTGGCTTGCCATCGCACTCGTCATTCTTGCCCTGTGGAACCCGGCAAACGCGATCTGGGGATCGCTCCTTTTCGGCGCGCTCTACATCATCGATATCTATCTGCCGGGGCTGACAAGAGCCTCCCAGGAGTTCGTCAAGATGAGCCCGTACGTGGTGACGATCATCATTCTGATCATCACAAGCAAGAGAAACCGTCCGGAACAGCAGCCGCCGGCATCGCTGGGACTGAGCTATTTCCGTGAGGATCGGTAACACAAGGAATATTGGAGGGTGACATGGATACGGAAACACTGAAGAAGCGCATTGAGGTGGCACGGGGCGCAAGAAAGGCGGACCTGGTCATCAAAAACTGCAGGATCATCGACGTCTTTACGCCGCGCATCTATGAGGGGGAGATTGCGATTGCGGATGGCGTCATCGCCGGCGTGTCCGGCCCCTATGAGGGAGAAGAGGAGATCGATGCCGGCGGAGCCTATGCCTGCCCGGCGCTCATCGACAGCCACATCCACGTGGAGTCCAGCTATGTGACTCCGGAGGAGCTGGGACGTCTTCTCGTGCCTCACGGGACCTCGACGATCCTTGCGGACCCGCACGAGATCGTAAACGTCGAGGGGATCAAGGGACTCGATTACATGCTCTCCGCTGCAAAAAGGACTGCTCTCGATATCCGCTACCTGTTGCCCTCCTGCGTTCCCTCAACGCCGTTTGAGCATGCGGGCTGCACGCTCGATGCGGCGATGATGGAGGAGCCCCTTTACCGGAAGGAGATCCTGGGGCTTGCGGAGTTCATGAACTATCCGGGCGTTGTGAACTGCGATCCGGAGGTCCTGAAGAAGCTCACCCTTGCGATGAACGAGGACAAGCTGATCGACGGTCATGCGCCGGGGCTTTCCGGAAATGACCTCATGGCCTATGCGGCGGCGGAGATCCACGGGGATCACGAGTGCGGGACCGTGGAGGAGATGCAGGAAAAGCTCTCCCTAGGCATGTACATCCTGCTGCGCGAGGGTTCTGCCTGCCATAACCTTCGGACGCTTCTCAAGGGCGTCACGAAGGACAACGCAAGGCGCTGCCTTCTTTGCTCCGATGATCTCCAGACGAAGACGATCTTCGAGGAAGGACACATCGATAAGGATCTTCGGATCTGCGTTCAGGAGGGACTCGATCCTCTGACCGCCATTCGCATGGCAACGCTGAACGCGGCCGAGTGCTTCCATCTGGAACACCAGGGCGCGATTGCACCGGGATACCGGGCGGACATCGTACTGTTTGAGGACCTCCGGGATTTCCACGCAAAGAGCGTGTTCCTGAAGGGCGTACTTACGGCAGAGGACGGAAAGTACCTGCCGAAGGTCACCAGAGAGGACATCACACCGATGACAGGAAGCATTCACCTCAAAGATTTCTCGAAAGAGAAGTTGAAGATGCACCTGCCCTCCGGCCACGTGAAGGCGATCGAGATCCTTCCCGGCGGTGTGGTCACGGGATCAAAGGTGGTTGATGTGGATCTCGATTCCGAGGGTGAGTTTGTCTTTGATCCGAAGAAGGATGTCTGCAAGATCGCTGTTGTCGAGCGTCATCAGGGAACCGGAAATGTCGCCTGCGCCTTCCTTGCGGGGTACGGCATCCAGAAGGGCGCCGTTGCGGTTTCGATTGCGCACGACTCCCACAACATCATCTGCGCCGGCGTTTCCGATGACGAGATCGCCTTTGCGGTGAGGGAGATCGAGAAGATCGGCGGTGGTATGGCCGTGGTTGAGGGCGGAAAGGTTCTTGCCGAAATGGCTCTTCCGGTCGGCGGCATCATGAGCGATCAGTCCGGTGAGACAGTACGGGATGAGCTCGCAAGAATCCACGACATCACCTGGGAGAACCTCTCCATTCACAAAGAGGTGGAGCCGGTGATGACACTCACCTTCATGAGCCTTGCCGTGATCCCTTCCCTGAAGCTCACCGATGAGGGACTGTTTGATGTTGACAGCTTCCAGTTTACATCTATTCTTGCTTGACGAAGTGGGTGGACATGTTACACTGTGAGGTGGTCAGAAAGTTGATGTTTCGACTACAGGAGGTGAAGTCCATTGAACTACAGTTATGTGGGAAAGATCAACACGTTCGGTACACAGGTGCTTCGTTCGAAGTACTTTGAGGCGGCTCTCTCACAGAAACATCACAATTTCACAACGGTCGGCGATCACAGCCTGAACGTCGCGTATTATTCGCTGCTTCTGGCAGGTGCCCTGGACCACGTGGGACTTCACACCAGTGAAGAGATGCTGGTGCGCGCAAGCCTGTGTCATGACCTCGGGATCGTCGGAAGATCGTACAAATTCCGGAACAACCGTCAGTGCTGCAGACAGCACCCGATCGATTCCGGGAAGGTCGCAAAGAAGATTCTTCCGGACATCACAGAGAAGGAAGAGGATGCGATTGAGCATCACATGTGGCCCCTGAATTTCCACTGCCCGCACTGCAGGGAGGGCTGGATCATCTCGGTTGCGGACAAGATCTCCGCGATGGGTGAGTGTTTTGCCCCCGGCGCCATGCGGCACAGGGATGATGTGATCATCAACGTGATCGCAGTCCATCAGGGAGTCTCTCCGGAGAACAGACAGGTATCCATGTGACGCACACGTCGAATGGATCATCGTATTGGTTTTTCACCGCCAGGCTTTAACAGCCCGGCGGTCTTTTTTTATGGTGTATAAGATGGCAACAGCTCCCGACATGATCCTGCTTGCGGCAGGAAACAGCAGACGATTTGAAAGGAACAAGCTCCTTCAGAAGGTGAACGGCGCATCTCTTGCAGAACATGCCCTGAAGACGGCAAAATCTCTTCTTGCAGAGAGACTTGTCCGCTCGGTTACGGTCGTCACGCAGTACGACGAGATCCTGGCTCTTGCCGGAACTGCGGGCTTTTGTGCGGTCCAAAATCCCGTCCCGGATCTCGGGATCTCTCACTCGATCGCCCTTGGCATAGAGTCTCTTCCCGAAGACAGCTGCGGGTGCCTGATCTGTGTCTGCGATCAGCCGTACCTTCCGGCAGAGGATCTTGCATCACTGATCGCACAATGGAACAGAGGAGGCAGGCGTCTTGCAGCCTTTGTCTCCGGCGGCACGATTCAGAATCCTGCTGTTTTCGGAGCTGCATATTACGGAGAGCTCCTGGCCCTTGCCGGGGATCAGGGCGGAAAAAGGGTGCTTCTTCGCCACCGGGAAGAGCTGTTTCTCACCGCGGCGGTGCCGGGACATCTTCTGGATATCGATACCAGAGAAGACCTTGCAAGAAAGAGAGGCGCAACGCCTCTGTTACGGAAGGTTCTGGACGAAGACCTTCACCGCATTTCCTTTATCGGGGGCGGAGGTAAGACGAGTACGATCTTTGCCCTGGCAAAAGAGGCGGCAGAGCGGGGGATCCCTGTCACCGTGACGACGACCACCCACATGCTGCGGGAGGAGGGAATGGTGCTGAAGGACGGTCTCCTTGTGAAGGACGCAGACGGTGTCCGCTTTGTCGGTGCTCCGGACCCGGAAAATCCGAAGAAGATCACGCGCCCGGAGCCGTTCCCGGAGGATGGAGAAGGGCTTCTTCTTGTCGAGGCGGATGGCTCAAAGGGAATGCCCCTGAAGGTTCTCCGATCCTTTGAGCCGGCGCTTCCGGATCCGCAGGGACTTGTCATCACCCTTGCCGGCATGAGCGCGCTGGGACAGCACCTGTCCGCCTGCTGCTTTTCCTTTGCAGGTGCGGACCGGATCGTTACGGAGGACGTGATGGCAGAATGTATTCTGGCTCTTCCTGCCGATGTCATTGTCCTCAATCAGTGTGATACGATGGGGAGGCTGAAGGGAGCCTGTGCGGTGCGGGATCTTCTGCACCGGGGCGGCAAAACAGTATGGATTGCGGAAAGAGGGGTGACATTTGATGGACCAGGTGAATGATGGAAAACTCTACTGCAAAAGCGGCGGTTGTACGGCAAAGCTCGGGGCGGGACTTTTGTCCCATGTGCTGGAGAGGCTGCCGAAGGGACCGAAGGATCCGGATCTTCTGGTGGGGTACGACGGACACGACGATGCGGCGGTTTACAAGATCAGCGAGGATCTTGCGATCGTACAGACCCTCGATTTCTTCCCGCCGATGGTGGAGGACCCGTACCTGTTCGGTCAGATCGCGGCGACCAATGCGCTGAGTGATATCTATGCCATGGGCGGCGAGGCCAAAACCGCGCTGAACATCGTCTGCTTCCCGGAGTCTATGGATCTCAACGTCCTGGGACGGATTCTGGAGGGCGGACAGAAGAAAGTCATTGAGGCGGGAGGATCCCTTGTCGGGGGACATTCCATCGATGATGGGGGGGTAAAGTACGGTCTTGCCGTCACGGGATTTGTGAACCCGAAGAAGATGTGGACCAACGACGGGGCAAGGGAGGGCGATGTCCTGATCTTTACCAAGCGCCTTGGGACGGGAATTCTGACGGCGGGACGAAATGTCGGGGAGACAACTGATGCGCAGCTGTCTGCCTGCCTTCGGCAGATGACAACCTTAAACCGCGGGGCGGCTGAGGCAGCCTCCGGATTCGAGATTCATGCGGCAACTGATGTGACAGGCTTCGGGTTCCTGGGACACCTCACCGAGATGCTTGGGATCCTGCCGCATGCAGGGTCAAGACTGAAACTCTCCGACGCCGGAGACCTCTCCTGTGTGATTTACCGGGAAGAGATCCCCCTGCTTCCCGGAGCGCTGTCTTTAGCTTCGAATTTTGTGACGACAGGCGGCGGTCAGAAGAATCGAAACTACTGCGGAGATCTTGTCGACTTTGCGCCCTCCGTCACGTTCGGGATGCAGGAGGTGCTCTTTGACCCCCAGACGGCCGGCGGCCTTCTTTTTGCGGTTGCAGAAAAGGATGCCAATGCTCTCTGGGCAAAGCTCACTTCTCTCGGGATTCCTGCAGCCATGGTGGGGAAGATTACAGAGAAAGGCGGGAACGGCTCGGCGCTTCCGGTGGTGGTTTGCTGATGCGGGAGAAGAAAGAATTTACCGTACTCTCCTTTACAACGACCACCGATGCCATGGCGATGGAGCAGTACTGTAAGGAACAAAAGATCCCGGGGCGGACGATTCCCCTTCCGCCCGCGATCAGCGCAGGGTGCGGCATCGCATTCCGCATGGAGACAGAGGATGCAAAACGGTATGCCGGGGCACTGTATGGTGCCCCGGTATCCTTTGAGAGCCACGAGGTTTTTCTGTATGTGTGAAGGGTTTTCTGATAAAATGTCCAAAGAGTATTTCAAAAACCATGACTTATCATCCATCGTCGTCGTCCGCGGCGGCGGTGATATCGCAACGGGGACGATCGTACGCCTTTTCCGCGCCGGCTTTCCCGTCCTTGCCCTCGAGTCCGGCCACCCGTCCGCGATCCGAAGGCTTGTTGCCCTGTGCGAGGCCGTCTATGACGGGAGCGCGAAGGTCGAGGGAGAAGAAGCCGTCCGGATCCGGGATCTTTCGGAGATGGAGGAGGTTTTATCTTCCGGGAAGATTCCTCTCTTTGTGGATCCGGAGGGAGAAGCCATCCATTCCCTGCATTCCAGAGTAGTGGTGGATGCCATTCTTGCAAAGAAGAATCTCGGGACCACCCACAAGGCCTTCCCGGGCTCGTACCTCATCGCCCTGGGACCCGGATTTACGGCGAATCCTTCCGATCCCGAGGGCGTTGACTGTGTCATCGAGACCATGAGGGGCCACAACCTTGGCCGGGTAATCTATAACGGACAGGCACTTGCAAACACCGGCGTTCCCGGAATCATTGCAGGACACGGGGCAGACCGGGTCATGCATGCAAAGGCGGCGGGGATTCTCACTGATGTGAAGAAAATCGGGGACGTCGTGAAAGAGGGAGAGACCATCGCCGAAATCCGGACGGAGGACGGAAGCCTTGTCCCCGTTCCGGCGTCCCTCACCGGGGTGATCCGGGGGCTGATCCGCTCGGGATTCCCGGTGACAGAGGGATTTAAGATCGCGGATATCGATCCCAGAAAGGAACAGGTGAAGAACTGCAGTACCATCTCCGACAAGTCCCGCGCCATCGCGGGCTCGGTCCTCGAGGTGGTCTGCAGAGTTCTTCTCAACAGCTGATGGAACTTCTTTCTGCCCTGACACAATCGATTCTGATCGGTGCAGCTCTTCTGGTACCTGCAGGAGCACTTTCGTCTCTTGTGATCCCGCCCCTTGCGGACGCCCTGCTCTTTGCGGGAATCTTTGTGCCGGCAGAGATCTTTGCAGGATCCTCTCTTGGTTTTGCCCTGACGATTGTCAGCGCATTCTGCCTTGAGTTTCTTCTCCTGCATATGAGAGCCGGGAAAATCCGACGGGACGAGATCCTTACTGCAAGAACCCTTGGCCTTGACAGGCGCCAGATCAGAAAGAACCTGATCCGTCCGAGGATGCGCTGTGGTCTTCCTCTTGCCTTTCTTGCCGGCATCTGCCGCATGTGCCTTTCCATCTGTCCGTATCTTGCTTTGATCCTTGCAGCCGCCCTTGTCGTAAACTGGATTCTCGGGAGGAAGTCATGATCCTCCAGGTAAAGATTCGAAAACAGACAAAGGAAGGACTCCTTGATGCGGCTTTTTCGATCACGGAGCATGACCGGCAGAATCTTTCCATCCTTGCAGAGCCAGGGGAGCTTCGGACGGGCCTTCTGACCTGTATTGCAGGCCTGGAAAAGCCCGATGAGGGCTCTGTGATCCTGAACGACAGGGTTCTTTCGGACACCCTGAAGGGGACCTTCGTTAAGCCGGAAGAGCGCCATGTGGGACTGATCTGCAGACAGACCGTTCTGTTCTCAGGACTTACGGTTCAGGATAACGTGCGCCTGGTCCTTACGGCTGCAGAGAAGGCAGGACTGTCCCTTGCATCCTCAGGAAACCCTGTGGAGAGGCTGCTGCCGGATCTTCTTCATGACTTTGGTCTTGACGGCCTTGGCGGCAAGATGCCATCAGAGCTTACGGCTTCTCAAAGAGTACGTGCTCTCTTTGCCCGCATGATGGCCTCACAGCCGCAGCTGGTACTTCTTGATGACCCGGTTTCCGGTCTTGACGGGGAGACGAGGGCATCGATCCTGTGCGCTGCTCGGGATCTCTGCAGGAAGAAACAGATCCCCGTGATCTATGCCGGTGCCAATGCGGACGAGGCCTATCAGATGGGAGATCGGATCCTTGTTCTCGAGAACGGAAAGACCGGAGAGAGCAAGGAGAAGAACGCCTTCTTTGAAAAGCCGAAGACCCTGACAGGTGCCCTGATGAGCGGCGTATCGAACGTTGCAAGGGCAGTTCCCCTCTCAAAAACCCACGCTCTTGTAAGCGACTGGGGACTTGTCGTCATGAAGCGGGGAGAGAACGGAAGACTTCTGCCCCTCCCCGAGGGACTGTGCGCCGTGGGGATCCGGTCTTCTGATCTTGCATTTGAAAAGCCGGAAGGCTCCTCGGTGAGGCTTTCGGTTTACGGTGCAGAAGTGGAGGAGGGTCCTTCCTGCTTTCTGCTTCGGTTCTGCCCGGTGGAGGGCAGAGAAAAGAAGATCGAGGTAAAAGTTCCAAAGTCCGTCATGCGCAGGGAAGAACTTCTCCGGATATCCACCGTCTATGTGCCGTCAAACGCGCTCCTCTACCTTACGGATGGGGCGTTGTCGTGCTAAACTGAACAGTTGAAAAGTTGTCTTGCAAGAGAGGAGGCAGCCATTGAAGTGCCCATATTGCGGGAGTGAAAATACGAGAGTGGTGGATTCCCGGTCCGTCGATGAGAACAATTCCATCCGAAGACGCAGAATCTGCGATGACTGCGGAAGACGGTTCACCACCTATGAACGGGTGGAGACTTTGCCGCTCATGGTGATCAAGAAGGACGGCAACCGCGAGCCCTATGACCGCGAGAAGCTCGAGGGCGGGATTCTTCGCGCCTGCCATAAGAGGCCGGTATCGATCAACACGATCAAGGCCGCGGTCGATGACATCGAGGCCACCATCTACAACATGGAGCAGCGGGAGATCACGAGCCGGCAGATCGGCGAGATGGCAATGGAAAAGGTCCATGAGCTCGATCCCGTCGCCTACGTGCGGTTTGCCTCCGTCTACAAGGAGTTCAAGGACGTGGACACCTTCATGGACGAGCTGAAGATCGCAACGGGCGAGAAGGCCGCAAAGGACAGCAAAACAAGGACGACACCTCCGGGAAAGAAGGACTGAACGCGTGACACTTACTCCGAGCGAAACGGCAAAAAGCGCCTATACGATTGATTACGAAGCCATGTACGGGAAGGGCTACCGGGGGATCATCTTTGATATCGACAACACCCTGGTCTTCCCGAATGCCCCGGCAGATGAGAGATCAAAGGAACTCTTCCAGAAGCTTCGCCAGATCGGATTCCAGACCGTGATCCTATCGAACAACACCGGGAAGCGCGCAGGGACATTCGCAAAAGCTGTCGGCGCCGATGTCGTGACCGGAGCTGCAAAGCCATTTCCGAAGAAGTATCTGGTCTGCTGCGAGAGGATGCATCTTCCAAAAGAGCAGGTCTTTTTTGTGGGCGATCAGATCTACACGGACATCTGGGGCGCAAACAACGCCGGGATCCACTCGATCCTCGTGGATCCGATCACGACGAAGGAGGAGTTCTGGATTGTCGCAAAGCGCCTTCTAGAGGCACCGGTTCGAAAAAAGCTGAAGGAAAGAAAGGACGAAAAGCACCATGGCAGAGAGGATTGATGGAAAGACAAAACTGTACGGACTGATCGGCCATCCGGTGGCGCACACCTTCTCTCCGTTCATCCACAACAGGCTTGGGGAACTGACAGGTCTTAACCTTCGCTACGTGCCCTTTGACGTCACGGATCCGGATACGATCGGGGATGCCGTAAAGGGCGCCTTTGCCCTGAACATCCAGGGCATGAATGTCACGGTTCCCTACAAGCAGGCGGTGATGCCCTTCCTTTCGGGCATCGATCCCGTCGCCGGGAAGATCGGCGCCGTGAACACGCTGGTGCGCACGGATACCGGATACCTTGGCATGAATACCGACTACATCGGACTGAAACGTGCCCTTGAGGTACAGGGGGTCAACATTCCAAGCTACAGCGCCGTGATCATCGGCGCCGGAGGAGCAGCGAGAGCCGCCGCATTCATGTGCGGTACCTGCGGCGTGAGAGGCCTTGTGATCCTGAACCGGACTCTGCAAAAGGCGGAGGATCTTGCGGGAGACGTGAAGAAGGCCTTCCCCTGGATGAGCGTATCGGCGATGCCGCTTTCCGATGCGGGAAAAGTCCCCTTTGAAAACTTCCTTGCGATTCAGTGCACCAAGGTGGGACTTGCCCCGGACAATGCAGCCTGCCCGGTGGAGGATGCCGCGTTTTATCAGAAACTTGCCGTCGCCTTTGACTGCATCTACAATCCGGAAAAGACCGCCTTTCTTCAGAGGGCAGAAGCTGCCGGGAAGAAGGCCATCGGCGGCATTGACATGCTGACCTATCAGGCGATCGCCTCGTTCGAAGCCTGGACCGGGAAAGAGATTTCAAATGAGATGGCGGACGGGATCCGGACAGAGCTCTCCGCCTTCATCAGGGAGCAGAACCGGCCGAAAAATGTGGTCCTCATCGGCTTCATGGGGTCCGGAAAGACCACCGTCGGCGCAAAGCTCTCGAAAAAACTTGGCATGAAGCAGATTGATCTCGATGCGATGATCGTTGAGGATGCCAGGATGCCGGTCACCGAGATCTTCCGGAAGGAAGGGGAGAACGGCTTTCGAAGACGCGAGACAAAGATTCTGCAGAAGCTCATCGAAGACGGTACAAGAGACTGCGTGATCTCCACCGGCGGCGGAATCGTTGTACAGGAGGAGAACCAGCCGCTTCTCAAGGCACTCGGCACGGTGGTCCTCCTCGAGGTGAGCCCGGACACCGTGGTGCGGCGTCTCGGCAAGGATTCCACAAGACCGCTCCTGCAGGGACCGGACCGGGTCCGGAAGGTGAGAACGCTTCTTGTCCGGCGCCAGAACGCCTATGCCAGAAGCGCGGACTTTACGGTCGATACGAATGCAAAGACAGCAGACGAGGTTGCCGATGAGATCATCCGGCGGACCATCGGATAGGAGGGAACATGAAGATCCTGGTACTGAACGGACCAAACCTCAACTTTCTCGGCATACGGGAGAAGGACATCTATGGCACGGCATCCTACAACAGCCTGGTGCAGATGATCCAGAAGAAGGCGCAGGAGCTGAATATCGTCGTCGAGTGCTACCAGTCCAACCATGAGGGCGCCATCATCGACAAGCTGCAGCAGAGCTACTATGACAAAGACATCATCGGTGTCGTGATCAATCCCGGCGCCTACACGCACTATTCCTACGCCATCCACGACGCTCTGCGGTCGGTGTTTGTGCCGAAGGTGGAGGTCCACATATCGGATATCCACAGCCGGGAGGCATTCCGGAAGGTCTCCGTCACGGCACCTGCCTGTGATAAGCAGATCGTGGGACACGGCTTTGACGGGTATCTGGAAGCGATGGAGTATATCTGCAGCCGGCAGATGGAGAATGAGGATCAAGCAGGAGATTCTGCCTCCAGGGGCTGATACGATTTTTCTTGCAATCTGTACGCGGCGGGAGTAGTATTAGTTCCGTCGCATGGGGCATTAGCTCAGTTGGGAGAGCACCAGGTTCGCAATCTGGGGGTCGAGGGTTCGAATCCCTTATGCTCCACGTTATCCCGGGCAGTCGTTGTCCGGGATCTTTTTGTATCCGGAGGTGGCAGATGAAACCCATAACACTTGGAAGCACCGGGATCTGTGTGCCGCAGAACGGCTTCGGCGCACTGCCGATTCAGCGCATCGGAAAGAGGGAGGCGGCAGACCTTCTGCAGAAGGCCTATCAGGGCGGCATGCGATACTTTGACACAGCCCGCGCCTATACGGACTCCGAGGAGAAGATCGGTTTGGCGGATCTTCCAAGAGACCGGATCTATCTTGCGACAAAGACTGCCGCAAAGACTCCGGATGCTTTCTGGAAAGACCTTGAGACTTCCCTTTCTCTGCTCCGCACGGATTACATCGATGTCTATCAGTTCCACCAGATGGAAAAGTGCTACCGCCCGGGAGACGGAAGCGGCATGTATGAGGCGATGGAGGAAGCAAAGAAAAAGGGCATGATCTGCCATATCGGCGGTACTGCCCACAAGATCGGCATTGCCATGGAAGTCGCAGAGAGCGGCCTCTACGAGACCCTGCAGTTCCCGTTCTCCTATCTTGCAGGAGAGAAGGAGCTGAAGCTTGTACAGACCTGCAGGGATCACCATGTCGGCTTCATTGCGATGAAGGGCCTTGCCGGGGGACTCATCAACAACTCGAGGGCGGCCATGGCATACATGACGCAGTTCGACAACGTCCTGCCGATCTGGGGCATCCAGAAAGAAAGCGAGCTTTCGGAGTGGCTCTCCTACATGGATCAGACGCCGGAAATGGACGATGCCATGCGCGCGTTCATCGAGAAGGAAAAGCAGGAGCTCTCCGGTGATTTCTGCCGCGGCTGCGGCTACTGCCTGCCGTGTACCGTGGGCATTCAGATCAACCAGTGCGCGAGAATCTCCCTCATGATCCGCCGCGCACCGTCCGATTCCTGGCTGTCGAAGAAGTGGCAGGACGAGATGGCAAAGATCGAGAACTGCGTTCACTGCAACCTCTGCGCCTCCCGCTGTCCCTATGAGCTGGATACGCCGGCCCTTCTGCAGAAGAACCTTGTCGACTACAGGAACGTCCTTGCCGGGAAGGCAAGCACGAAGGAACACGTGCATTTCTGAGAAACCGTAAAACTTCACATATCTTCATGTCAAACGGCCGGGGCGAATGCTCCGGCCGTTTGCTTTTCACAGAATTCTCACTGATTCCATGCATAAAGTGCATGCATGCAATCAAATCGATTCAGGCTCTCTTTAGGTTTCCCCCGTAAGATCAGAACTGTAAAGACCATGTAAAACATCACAGGCACCAGGACGGTGCAGTTCGAAAGGAGGAAGCCATGGACAGGACCTATCAGGATACCTTCGAGAGAAAGGAAATGAAATATCTCCTCAGCGATGACCAGTACAAAGCCCTGCTGGAAGGGCTTCTGCCGGTTGCGAGAGTCGATGATTACGGCCTTACCCACATCTACAACGTGTATTTCGATACCCCGGACTTTTCCCTGATCCGGACCTGCCTCGGGAAACCGCTGTACCGGGAAAAGCTGAGGCTTCGCACCTACGGGATCCCGGAAGAGGACTCTCCTTCCTTTATCGAGATCAAGAAAAAGTACCGGGGAATCGTCTACAAGAGGCGCATCAAGGCTCCCTATGAACAGGCACGATCATACCTTGAGATGGGAACAGAGCTTTCGGATCACAGCCAGATCCGGCATGAGATCGATTACTTTAAGGAAATCCACCGGGGGCTGGTTCCTGCCATGGCAATCGCCTATGACAGGATCGCGATGCAGGGAATTTTGAATCCTTCTCTTCGCCTGACGTTCGATACGAACCTTCGCTACAGCAGAACGGAGCTCGATCTAAGGGAAGGAAACCACGGAAAGACCCTTCTTGATCCCGGGCAGGTCCTCCTCGAGATCAAGATCTCAGGGGCGATGGACCGTTCCCTTTCTTCTCTTCTTGACCGGTATCAGATCTATCCTGCGGCCTATTCGAAGTACGGGGAGAGCTACCGGCAAAGCACGGGAGAACAGGAAGTCCGGCACGGCTTCCATCTGCCTGAGACTGCAGAAGGACTTGCATACGCTTAAAAGAAATCCAGGACATATGAAGGGAGAACCTTATGAACACACTGTTTACATCCATTCTTGCTGACGGAACCATCACCGCTGCCACGTTCTTTGCCTGCACGGCCGTGTCCCTTATCATCGGCCTGTTCATTGCCTTTGTCTACCGAAGGGCTGCACAGTGCTCGAAGAGTTTTCTGGTAACGCTGGCGCTTCTTCCGGTCGTGATTGAGCTTGTCATCATGCTGGTCAACGGCAGTATCGGCGCCGGGATCGCCGTGGCCGGTGCCTTCTCACTGGTCCGGTTTCGCTCGGCACAGGGGAAAGGGCAGGAGATCACGGCGATCTTCCTCACGATGGCCGTCGGTCTTGCAACCGGCATGGGCTATCTTGCGATCGCCGTCCTGTTTGCTGTCATTGTCATGGCAGTCTATCTCCTTCTTCTGAAGCTCCCCTTTGAGGATCCGGAAAAGGGCGGGCGGCAGCTGAAGATCACGGTGCCGGAGTCCCTGGACTTTGAGGGAGCCTTTGACGACATCCTGAACCGGTACACGGAGAAGGCAGAACTTGTCGATGTGCGGACGACAGGCATGGGAAGTCTCTACAAGCTCACCTACAACATCGTTCTTCGGAAGGACAGCTCCCTGCACCAGATGATGGACGAGATGCGATGCCGCAACGGAAACCTGGAGATCGTCTGCTCAAGGCCGGTGGATCACACGGAAAACGAACTCTGAGAAAGGATAAACGTCATGAAACGAAAAACCATTCTGCTTCTTATGACTGCTGCCCTGACGCTTTGCGGATGCACGCAGTCGGCACAGAGTACGGACTCTGCTGCAGAAACTTCCGGTGTAACTGCGGAAGAACTTGCGGATACCGGACAGGAGAACACACAGGACGGAACGGATACGGACCTTCAAACGCCTGTCTCCGACATTGACACAAACGATCAGTTCACCGACCGGGATCAGGACAGTTCCTGGGACGAAGAGAGTGCGGTGACGATCTCCTTTACAGACGATGGCGTAACTGTCAGCGGGGACGGAGCAGAGGTATCCGGCACCACTCTGACCATCACAAAAGCCGGCACCTATGTTCTTTCCGGCACCTGCAGCGACGGACAGATCGTCATCGACTGCGGGGACGAGGATAAGGTCCAGCTTGTCCTGGACGGTCTGACACTCACGAACGATGACGGTCCCTGTATTCTTGTAAAGAGCGCGGACAAGGTGTTTGTCACTCTCGCGGACGGCACTGAGAATACGCTGTCCGATACCGGAGAAGCCTATGCCCAGGAAGAGGACGTGGAGCAGAACCTCGACGGCGTGATCTTTTCTCTGTGCACGCTGACCTTCAACGGGAGCGGGACGCTTCGCATGAATGCAGGCTATGACCATGCGATCGTCTCGAAGGACGACGTAAAGATCACGGACGGCACCTATGAGATCACGGCGGCCGGCAAGGGAATTGCGGCCAACGACTCGATCCGCATTTCCGGCGGGGATCTTACGATCACGGCAGAGGATGACGGCCTTCACACGGGAAATGAGGACGATGACGGCAAGGGCTATATCTACATCTGCGGCGGAAGACTTACCATCTCCTCCGGGGATGACGGGATCCACGCGGCAACGGCCCTGTACGTGACGGACGGTGTGATCGATGTCACGAAGTCCTATGAGGGGCTGGAAGGCGACTCCATTGACATCACGGGCGGCACAATCCGGGTGGTATCGGACGATGACGGCCTCAATGCCTCGACTGGCTCCGGCCAGGAGATGCAGGGCACAATGCCGCAGGGGGGACCCGGAGGGGGACCTGGAGGCGGAAAAGCCCCGGAGCAGGCGGAATCCGAAACGGTATCGGTTACACCGACCCGCATGGGCGGCGGTGGCGGCCAGACGGAGGATGACGGTTCCTACATCCGCATCAGCGGGGGCGATATCTGCATCGATGCGGAAGGCGACGGCATTGACAGCAACGGGGCGCTGTACATCGACGGCGGCATCATCATCGTGGACGGCCCGGACGGTGCGGGAAACGGTGCACTTGATGTCGGGTCGGAAGCTGTGATCACGGGAGGCACCGTGATAGCCGGCGGATCCTCCGACATGGCGGTGACATTCTCGGACTCCTCGACCCAGTACTCGGTGCTGGTCTACCTAGACGATACCGTAAGCGCAGGGACAGAGGTCACCCTCAGGGATGCGGACGGGAATGAAATCCTCACCTATACGCCGGCAAAGGATATCTCGTCCGTTGTCTTCTCCAGTTCGCTTCTTGCAGAGGGCACGTATACCTTACGTGCGGGAGACGAGACGATGACCGTTGAGGTCTCCGGAATTTCCTCAACGTCGGGAAGCAGCTCATCCTCCTTCGGAGGAGGGCCGAAAAGCCGTGGGTAAAATGCCAAAAGATTTCGCAAACTGCTGTGCATAGCGACAAAATTTACCCGTATCTCCACAATTTCTTCCCTTTTGAATTGTACTTCCTGACCGTTGGTCCTAAAATGATCAGTATATGTAAAATCTTACTGTCTTCAGCAAGGTTTTGCATGATCTGAGAAAGGGGAAGAACGATGAATCGATTTGGAAGGAAACTCACTGCCGGAATGGCAGGGGCCATTCTTGGCGCCGGGATGCTGATGCTGCCGGTACAGGCAGCCGGAACCACCGCAATCTACGGCAATACAACCTATCAGAAGATGATTTCGAACACGTATGATGCATCGACGGATGCTCTTGTCGGCACGGAATCCTATGAGACCGGTTTCCAGGATCCGACCGGACAGGAGTGGCTGCAGTTATCCTACGGCACGCTCCTCGACTCGGGAGAAATCGATACGGGAAGCTACACCTCCTATACCTATCAGCTCGGTAAGGACGGACTGCCGGATTCCAGGACGATGTCGATCTACCAGAACGGCGTCCTGTCCGGTACCGCGGACTACACCTATGAGACAACGCCGGATGGGAACATCGAGGCAACACGAATCGTCTTCCAGAAGAGCGGCCGCAAGAGAAACGTCCCGTGGACGATCAAGCCCGTCTATGATGAGAGCGGAAAGCTTGTCCTTGAGGAGATCGGCATCAACAAGCTCAATCCGAAGGCCGCATCCGACAAGGTCCGCATCGGTTTTTACAACGATGCCATCGAGGCGGTGACCTCGAAGGTCATGACGGTGGACGGAAAGCTCTCGGTCATGGCACAGCGCACCTTTACCTACAATGATGCGGGACAGCTCGTGCAGGAGACCATGCAGAACACCACCGATACCTACATCCTCTCGTATGCGTACAACGAGGACGGCACGGTGGCTTCGAAGACCTCTGCGCTTGACGGTTCCCTGTACACGAGAAAGGACTATTATTACGATGACCTGGGATTCCTTCGGGAGACCACGATCTCGGATTATTCCGAGGATCTGTCCAGGTTCAACCGCGACACCTACACGCTCTACGACTACGGCGCAAACGATGCGTCCCTCGGTGCGTTTGAGGTGCAGTAGGCTTCCTCTGTAAAGGGATACACAGCAGAATAAGGCAAACAAAAACAGGCTCCGCACAGGAGCCTGTTTTTTGCATTCAGGTTACTCGAGGTCTGTATCTTCCGGTATCTTCTTCACATCGTACCAGAGCATCGAAAACCTGGGATCGAGCTCGTCCGTATCATCGTGCCAATGGCCGCAGTACCAGTGGGAGAAGGAGACGCCCCGCCAGATGGTCTCGAGGAAGGCGGTAAGATCCCTGTCCGGAAGAAGGGCAGGGGTCCTGCCTTTGAGGTATGCCTGGATCAGGTGGTCCGGCATTGTGTGGGTCACGATGTAGTCGACACGCATGTGATGCTGTTTCAGGTTCTTTACAGCTTCCCTGTATTCTTCTTCACCCGGGATCTCCTCCTTCCACCAAGAAAGACCGGGTGTGCGCTCCTTTTTGTCGATGCTTGCGGCACCGCCGAAGGTAAAGAACGTCTTCCCCTCGATCGTAAAGACCTGTCCACGCATGAGGTGAAAGATGTTGTCGCGGATCCTGTGGATTCTGCCGCCGTTCCAGGTGCGCTCCGGATACCGGAACAGCGCCGGGAAGTTCTCATGATTCCCGTCGACAAAGAGAATCGTGTACGGGCGGCAGGAGAGCTCGAACAGGGCTTCCTTTTCGAATTCATCGCAGAGGAAGACAAAGCCGAAGTCCCCGCAGATCAGAAGGTAGTCCCCTTCCTTTAATTCGGCACCGGCATACTGCTCGATCTGCAGAATCTGCGCAAGATACCCGTGGGTGTCTCCGGTCACATAGATGCTCATGTCAGCGCTCCAGGCTCTGCAGGTCCTCAAAGAAGGCGGGATAGGAGATCCTGACACATCTCTCGTCGTCAAGAACGGTTTCCCCGTCCGCGACAAGGCCTGCAATGGCAAAGCTCATTGCCACACGGTGATCCTCGAACGTTCTGATCTTTGCCCCTTGGAGCGGTTTCCCGCCGGAGATGATCATGCCGTCGTCTGTCGGCGTAATGTCACAGCCCATGGCGCGAAGTCCCTCCGTCATGGTATCAATCCGGTTCGACTCCTTGACCTTGAGCTCTGCCGCATCCCGGATCACGGTGGTCCCCTCGGCCATTGCCGCCATGACGGCGATGACGGGAAGCTCATCGATGAGCGTCGGGATCAGATCCCCCTCGATCACGGTCCCGTGAAGAGAGGAAGATCTGACAATGAGGTCGCAGTAGGGCTCCGGGGCGTTCACGACATTAACCTCCTCGACATCTCCGCCCATCGTTCTTGCAACGCGCAGAATCCCGTCGCGCGTCGGGTTGATGCCGACGTTTTTAAGGAGAACCTCCGAGCCCGGAACCAGAAGTCCTGCCGCGATAAAGTAGGCGGCAGACGAAATATCGCCCGGAACGACGACATCGGCGCCGTACAGATCCTCGGCAGGCGTTACGGTGACGGCATTGCCCTCACCGCTTACGACCTTCGCTCCAAAGGCGGTCAGCATGCGCTCCGTGTGGTCCCTGCTCTTTGCAGGCTCGGTGAAGGTGGTGCTGCCGTCCGCATAGAGGCCTGCAAGAAGAACGGCGCTCTTGACCTGGGCGGAGGCAACCTTTGCGTGATAGGTGATGCCGTGGAGGGGTCCGCCTGTGATCTCAAGCGGCGCGTAGCCGTTGCCGTTGATACTACGGATCCTTGCGCCCATGAGGGAAAGCGGCTCCATGATGCGCTTCATGGGACGGCGGTTTACGGACTCATCGCCGGAGAGAACAGAGACGAAAGGCTGAGGCGCGAGAATTCCGGAGAGGATTCTCGTCGTTGTCCCGCTGTTTCCGGTATCAAGAAGAACGGGGGAGCTCTCCGGCACAAGGCCGTGCATGCCCCTTCCGGTTACGGTGACGTCCGATCCATCCTGCGTGATGGAGACGCCAAGTCTTCGAAAGCAGGAGATCGTCGAGAGACAGTCCGCCCCGGTCAGAAAGTTCGAGATGTGCGTTGTCCCCTCGGCGATCGAGGAAAACATGACAGCGCGGTGGGAGATGGACTTGTCTCCCGGAATTGACAGCGTGCCGTGCAGGGCAGAGGCTTTTTCAATCATCATGGACATGGCGTTTTTCCTTTCTAGTGATAGACGTGAAATCCACGAAGCGTCAGGATCTCAATGGCTTTCTCGCGGTCCTTGTCCATGTAGAACTCGACCTGCAGGACACCCTCGGCATACTCGCGGTTGTGGGTGATGCCGACGTTCTTGATGGAGATCGCATTGACGGCAAGGAGCGTGACCACCTCGGCAAGGGAAGCCGGACGGTCGGCAATGTCGACTCTGATGGTATAGAGCGGCTGGATGGAACCTCTTCCGGTCTCGTTGAAGCCCTCACGGTAGTTCCGTGCGCGGTCGAAGAACGTAAAGATCGGATCCCCCTCCTTTTCCCGGATCCTGTCCCGGATGTCCGTAAGGGATGCGATATAGTCGTCAAGGAGAGAAACGATGTTGTCGCCGTTTGTCAGGCAGATCTGCTCCCACATGACAGGGGAGGAGGACGAGATTCTCGTGATGTCCTTGAAGCCGCCGGCGGCAAGAAGCTTCATCAGGTGATCCTCGGAATCGGAATCCTGAACAAGGTTCACAAGCGCCGCGCTGATGACGTGCGGGACGTGGGAGATGGCGGCCACCGTATAATCGTGCTTCTCGCAGGGAACGACGATCGGCAGTGCCCGCAGGGACTTGACAAGTTCTGTCATCACCTGGGTTCTTTCGTCTCCCGCTTCCGGCTCCGGTGTCAGGATATAGTAGGCGTTTTCCAGAAGGGAGGCCTTGGAGTTGCGATAGCGGGTCCTTTCGGAGCCTGTCATCGGATGGCCGCCGATAAAGTACGAAGAAAGGGAAAGCTCCCGGACATGGGCGTGGATATCGCGCTTGGTGCTGCCGATGTCGGTGACAATCGCATGCTCCGTAAGATAAGGCTTTAATTCCTTCAGGTTTTCGGCATTCTTCTGTACCGGCGCGCACAGGAAGATGATGTCGCAGTCAGCAAAGTCCTGACCGGCAAACGGGTGTCCCACCGGAACCTCGTCCGACGAGCGGCCGCTGTTGACGACCCCGTCTGCGATGGCCTCCCGAAGAGAGTCCGCGGAAGGGTTAAAGGCAATGATCACGGCTTTGGGGAAGGCCTTCCGGATGGCCCGTGCAATCGAACCTCCGATGAGTCCGAGACCTACAAAGCCGAAGCGATACGTGTTAAAATCTGTCACGGCTGTACTCCTTTTCAAAGGAAACATTATTAAGAAGAAAGATACCACACAGAACCTGTAAAGTCACCAAAAAATCCCTTGACAAACAGGGCACGCGATGGTTTAATCATCAGGTATGCCGCATGATGAGGCTGTATGTGCCGGCGTGGAGGTACCCACGGCCGTACGCGAACGGGCAGGTAACTGCCGGCCGTAATCAGCGAGTTTATCAAGAAGGAGGTACCAAGATGTACGCTATTATCGCGACTGGTGGAAAACAGTACAAGGTTTCCGAGGGAGATGTCATTGACGTTGAGAAGCTCAATGCCGAGGTCGGAAACGAGGTCACCTTTGACCAGGTCCTTGCAGTCAGCAGCGATGACGCCTTAAAGGTTGCCAGCGATGTTGCCAATGCTACCGTAACTGCTACGGTCATGGATCAGGGCAGAGCAAAGAAGGTTGTGGTCTATCACTTCAAGCCGAAGACGGGCAACCACAAGAAGAACGGTCACAGACAGGCTTATACGCGTGTCAAGATCGAGAAGATCAACAACTAAGCAGGAACAAATGACAAGGGTACAGATTTTCCGGACGAAGGACGGCCATTTTCGTTCCTTTACCTGTCAGGGCCATACGGGATATGCCGAGGAAGGCGAGGATATCGTCTGCGCGGGTGTCTCGGCCATCGTCATCAACACCGTGAACTGCCTGCAGGATCTCCTGCATGAGGACATCGATGTGGATTACGATGCGGTGAATGGAGGAGACATTACCGTCAACTTCAACGCCGATCCGACAGAAAAGGCGAATTTCCTCATGGACTGCATGGTCCACGGACTCGAATGGATATCGTCGCAGTACGGAAAAAAGTATCTGACCTACGAGATCAAGGAGGTAAACGCATGTTAGACTTAAACCTTCAGTTCTTCGCGCACCACAAAGGAATGGGCTCCACCAAGAACGGTCGTGATTCCAACTCCAAGAGACTGGGTGCCAAGAAGGCAGACGGACAGTTCGTCAAGGCCGGCAACATCATCTACAGACAGCGCGGAACCAGGATCCACCCCGGTGTCAACGTCGGAATCGGCGGGGACGACACACTGTTTGCAACGGCTGATGGCGTCCTTCGCTATGAGCGCGTCGGCAAGGATGGGAAGAGAGCTTCTGTCCACCCTGTCGAAGCAAAAGACTGATCGAAGATTTGGCGATGCTCCGGATGAACCCTGCTTACGGGTTGTCCGGAGCATTTGTTTTACCGGAAAGGAGAACAGATGTTTACAGATAAGGCCAGAATCATCATACAGAGCGGTAAGGGCGGCGACGGCCATGTCTCCTTCCGAAGAGAGAAGTTCGTTCCGGCAGGAGGTCCTGACGGAGGAGACGGCGGAAACGGCGGAAGCGTCATCTTTCAGGTGGACAAGGGACTGAACACCCTCGGTGATTTCCGCCACCGCGGCCGGTATGCCGCAGAAAACGGCGAGGACGGAAAGAAGAAAAACATGCACGGCCGGGACGGTCAGGATCTTGTCATCAAGGTCCCGGAGGGAACGGTCGTGAGGGAGGCGGAGTCCGGCAAGGTCATCGTCGACATGTCCGGAAAGACGCAGCGCTATGTCGTCCTGAAGGGAGGACATGGCGGAAACGGCAATCAGCACTTTGCAACGCCGACGATGCAGGCCCCGAAATACGCCCAGCCGGGACAGCCGTCGGTAAGCCTTGAGGTCATCCTGGAGCTCAAGGTCATTGCGGACGTCGGTCTTGTCGGCTATCCGAACGTCGGCAAGTCGACCCTGCTCTCCATGGTGTCCAATGCAAAGCCGAGGATTGCCAATTACCACTTCACAACCCTGCAGCCCATCCTCGGTGTCGTGGATCTCGACGGTGCTAACGGCTTTGTCATGGCGGATATCCCGGGACTGATCGAGGGCGCCGCAGACGGTGCGGGACTCGGCCATGAGTTCCTCCAGCACATCGAGCGGTGCAAGATCCTGATCCATGTCGTGGATGCCGCAGGATCCGAGGACCGCGATCCGGTGGAGGATATCGAGAAGATCAACCACGAGCTGGACCGCTACAGCATCGATCTGACAAAGAAGAAGCAGCTCATCGCCGCAAACAAGACGGATCTGATCCCGGCGGAAATCCGGGGGACAGACGAGGATCCCGTGGAGCGCATCAGAAAGGCCTACGAGCCGAAGGGATACCGGGTCTTTGAGATCAGCGCGGTGACTGGAAAGGGCGTAAAGGAGCTCATGTATGCGGTCTCGGAAGAACTCTCGAAGCTTCCGAAGGATGAGATCGTCTACGCACAGGAGTTCAATCCGGAGACGGATCTGACAAACCTTGGCGACGAACCGTTCTCTGTCTTCTACGACGAGGAGAACGAGATGTATGCGGTGGAGGGGCCCCGCATCGAGAAGATGCTCGGCTACACGAACCTCGACACCGAGAAGGGCCTGGCCTTCCTGCAGCGCTTCATGGAAGACAATGGCATCAACGACAAACTCAAGGAACTTGGCTGCAAGGAGGGCGACATTGTCCGTCTCTACGGCCATACATTTGAATATTTCGAAGGGTAAAGACATATGTTAACCAGCAAACAGAGATCCTATCTCATCGGCCTTGCAGCCGACCTCGACCCCGTGGTCAATGTCGGCAAGGCGGGCGTCAATCCGCAGGCGCTGAACAGCCTTGAGGAGGCGTTCAACACCAGAGAGCTCGTCAAGGTCAATGTGCAGAAGTCCTGCCCGGACGAGGTGGACGTTGCGGCGGACAAGCTCTCGAAGAGAGCCCATGCGGAACTCGTGAAGGTCATCGGGCGAAAGTTCATCCTGTACCGGAAAAGCAAGGACAGCCCGAAGATCGAACTGCCATGAAGACGGGGATTCTGGGCGGGACCTTTGATCCCATCCACACAGGACACCTGATCCTTGCAGAAGAGGCTATGGACGCTGCCGGACTTAGCCGGGTCATTCTCCTTCCAACCGGTACGTCCTATTTCAAGGACGGACAGCACGTGACCGATGCAAAAACAAGATATGAGATGACCTGCCTTGCGGCAGAGGGAAACCCAAGACTTCTGGTCTCCGACATCGAGACCAACCGCCCCGGAAATACCTACACGGTGGATTCACTGCGCTGCCTTCATGAGGAATATCCGGCCGATGAACTTTATTACATTGTCGGCGCAGATACGCTGGTGCAGATGGATCTCTGGAAGGATCCGGAGGATGTCTTCCGCCTGTGCACGGTGCTCGTGCAGGTAAGGCGGGACGAGGTTCCGGAGGAGGTCCTGCAAAAGAGAATTGCACAGCTCAAGGACCGGTACGGGGCAAACATCCTTGTAATTCCCGCGCGCAGCGTCGAGATTTCATCCACGGACATCCGGAAACGGGTGGCAAGGGGAGATTCCATAAGGTACCTGGTGCCGGATGCCGTGCGGCTTGACATCGAAAGTAGAGGCCTGTATCGTGACAGATAAGAAGGAGAACAGTGCTGTGGCAAAGGACAAGGAACGGCTCGATCTGTGCAGAACGCTGGAGAAGGAACTGAAGTACTCCCGCTTTATTCACACGCTGGGAGTCGCGTTTACGGCCACATCCCTCTCAGAGCGTTACGGGGCCGACATGCATAAGGCGGAGACGGCGGGACTTCTGCACGACTGTGCCAAATACCTGGACGTTTCGGACATGGAAAAGCTCTGCAATGAGGGCGGCATACCGATCACGAAGTATGAGAAGGGAAACGGAGCCCTTCTTCATTCCAAGGCGGGGACGGTGCTTGCAAGGACAAAGTACGGGGTGACGGATCCGGAGATTCTGAAGGCCATTCAGTATCACACGACCGGGGAACCTTCGATGACGCTTCTTGAGAAGATCATCTTCATCGCCGACTACATGGAGCCCGGACGAAACAGCGCGCCGAATCTCGACCGCGTGCGGACACTGGCATTCGAGAACATCGATCAGTGTCTCATTCAGATCCTGTCGGATACCCTGCAGTACCTGTCGACTACCGGCAAGGAGATTGACCCCATGACAAAGCGCACGTACGAATACTACTGCGAGAAGGAGAACAGACCATAATGGAACAGGATTCCAGGGAAATGACAAAACTCGTCATCGAGGCGCTGGAGGACCGCAAGGCGGTGGACATCCGCGTGATTGACATCAGTGAGGTCTCGGTGCTTGCGGACTACTTCGTGATTGCCGGCGGCACCAACCGCTCCCAGATTCAGGCACTGGCGGATTCCGTCCAGGAAAAGCTGGGCCGTGCAGGACATGGCATCAAGCAGATAGAGGGGTATGATGCCGCCAACTGGGTCCTTCTGGACTACGGCGACGTCATCGTCCACATCTTTGATCAGAAGAACCGCCTGCTCTACGACCTCGAGCGCATCTGGAGAGACGGGAAAGAGGTGGATCCTCAGACTCTCGAGTAGACGGCAAAGACAAAACCAAGAACCGCTTTCGTGGCGGGTTTTGGGGAAAAGGAAAGATGCCCCTGGTCAAATACCGCATAGAGGGCGTGCTCCTCTTTGAGGCGGCAGCAGACAAGGACGAGTGAGCCTTTCAGAATACCGAATGAGGAAACCGAAACGGGCGACTGCAGAACAACGCAGTCGTCCGCTTTTCCGTGTTCCGGAAGGTCTGCCTTGCGCACCGGAAAGGTCCGTCCCTTCCCGTTCATCACGGGTAGAAGAACAATATCCTCGGGAAGAGATGCAAAAGATCCTTCTTCATGCGGATCTTCAGGCACCTTGCCTTCCCGGCCGTCCGCTCGATAAGTCTTTTCTCCCCGAGAATCTTCAGCTGCCGCAGGGCGCTTGCCGGGGAGGAGAGCCCCACCGCATCTCCGATCTCCCGGATGCTCGGCGTGTAGCCTCTCTCTGTCCTGCAGGTTGTGAGATACGTGAGGATCTGCTGCTGTCTTTCCGATAATCCCCGCATCTTTCAGCCTCCCTGCTTCTGCTGCCGGTACTCCGAGGGGGTGAGCCCCGTCGAGCGCTTGAAGATACGGCTGAAGTAATTCGGATCCTGATAGCCCACCGCATAGCAGATGTCGCGGACACTGTTACCGGGATCCTCCAGCATCTGTGCGGCCTTTTCGATCCGAAGCCTCGTCAGGTACTCGACAAAGGTCGTTCCGGTCTTTTCCTTGAAGAGCTTGCTGAAATAATAGGGCGAGATATTCACGGCCTTTGAGACCTCCTCGAGCCCCAGATCCCTCTGGTAATTGGCGCAGATGTACGCTTTTGCCTCATCGATGACACTGCCCGCGTGTGCCTCGCCCTTGCCCGCAATCTTCCTCGTTGCCTGTGTGATGTGGGAGACGAACCAGAGATGAAGCTGCTCTATGTCGGCGGTTTCGATGAAGCGCAGGTAGTCGCTTCGGGAGTTGAACCGGTATTCGCCCATGCTGCCCTCGGCGTAGGCGGTGTGCTCGGCAAAGAGGACGAACTCCAGGACCTTCAGGCGCACGGAGTCCTCCTCGGCGGGCAGCTGCGTGTCCTCCATCCAGTTGAAAAACGAATCGGCGGCCTTTCCGGCTCCCGCCTCATCACCTGCCTGCACCTTCTCAAACAGCTCCCGCTCGAGATCCACCGGGTAATCCGCCTCATAGACACAGGAGAGCGCGAGATCGTCCGCATGGGAAACGGGACCGGAGCCAAAGTGCAGGGAGCGCTTGGCCTCGGAGTAGGAGAGCGCCTCCTTGGCGATGGGGTGCACGGTGCCGATTCCGATCCGGAAGGAAACGCCGGTGTACTCGGTAAGGGCCCGGACGAGCGACTCACAGCTCTCAATCGTCTTCGTGCGCTCGGCGTAGCTCTGGTGTTCCTCGGCACTCGGGACGAAGACGGGCAGCTGATTGATCGAGATCTGTCCGATTACGGCTCTGGGAATCCGGCTCTTTAAGGCATCCCGGATATAGGATGCGTACTTCTGGATGCGGATGCCGGAACCGATCGGGTTGCCAAGCTCCCGGGATCCCTTTTCCTCCTCGTCGCCGCATTCAATGAGGATGATGTACCCGAAGTTTTCCTGAATCTCCAGAAGACTCCGGTACCGGTTGATGTCCTCCATCACCGGATCCTGCAGAAGAAGCGAGAGCACGAACCCGCTCTCGATCATCGGGACCACGGTCTCGAGCTTTTCTCTTGTCTTCAGGTTCGAGCTTCGCCTCTCCTTTTCCCGGTCGATCTTCTTCATCGCCTCCGAGACGGCACTGATAAAGGCGTCCTTGTCGAGGGGCTTCGAGAGGTATCGCTCGACTCCGAGATCGATGGCTTCCCTTGCGTAGTCAAAGGTGTCATAGGCCGTAACAACCAGGTAGAGGGTCTGGGGAGAGATCTTCTTGATCTCCCGGATCGCCTCGATTCCGTTGATCCCGGGCATGCGGATGTCCATCACCGCAATGTCCGGATGAAAGGTCTCGGCGATCTCGATCACGGCGCGACCGGTCTGTGCGGTCCGGATTTCACAGGAATCCCCGAAGGCCTCATCCAGCATATAGGTCATGGAATTGATGGAGAGTCCCTCATCATCAGCGATCAGTATCCGATACATGAACAGTTCCTTTCTCTTCTTCCGTGTCTGCCGGGATGTACAGAAGAACCTCGGTTCCCTTTCCCGGTCCCGCACTCGTGATGTCAAAGACGTCGTCGCTGCTGTCACAGTGATAGAAGAGCTTTAAGCGCTCCACGACGTTTGCAAGGCCGACTCCGTTTGTCTCATCGCCCTTCTGGTGCGGGGATACCTTTCCCTGCCGCACCTTCTCGAGCTCCTCCAAAGTCATGCCCTTTCCGTTGTCCCTGACCGAGATCGTAATGCTCTTTCCCGTCTCATAGGTGGAGAGGGTGATCTTTCCGCTTCCGCCCTCCATGTCCCTCAGACCGTGATTGATGGCGTTCTCGACGATCGGCTGCAGAATCATGCTCGGCATCTCCACGCTGTTCAGGTCCTCGTCGAGAAATTTCTCATAGGAAAATGCCCCGGCGTAGCGCACGTTGATGATGTAGAGATAGGTATCGACGAGGGCGATCTCATCGCGAAGCGTCGTCACCTGATTTTCCCGGTTGGTCTTTGTGCGGAAGAACTGGGCGACATTCTGCAGGTACTTGTAGGTGCGCGGCGCCTTCTCCATCATCGCCAGCTGCACGGCGGCATTCAGGGTGTTGAAGAGAAAGTGCGGATTGATCTGCGCCTGCAGATACTTGAGCTGCGCCTCCTTGAGATGCGTGTCCATGAGGAGGGTCTCCTCCTTCATCTTCTGCTCATGCTCCATGGATTCCCGAAGCTTCTGAATATAACCGCGGATGGAGATCACCATCTCGTTGAAGGCATTTGTGACGACGCCGACTTCATCTGCCGAGCGGATCGGTATCGGATCGAGATTGAAACTTCCGCGGGAGACCTCATCTGCGGCCTCCGAGAGCTCCTGCAGAGGCTCCGTGATGCTGTGGGTGAGGAACAGCAGGAGGGATACCACGGCCGCACCGACGAGGGCAAGAATCAGGAAGGACGTCACTTCCAGTGAGTGGAACGTTGTCGAGAAGAGCGCGTAATTGGACGAGTTGCTCTGCAGCTGCCGGTTGTTCAGCGCATACAGGCTCGACTGCAGATAGGAGAGAATGGTCTCCGACTCGTCGTAGTACTGACGGTAGAGCTGAATGTTCCGCTCCTCCTTTGCGGCATAGGTAAGATCACAGGCGCCAAGATACGAGCGCGACATCGCCGTGACATCAGCTGCCAGTGACTTTGTCTTCAGATCCGCACCGGTTGTCTCAAAGAGAGAGGGAAGGGCGTCAATCTCGTCGGAAAAGGAATTGTAGTTGGCCGCATAGGAGTCCTTTGCCTCCTGGGAATTCGTGTTCAGGTAGTCGGTCAGGTTCTGCTCGAGGTTGCTCAGCGTATCCGACATGACATTCAGCCGCCGGTTCGAGTCGTAGACGTCGTCGATGGCAGTCAGTGTCTGGTTGATCGAATAGAAGAGCGCAAGATCTGCGAGAAAGATGAGGGAAAAGGAGAGCAGAAGCGTCAGCGCAAATTTTGCATAGATGGAAAGAGAGGGGAGAAATTTAGTTCTGCGTTTCATCATCTGCCCCCTCATAGTCTTTCAGGTTGTCCCTGGTGATGACCACGAGATTTACAGGGACGGAGCTCTTGGCAGAGCCGCGCTCGATGTCATCGTCGAGGCATGCAACAGCGGAAGGGCCTACCTGTTCTGCGGAGAGCGTTGCGGTCTCCACGACGGTGCCGTTTTCAATCGCCTGGGAGATGGTGTCATTAAAGGAATAGCCAAGGACAGCAGTTCCGGTCTTTCCGGCATCCGAGAGCCCCTGGCAGACTGCCGTGGTGATCGTCTCGTCGAGGCAGACCAGAATCGGAGGCAGAGAATAGCTCGAGATGATGTCGGTCACGGCCTCGGCACTCGAGAAGGCAGAGCCGTCGCCCGGCTGGTATGTCTCAAAGGAAAAGCTGCCGGAAAGCCCCGCAGAGCGGATGTAGTCGATGATGCCGAGGTAAACCATGTTCTGGGAGTTGGTGCGGTCGTTCGGACTTAAAAGAATCATGACCATCTGCACGGTATCGGTCCTGAGCTCGGCAATCCTTCGCCCGTACTCCTGTCCGAGATCATAGTAGGAGATGCCGACATAGGAGGTGCGCCTTGCCCCGTAGGAATCGGTGCCGATGCACACCACGGGAATTCCCGTATCGGAGGCATCGTTGATGGCATCCCGCATCTGTTCGGAGTCATTCGCATCGACGATGATCCCATCCACCCCGGAACAGGCTGCCATATTCAGGAGCTCGGAGACCGTGTAGGTCCGGTTCATTCCCTCACCGGTGCGCTCCACGTAATTGCCGTTCTGCCTTGCATAGTCGTAGGCTGCCTTGTAGATCGGATCGAGCTCCGGCTTTGTGAGATCACCGACAAAGGCATAGCGCCTGTTATAGGTCTCCTGGGCAGACGATGCGCTCTCGATGACAGAGAGCTTCCTTAAATAAATAAAGATCGTGAGAGCGCTTGCCGCGGCAAGGGCGGCAAGAAAGAACAGCACGATCCATTTCTGACGGTTTTTTGAAAGTCGCATGGGGCTTTTGTTAACTCCTCATTTCCAAACTGATGCTTATTATAGACGCAGTTCCCGGAATGCGCAAAAAACCTAAAATGCAACAGGACAAACTTGCAAAAGCACAGCAAACTGACAAAAAAATGCTAGCACCTGCGAAGACGGCCTCGCAGGATTTTGTGCGAACTGACACGAAATCACCAAGTTTTTACTCTTTCGATCGTCAGATTTGTGCCATACAATGAGAACAGTTCAAGAAATCCGGTGTGGAACCGGAAAATTATTTGGGAGGTATTACATGAAAAAGAAAGTTGCATTACTGATGTGCGCCGTTCTGGCTGCATCGCTTACCGCCTGCGGAAGTTCTTCTTCCTCTTCGTCGGACAGGGCTGCTTCCACTGCATCGACCACTGCTGCAGCTGAGACTTCGACCGCTGCAGATACCACTGCTACCACCGAGGCAGCTGCTTCCTCTGACGGCACGGTTGCCAACAAGGATAAGCCCGTTGTCTGGTTCAACCGCCAGCCTTCGAACTCCTCTACCGGCGAGCTCGATATGGATGCTCTGAACTTCAACAAGGATACCTACTACGTCGGATTCGATGCGAACCAGGGCGCTGAGCTGCAGGGCCAGATGATCAAGGATTACATCGAGGCTCATGCCGATACGATCGATCGCAACGGCGATGGCATCATCGGATACGTTCTGGCAATCGGCGATGTCGGACATAACGACTCCGTCGCAAGAACGAGAGGTGTCCGTTCTGCACTTGGTACTGCAGTTGAGACGGACGGTGCGATTGATTCCAACCCGATCGGCACGAACGCTGACGGCACGGCTACCGATGTTCAGGATGGCTCCATTGATCTGAACGGCAAGACCTACACGGTTCGTGAACTGGCATCTCAGGAGATGAAGAACTCCGCAGGTGCTACCTGGGACGCAGCTACCGCAGGTAACGCAATCGGAACCTGGGCTTCGAGCCTTGGTGATCAGATTGATATCGTTGTCTCCAATAACGATGGCATGGGCATGGCAATGTTCAATGCATGGAGCAAGGACAACGGCGTTCCGACCTTCGGATATGATGCAAACTCCGATGCAGTCGCAGCAATCGCTGAGGGCTATGGCGGAACCATTTCCCAGCACACCGATGTGCAGGCTTATCTGACACTGCGTGTTCTTCGTAACGCTCTCGACGGTGTTGACATCGATACCGGTATCGGCACTGCTGATGATGCAGGCAATGTTCTTCCGTCCGACTCCTACAAGTATGTTGAGGACGAGAGAAGCTACTACGCTTTGAACGTCGCTGTTACGGCTGACAACTATCAGGATTTCACGGATGCAACCAAGACCCTGGCAGATGTTTCCAACCAGCTCGATGCAACGGCTCACCCGACCAAGAACGTATGGCTCGACATCTACAATGCAGCTGATAACTTCCTTGGATCCACCTACGAGCCTCTGCTTCAGAACTACGACGACCTTCTGAACCTCAACGTCGAGTACATCGGCGGTGATGGCCAGACCGAGTCCAACATCACGAACCGCCTCGGCAATCCGGACCAGTATGATGCATTCGCAATCAACATGGTGAAGACCGATAACGCGGCATCTTATACTTCGATCCTTTCTCAGTAGTCCTGAATGTCAGGCTCTGAGCACTGATTGAAAGCAGGATAAGGGAGATGCACAGTCTCCCTTATCTTTTTCTGAAAATGAAGCAGCAAAAGAAAAGAATGAGGTGATTCACATGGCTGATGATATCGTTCTGTCGATCCGCGGCATGTGCAAATCCTTCGGAAGAAACCGCGTGCTGGACCATATCAATCTTGATGTGCGCCGCGGCACCGTGATGGGTCTGATGGGGGAGAATGGCGCAGGCAAGTCGACAATGATGAAATGCCTGTTCGGTACCTACCAGAAGGACGAGGGCACGATCATTCTGAACGGCAAGGAAGTGAACTTCTCCGGCCCAAAGGACGCACTGGAAAACGGTGTGGCCATGGTGCACCAGGAGCTGAACCAGTGCCTTGACCGCTCGGTGACCGACAACCTGTTCCTTGGCCGGTATCCGAAGACAAAGGGCGGCATGGTCGATGAGAGCAAGATGAGAAAGGAAGCAGCAGAGCTGTTCCGCCGTCTTGGCATGACCGTCAACCTGACGCAGCCGATGCGCAACATGTCCGTCTCCCAGAGGCAGATGTGCGAGATTGCAAAGGCCATTTCCTACAATTCCGAGATCATCGTGCTCGATGAGCCGACCTCCTCACTGACGGTGCGTGAGGTCAACAAGCTCTTCGCCATGATGCGCATGCTCAAGGCGCAGGGAATTTCCCTGATCTACATCTCCCACAAGATGGACGAGATCTTCGAGATCTGCGATGACGTCGCCGTTCTTCGAGACGGCCACATGGTCATGCAGAAGAAGACGAGCGAGACGAACATGAACGAGCTCATAGCTGCCATGGTCGGCCGCTCTCTCGACAACCGCTTCCCGCCGGTCGACAACACCCCGGGAGAGCCGATTCTCTCGATCCAGAACCTCTCGACAAAGTTTGCACCGCATCTGCAGGACATCACCTTTGATGTCCGGGAAGGCGAGATCTTCGGCCTGTACGGTCTGGTCGGTGCCGGCAGAACGGAGCTTCTCGAAACGATCTTCGGTGTGAGAACCAGAGCCTCCGGCCGTGTGTACTTCAAGGGAAAGCTGTGCAACTTCACGGGCGCAAGAGACGCCATGGAGCACGGATTTGCAATGATCACCGAGGAGCGCAAGGCAAACGGCCTGTTCCTGAAAGGGGATCTTACCTTCAACACCTGCATCGCAAACATGGATCACTACAAACAGGGCATAGCCCTTTCCGATCCGAAGATGATCCGTGCAACGCAACAGGAGATCAAGACCATGCATACGAAGTGCATGGGTCCCGATGATCTGATCAGTGCACTGTCCGGCGGCAACCAGCAGAAGGTTATCTTCGGCAAGTGGCTCGAGCGTGATCCGGATGTGTTCATGATGGACGAGCCGACGCGTGGTATTGATGTCGGTGCAAAGTACGAGATCTACGAACTCATCATTCAGATGGCAAAGCAGGGAAAGACGATCATCGTTGTCTCCTCCGAAATGCCTGAGATCCTCGGTATTACCAACCGAATCGGCGTGATGAGCAACGGACATCTGTCCGGCATTGTCAACACGAAGGAGACCACACAGGATGAACTCCTTCGTCTGTCCGCGAAATATCTCTAATAGAGGGAGGAAGTACAGATGGGCACCATCAAAACACAGGAGGAACTGGAGCAGTTCCTTAAGCCGATCGATGAGAAGGTCGGCGGGATTCAGAAGAAAATCGATGCTCTGCGCAAGGACGGCACCGATCAGCTGGTTGTCTTCGACGGACAGATCGAGAAGATCAACCGCGATGCCTCGCTGAGCAAGGAAGAGAAACAGGCACAGATCGCAAAGATCACCCCGCAGCGCGACAAGGCCGTTCAGATCGAGGAAAAGAACAAGGCTCAGATCGATACCCTCATCAAGGAAGCGGAAGATTACCTCAACGAGCACTACGAGAAGGATTATTACAGCAAGGTCGTCGCAAGCTGCACCGAGAAGAAGGCAGAAGCCAAGAAGAAATACGACGCCAAGGTCGCAGAGCTGAACAAGCAGCATGAGGCTGCGGTTGCAAAGCTCAAGGACTCCGAGGAGCTTCGCGAAGAGAAATACGTACAGCGCAACCGTCTGTTTGATGCGAAGATGGCCTATGACAAGGAGATCTCGGACATCAAGGCCGAGCAGCATGAGGCGTTTGTCTACGAGTACCATCTGATCGATCTTCTCCGCAATTCGAAGTTCACCTTCATGCAGAACCAGAGGCAGAAGAGAGAGAACAGAAGCTACACCTTCAACCGCAGGACCTTCTTCCTGAATAACGGTCTTTACATCGTCATCATCTGCATCTTCGCAGCGCTGTGTATCATCACACCGATTGTGAAGGGCGGGCAGCAGCTGTTAACGCTCAACAACGTGCTGAACATTCTGCAGCAGGCATCGCCCCGTATGTTCTTCGCCCTGGGTGTTGCGGGACTGATTCTCCTGACCGGTACCGATCTTTCCATCGGCCGTATCGTCGGTATGTGCATGACCACGGCAACGATCATCATGCATGCAGGCCCGAATACCGGTACGGTGTTCGGCAAGGCGTTTGATTTCTCCGGCCAGCCGGTCGGCGTCCGCCTGATCATGGCTCTTGTGATGTGCATCATCTTCGCGACGATCTTCACGAGCATTGCAGGTTTCTTCACCGCAAAGTTCAAGATGCACCCCTTCATTTCGACCATGTCGAACATGCTGATCATTTTCGGCCTGGTTACCTATGCGACAAAGGGTGTGTCGTTCGGTGCCATTGAAGGCTCGATCCCCAAGATCGTCATCCCGAAGTGGGGCAACTTCCCGACCATCATTCTCTGGGCGGTTGCAGCCATCGCCATTGTGTGGTTTATCTGGAACAAGACGACGTTCGGCAAGAATCTCTACGCTGTCGGCGGCAACCCGGAAGCAGCTACCGTTTCCGGTATCTCGGTCTTCAAGGTTACGCTTGGTGCCTTCATCATGGCAGGTATCCTCTACGGATGCGGTGCATGGCTTGAGTGCTGCCGCATGGTCGGTTCCGGTTCCGCTGCTTATGGACAGGGCTGGGACATGGACGCCATCGCAGCCTGCGTTGTCGGTGGTGTATCCTTTACCGGTGGTATCGGTAAGATCTCCGGCGTGGTTGTCGGTGTTCTGATCTTCACGGCACTGACCTACTCCCTGACGATCCTCGGCATCGATACGAACCTGCAGTTCGTCTTCGAAGGTATCATCATTCTCACCGCTGTCACCCTCGACTGCCTGAAGTACGTGCAGAAGAAGTGATTTAATTTGGTTCCTCCGGCAGGGTACTCCCGCCGAAATGATCCGCTCTCCCGAAAGGGAGGGCGGATTTTTGTGCGCCCGGCGGGCGCACGCTCTAATGGGTGAAAGTCCCTAACTCGCCCGGCAGTGGGAAGAGTACAGCCGAAGCCAAGGGCGTTAACGTGA